>NZ_OZ060452.1:1328594-1660743 GCF_964059235.1 Candidatus Tisiphia endosymbiont of Nedyus quadrimaculatus
TCCAAATCAATAATCAACTCTTCAAATTGCTGATTATTAGAATATTCTAGAGTTATCTTGTCTTTTATTTGGTTTTTGAACCAAGTAATTTGCCTTTTTGCATATTGCCTAGTTTTAATTTGTGCTAAATTTATGGCATGTTGCAAAGTAATTTCATTATCTAAATAGCATAATATTTCCTGTAGACCAATGGTTTTTATTGCAGAAGAATATATATCAGGAAAATCTTTTTTAATTTGTGCTACTTCTTCAATTGCTCCTTCATTAAATAATTTTTCTAACCTAGTATTACATGTTTGATAAAGAAATTCTCTCTTTGGATGTAGAAAAATTACCTTAAAATCAAATGCTGGAAGAATAGATTTATTTTGTAAGCTTTGGAAAGCAAATATAGATTGTCCGGTTTCCATAAATACTTCATAGGCTCTTATAACCCTTTGAGTGTCGTATTCGTGTAACTTTTGGCTAGCCAGTCTATCTAGCTCTTTTAGTTTATTAAAAAACTGGGTCGAACCAATCTTAGAGTGTAGCTCTCTAACATATTGCCTAATTTTAGGAGATATTGATGGTATTTCATTATAACCAAAAAGTAATGAATTAATATATAACCCAGTACCGCCAACAATTATTGGTAGCTTGCCTCTACTACGAATGTTTGTAATTTTTTCAAGAGCATAATTTATATATTGTATTACTGAAAATTTTTGATCTATAGATAAAAAATTATAAAGATGATAAGGAATCTCATTGCGGTATGTTTGTGATGGCGAGGCAGTAATAATAGGAATCTGCCTATATATCTGCATAGAATCACAGTTAACTATCTCAGCATTATATATTTTAGCTAAATAATGTGCCAAATAAGACTTGCCGCTAGCGGTAGGTCCACATATAACTAACATTTTCTTTTTTTGCATTAATGTATATACTCAAGAATAGAAAATTAACATGAAAGCTATAACTATAGTCAATTCAGGAGAATTGGATAGCAGGAACGATGGAGCGAAGCCTATAGATAATAGGCGAGCGATCGAAGACGACGTTACCAAATTCTTATCAATTGACTATACCCGACTATCATTACTTCGTCTATTAGCAAGGAGTGCATAAACACAACTAAGCAAAAATCACTTTCTTGGATTGCTTCCATAACTGTTGAAAGTGAAAAAATATAATACATTGTAACCAAAAATTATGCATAATTTCAACAGTTATGGGATAAATACCTACTCGTCGTATGTCATTGCTGCCATTCCAAAACTACCTCTGTATCACCAGTTAAAGGTGCGTCCATTTCACTAGTGTAGTGTAATTCAAATTTACATACCTCGTCTTTATGCTCACCAAATGGTTTAAAAGCTAAACGTTCTAGTATTGTTTTAGAAGCGATATTAGTTATTGACGTTGTGGCCTCAACTGTAGTAAAAATTTCACCTCCAACAAATTTTTTTAATTGTTCATCATAAGTTTTATTTACGTAAGCTTGTTTTTTTGCTAACTCTTGACCATATCCCAAAATTAACGCACCAACATTCTCATATCCTACATATTTTTTTGTATTACTCCTGCGATATTCTTGATTAAACGAATAAGCAATTTCCCCTGCATGATCTTTACTGCCATCACTTATCACTTCAGATCCAACAACTGCATCGTTAGATTCATCTGTAATTATAAAAGTGGCAAATGAATAACCATTGTTCCACAAAAAGCTTTGCTCATGAACTCTTTCTACAAATTCTTCTACGCTTACTTTTCCTGTTGCAGAACGTTCCATTATAACAGGATCTGCAGACATAAAATTAAATAATTGTTTAATTTTATCCGGGAAATTTGCAAAATCATTTTCTGTGGTATATAAAGACTCAGCACGAAATCTCTCTGTATATATATAACTTTTTAATACGCCATTTTCATCCTCTTCACCAAGAGTCACATTGAATGTACCGCAAGTTTGTTGATAATGGGTAAGTGCCTCCTGTAAAGTGTTAATTTGCTTAGACATTTTTTCTATCTCCACTAATTGGATATTGCTAGGATTATCTTTGTATCACCTTTCACATTGTTCTAGAAAAAACTCAATATCCACATTTTGCTTATTATATAATTTTACACTCGATGATCAAGTTTTTTCTGAGTAGCAGGAAATAATTAGAAAATTATGCCTTTTAAGAGTGATTCCTAAAAAATAAGTACCATTTACTTAACTTTAAGACGATAAAAACTCTTGTAATTAATATAATAATAGCAGAATATGGTTTAAAGTAGCTGAGTATACCTTGCACTCTTCAATGGCTGTTGATTGTATTTTGAAGAAAAATCAGTATAGTCTTTGAATATCCATAAAAATTATACTATGACAAAAATAATAGGTCTAGATGTATGACAAGACCGGCATTCCTAATTGCTTTTTTTACAACAATTGTGCGTTATTATGATTATGCTCTTTTTGGTCTCTCGGCAGCAGCTCTATCCAAGAATTTTTTACCTCTAGGATCAAATGATAGGCAGATATTATTATTTTTTGCTATATTCAGCATAGCTGTAATAGCTCGTCCCATAGGCTCGATCATTTTTGGTTTTATCAGTGATAAATATGGTAGAGTTGTATCAGTTAAAATTTCAGTATTTTTGGCTACTATCTCTACAATTCTTATAGGATTAACCCCTAATTTTGATAAAATTGGTATGTATGCTACAATAATTTTAATATTTTGTCGTATGACATTTTTAATGAGTTTGGCAGGGGAGGGTGATGCAATAAAAATTTATGTTGTAGAAAAGGTGGGAAGTAGGCATAAAAATTATACTTATGGTATCGTGTCATTTTGTACTCAGGTTGGGGCATTGCTTGCTGCAGCAATTTATCATTTTTCGACAAAGTTTGAACAAATGTCTCATTTATGGCGGGCAAATTTTATTATTGGTGGAATCTTTGGTTTATTTATCATAAGTCTAAGGCACTATTTTCGTGAAAGTGAGGAGTTTTTAAAGTCTAAAAAGGATCATAAATCTATAGATTATAACTTTTTTGATTTAGGAAAGATTATAAAAAATTCATTTGGCAGATTTATCATAGCAATATTAATAAGTGGTTGCATAGGAGGTATTTACCATTTTTTAATTATTTTTTGGGGAGTCTTTGCAGCAAAAAGTGCGTTACTTATGAATAGCAATCAAGCTCAAATTATCAATATAGTCTTAATAACCATTTATGCTATTATGTCAGTGTTTTCTGGTTTTTTATCCGATAGGATTTATCCTAAAAAACAAATTATTACATCGTTATCATTAAGTTTGTTAGTTATAATTATTGTACAGTTTCTATTATATAAAGAAATCTTTGTGATTTACTTCCCTATCATTCTTATAGCACTCGCTCCATTTTATGTAGTACCATTACAAGTTATTGTCCAATCTCTATTCATTACTAATATTAGGGCTAGAATGTGTAGCCTATCGCATTCACTTGGTGGCATGATAGTTTCGTCAACAACACCATTTTTTTGTATGTTATTGTGGCAATATTTTAATTCAATATTCTTAGTGCTAGGATTTTTTCTGCTATTGTTATTAATATTGTTCAGTACAGTAATTTATCTGTATAGTACAAACGTTATAACAAATTACCAAACTGAAGGAGAGAATTTTGCAAAAAAAACATAATCTAATAAATTATGACTATAGTGCCTATAATACTTTAAGAAGGTTAATAGTTGATTATATAAAGCCATATCTCAAACAGATCGGCATAGCAGTATTTTGTATGGTAATTTCGGCTGTGTGTGGTGCTTATAGCGTTAATTTAGTGCAACCAACTATTGATCAAATATTTTTAACAGGCAATCGTCAAATGTTACTCTTTGTGCCTTTAATGGTAATAATAACTTTTTCTGTTAGAGGTATTGCTGAATATTATTCAAATTATTTAATTAAATTTGTTGGTCAGAGGATTTTAACTGATCTACAAATTAAGATGTATGAGCATTTATTGTTTGCCGACATTCTCTTTATTCAATCTCAATCATCGGGGCGTTTAATATCACGTTTTACTAACGATATTTCCATGATGCGTAGTGCTGTGTCAAATTTACTAGTAGGATGTGCCAAACATTTTTTGACAGTAGTAGGCCTTATCATAGTGATGTTTAAGTTAGAACCTGGGTTGTCTTGTATTGTATTCCTAGCATTTCCCCTAGCAATTTATCCAATACAGAAATTAGGAAAAAAAATTCGTAGAATATCAGGGCAAGCTCAAGAGGAATTAGCTAATTATACTTCTAGGTTAGATGAAACTTTTCAGTCAATTAAAATTGTTAAGTCCTTTTTAGGAGAGAAGATTGAAAGCAATCGAGCTTTATTGCTCTCTAGTAATATTTTACGTTTTCTAAAGAAGACTGCAAAATTGGATGCATTGGTCTCACCAATCATGGAAGTATTAAGTGGTATCACAGTTGGAGGGCTTATTTGGTATGGTGGGTTGTTAGTCATAAAAGGAGAAACTACACCAGGAGCATTTTTTGCTTTTATTACTGCCTTTCTTGCAGCTTATAGGCCTTTTAAAAGCTTAGTTTCTTTAAATGTAAACTTACAAGAGGGGATTGCTGCAACAAGAAGAGTCTTTAGTATTCTAGATACTGAGCCTATTATTAAAGATAGTGTAAATGCTCAAAATGTTCAGTTAGTTAATCCACAAATAATTTTTAACAATGTCGAGCTAAAATTTAATAATAAAGTAGCTTTAAAGCTCGTTAATCTAAAAATAATGCCAGGGAAAACTACAGCTTTTGTTGGACGTTCTGGCAGTGGCAAAACTTCGTTATCTAATTTATTAGTAAGATTTTATAACCCAACTAGCGGACAAATTTTAATTGATAATTATGATATTAAAGATATAAGGATTGACTCTTTAAGGCAGCAAATTTCTTTAGTAACTCAAGATACTACATTATTTGACACTAGTGTTGCAGAAAATATTGCTTATGGTAATCCAAATGCAACTCGTGATCAGATTATTATAGCGGCAAAATATGCTGATGCTCATGAATTTATTTCACACCTTCCAGCAGAGTACGACACGATAATTGGTAATCAAGGTTCAACACTTTCAGGTGGACAACGTCAGCGTTTAGCCATAGCTAGAGCTTTTTTGAAATCAGCGGCAATTTTAGTTTGGGATGAAGCAACAAGCTCGTTAGACCAAAATTCTGAGCGATTAATTCTAAATTCTTTAGTAAATATTCGTGAGAATAAAACCACCCTAATTATAACACATCGTTTATCGAGCATTAAGGATGTTGATCATATAGTTGTTATGAAATCTGGCATGATATTTGAACAAGGAACTCACTCACAACTTATGGACAATAAAGCGGAATATTATAAATTATATAATAAGGAATTAGAGGAGGGGGATAAGTGATGAAGTTAATATGGAAAAATAAATATACTGCTATGATTTCAAGAGTTGATAGACGATAGAATATAAAAATTATATATTGAGGCTGTGGTTAAGTTGTTTAATATAAAGTTTATAAAAACTGATTTACAAATGTACAAATTTTCTTTCATTGATTTATTTGCTGGGATTGGAGGGTTTAGGATTGCGTTGCAGTCAATAGGTGGAAAGTGTCTTTTTTCATGCGAAATAAATGAACATTGCCAAAAAATGTATAAAGAAAATTTTGGAGAAATTCCAGCTGGAGATATCAAAACAATAGATCCAAATGATATACCGGAGTGTGATGTTTTATGTGCAGGATTTCCTTGTCAACCCTTTAGTATTTCAGGTAAAAAAATGGGATTAAAAGATGAACGTGCAAGTGTAATTGAATCAATATTTAATATCGTAAGTCATTTAAAGCCTAAAGTTGTAATGCTAGAGAATGTGAAGCATTTATTACATCATAACAATGGTGAGACATTGCAACATATCATATCAAACCTTAATAAGATAGGCTATAATATTTCTTACAATATACTAAATGCAAAAAATTTTGGAGTCCCGCAAAATAGAGAAAGATTAATTATTATTGCAAGTTTAAACGGTAAGTTTAATTTTTCTAAGCTTCAAAAACAAAAAAGTATAAAAATTCATGATATTTTGGATCAAGAAGGGGATTTTGAATTTCTAGAATCAGATGAATATAAAATTATAGAGAATCCAACTAGACAACAAAGTGGTTTAATATTTTGTGGATATAGGAATAAAAAGATAAGAATTAAAGGAGTTAGGGAGGGAACTGAGCATTTATCTAGAGTTCACAAACAACCAAACAGAATATATTCAATTGAAGGTACGCACCCAACGTTATCATCGCAAGAAACTTCGGGGCGTTATTGGATATTACTCGATAATGGACGTGTAAGAAAACTAACAATAAATGAGTGTTTTAAAATTATGGGATTTCCTGAGGACTATAAACTAAAATCTCCAATATCTGCGTTATATAAACAAGTTGGAAATTCTGTATGTATTCCAAAGGTAAGAATTATAGGAGAAGCTATAGTTGAACAATTACTGTGATTTATTGAGTTTATTATGGAATATGGAAAAGAATTAGCTGCTATCTTGGAAAAAGTTTCAGTTGAGTCTGATTTCTTTATAGAAGATAGTATTAAAAGTAGATTGGATATTATATTAGATAATTCAGAGCGTAGTAAGGGGGTGCTGTGTAGTATACAAATATTTTCATCCTTCTCAGGATGTTAGATACCATCAATCAAGTATGCAAAATGGATATTTTGGTAGAAGCTTTGATACAAAATATGTTACTCCATTTTTAAGAAAATATGAATTTCCATCAATGTCTGAAAGTGGTTGGCTAACTCGTTCTCTTGAGCAACCTTATCCATATATATTAGACTACAAGGGAAGAATATCACCAAAAGAAGTCGCCGAAGCCTTTTTATTAATTCTTAATGAATTAGAAGTTAATAAATATTCAGCAGAAGTAACTCTTAAGTATATTTTTAAGCAACTTTTAATTCAAAGGGAAAAGAAGCGGGTTAATCTAGTTCGTCCAACGGAGATAACGATTGCTAATGCAATTTATATTCTTGAAAAGCATTTTTCGTATAAATACAAAGATGGTTTTGGAGCAAGTAGGTTGCCAGTATTAGCAATTTATGCAATATATAAATGTTTTATTGATGAGGTTAAAAGATTTAATTCATGTAAATTGGCTCAACTTGAAAGTCATACATCATCTGATCTACGAAGTGGTGCTATAGGGGATATTGAAGTATTTGATAAAAACAATCAAGTTCTTGAAGGTATAGAGGTTAAGTGGAATAGGCTAATCACTAAAGAGACCGTGCAAATTGCATTTGACAAATTTCGGATTACTAAAATTCAAAGATATTACATTTTATCAAATTTAAAGTTAACCGCATCAGAATTTGATGCTATTAATGACATAATTCAAAAAATTAAAATCTTACATGGCTGTCAGGTTATCGTTAATGGTATTATTGACACAATAAAATATTATTTACGTTTATTACAAGATACATCAAATTTTGTAGACAAATATGTTTCGTTAGTAGAGGTTGATAGAGCTATTAAATACGAGCATAAAATACGTTGGAATGAAATTTTTAATGAAGTTATGGTAGGGGGGATAATTTTAGGTGAATAAATATATAATCACTCAATACCCAAAATCTTATGAGTTTGCAAGGAAAGGCGATGACCATACTTAATGGCCAAATCAATAGCTAACCGTTCATTTTCTTTATTTAGTAACGGATTATTTTGATCCATAGGCTGAATAAATACTGGTATATTATACTTGCTTTGTCCTACTTCTGGTATGTTAGAGTATTTGGGTATATTTTTAGCCACCAAAAATTTCAGGGCATTAATATGAGATAGTAAGTCATCTCTCAATAGTGCATAACCATTTTTCCCAGCTTTTGGTGAGCAAACTATATGGACTTTATCTGGAAGATCACGATATAATGTGCCATTAGTTTCAATTTGCACTATATAATCCAAATCTACTAATTTATAGCACAATAATTCTATAGGTTGACGAAAAGGCTCACCACCAGTTATAACCACTAGCTTGATATTAGTTGCCAGTTTTACAACTTCTTCGATAATATTGTTAATAGTTAATATATTAAAATCTTCAAAGTCGGTATCACAGAAATTACAAGCAAGATTGCATCCACCAAGCCTAATAAAAACAGCAGGCATACCTACAAAAGGTCCTTCTCCCTGAATAGTCTTAAAAATACTTTTGATTTCTAGACTAGTTCCATCATTAAATATGGCTGGCCTTTTAGGGTTTTGTCCAAACATAATGTATTAGTATAAAAATATTGTTAATTTTAAAACGGAAAGGCTAATAAGATTGGAGTAGTATAATTAATATTTTAGTATATAATGCTCAACTATAAAAATTAGTTATTCAAAATATAACTATAATATATAATTTATATTAACTACTCAACATATAAATAGCTTTTTATATGAAAAGGTTTAATAATTATGGTGGTAAAAACATGAGAAGTGACAGTGAATATTTAAAAAATAATTTTATTGATGCTATTAGGAAAGAAATTATTTTGCTAGGCACAAATAAGGGGCTTGATAGCAATGTATCATTATGTGGGATAGATAATATTCTTGAACAAGATATAGAAGGTAGTTGTTATAAAACATTTTACAGTGAAGATGGTGATGTTAAGGATGTATACCATCAGGACCCAGCAGGTAATAATTGTTTACTTTTTGCGATTGCCTTGAAATTATATCCACTAGCTGAAAGGTTAATTGATGATGCAAAAAGTAAGTTGTCAGATGAGGAATACAAAGATTTCTTGAATTATCAATATGTAGATGTAACTGGTCAGGAAAGAAGCTGGTATACCAATACGGCATTAACTTTAGCTACCAAGCATAATCAATATCAATTAGCTCAAAAATTACTAAATGAAGGTGCTGATCCAAATGGTACTGATGAATATGGGCTAACATCTTTGAGTGTGCTATGTTTTCATTTAGGGTTAGTATCAGAAGAAAAAAATACTGAAATAGTTAAACTTATTAAACTATTAAAGTCTAAAGGGGCTGATTATACACATGAAGATATGCTAGGTTTAAAGCCATTAAATTATTTAACGAAAGACCTAGATGGTCAAGAAATAAGAGGATATAAGCTTTTTTCCGTTGACATAATCAAGCAAATTAAGAGTGTAACAGTTGGTGGATGGTATGTTAATGACAACAAGACACCAGTAAATATTCCAAAAGATTGGCCTGTAGAAGCTTGCGAAAAAGAATTAATGACAACTATTGGTAAAGAAAATGTTGATAAATATTACATTTATGCAACACAAAACAGTTATGGTGCAGGTGGAAAAATATATAGTTCCTGCAGGTGGGGAGCTAATGATTCAAATTTACTTAGTGTACTGGAGGATTATGAATTGAGTAATCTTAAGAACGAGTGGAGAAATGAAGGGCCAGTAACTCGTAAGCAGGATTTTTTTAATAGTCCACAAGGATTAAAATTAAAAAGTTTACTAGAAAAAGAAGGGGAAATTGCAGAGTTAGTTGATATTACAAACAGCTTACTAGCAGTAGCACTTGAAACAAAAGATAGTCATTCTGTAGAGCAAGACATTACTCAAGAACATAATCAAGAGAATGACGTCCCGCTTATTGCTTCTGTTAATCCCATGTTTGTAGAATGCTAGACTTTATTAGGTTTCGTGAAGGTTAATAGCCCACAACTGTCGAAAGTTGTGGGGCTTATTGCATAGTACCCTACATTTTTCTATAATCGTCATCGCGAGGCATTTAAAGATGCCGTGGCGATCTAGGTAAACAGCGAAGCTGTTTTTTTAGAGTAACGCTTCGCGTATCCTGGATTGCCGCGTCGCCGCTTTCAGCGACTCCTCGCTAATAGACGATCAGCAGCCATTTTAATAGTGGTTATATAAAAAATGTAGGGTACTATGGGCTTATTGTGGTAGCAATATACTGACAAACTCAGTTTTTGATAAGTCAACTACAGGCTTTACAAGAACATTCTCTGCATTTGCTTTTTTTACGTAACCCACTGTTATGCCGTAAGGGTAAATATTACCATAACCAGATGTTATAACTTTTTCGCCTTTTTGCACAAGATGAGTTTTTGGTAAATAGAGTATTTTGCTACCGTTCTCATAGCCGCTCATGATACCTTTTTCTTTTGAAGATACTGTAGTGATGGGGATTCGAGAGTTTACGTCATTAACTAAAATTATTTTAGAGTAATTGTTGCTTACTTGTATTACTCGCCCAACTAATCCTTCACTGTTGGTAACTATCTGATCAACTTCCACACCATGTCTCACTCCAGCTGACACTAAAGCAGTTTTACTGAAGGGATTTAATGAAACACTTAGTAATTTAGCACTGACATAGTTATATTGCTCTTCTTCTACAACTGATAGTAGTTTTTTTAGCTCTTTATTCTCAGATTGGATCAAATATATATTGCTCTGTAAGTTTCTTAGTCTTGCCACTTCTAATTGTAGTTCGATATTTTCTCTTGCTAAGTCTCGTAAATAAATAAAATTTTGGGTTATTAAATTAATTTGCTTAAATATGTTTTCATGAATTAGCAATCCACCAAAAATAACATGTCCAACGACTTCAAGAGAAATAGAAGAAAATCTTTTTGGAGCAGCAATAAATAAGTAAAGTGAGGCGATAACAAAAAATAAAACGAAAACACGTCTCAAAGTAACAAGTATAAATCTAGCAAACTCTACTATTTTACTAGAACGCTTTATTCTGTTTGCAAGTAATGCCATCGGTTAATCTTGTTTAAATAACACATGCTTGAATTTTTGAAAATCTTCTAGTACTTTTCCTGTGCCAAGAGCTACACATGATAGTGGTTGATCAGCAATAATTACCGGTAGTTTAGTTGCTTCTTTTAGGACATAATCTAGGTTTCGGAGTAATGCCCCACCACCAGTCATAACAATTCCCGTATCTACAATATCAGATGAAAGCTCTGGAGGAGTACATTCCAACGCCACTTTTACTGCTTCGACAATTTGACTAACTGGTTCAATTAAACTGTCAGCAATTTGTCTTTCGTTTAGTAGCATTTCTTTAGGGATACCATGGATTAAATCCCGTCCTTTAATTTCCATTACTCTTGGTTCTAAACTATCATCTACGTAAGCAGCCCCAATCTGTTTTTTGATTTTTTCTGCTGTAGCTTCACCGATTAGTAAATTATAATGCCTTCTAATATAAGAAATAATAGACTCATCCATTTTATCACCACCTACCCGTACTGATCTAGCATACACAATACCACCTAATGATAGGACGGCTACTTCTGTTGTTCCTCCTCCTACATCAACAATCATTGAACCAGTTGCTTCTGTTACTGGTAAGCCAGCACCAATTGCTGCTGCCATAGGTTCTTCTATAAGGTATACATCTCTACCTCCTGCACTCTCTGCTGCTTCTTGAATAGCTCTACGCTCAACTGGTGTAGAACCTGATGGCACACAAATTATAATCATTGGACCAGTAAATGATCTACGATTATGTACTGTTCTGATGAAATATTTTATCATTTCTTCAGCTCCCTTAAAGTCGGCTATAACACCATCTTTTAGTGGTCTTTTTGCTTCAATGTCTGTGGGGGTACGTCCTAACATATTTTTTGCTTCCTGACCAAATGCGTATGGCTTAAATGCTCCGTCCACTTTAATCAATGCAACTACAGAAGGTTCGTTAAGTACGATTCCTTTACCTTTGACGTACACTAAAGTATTAGCCGTACCAAGATCTATGGCCATATCACATACAAATTTCCTGAAAAATTTTGTTAGCATTTTTATTTCTCCAAAATCAAATCATTTTAACGTATCACCCTAATTCGGGATAAGAATTAGTTGATTCTTATCCCGAATTGGCTTTAATATAAGGAAAAATGCATTCTTAAAGCGGTTTTGCGAATGCATTTTAAACCTTTCTAAAGCTAAAAACATGATTTTAATCTTTTAAAATCATGTTTTTAGCAAAATGGATTGCCACGCTCACGTATGTTCGCTCGCAATGACATATACGTCTATAAAACGTCATTGCGAGGAGACCGTAGGTCGACGAAGCAATCTATAACTTCACCGAATTTGGGATAAGAATTAATAAATTATTATCCCGAATTCGCGTGCATCAGGTTTCTTTAGAATGCATAATAACAAAATTACTGAAAAATAATATACATATATTTGGCAATAAAATAGCTAAGAAAGGAGGGGTTGCATTATATGCGAGTATTTTAAACAAAATCTCTAATAGAAAATAAATAATAAAACCTAGAAATAAGCCAATTACTAAGATTTTTTCTTGAGAATTATCACGTTGCTTAAGACTAAAAAAGCAGGCTGCTAAAATCACTGTGGTAGCCATAATTATAGGCTTAAATAACTGTTTATAGAAATAAATTTGGTAGTTAGTTATTGGTAAACCAAATTCTACTAAATGTTTAATTGTATCTGGTAAATCCCAAATAGCAATCATCTCAGGATTTATAAAACTATTTAGTAAGTTACTTATTGATAAATTTGTTGGAACGGTAAAATGCTCATATTGTTTGACATTATAGTTATCCGAAATTTTTACAGAAGTTAGTTTTAAATTATTATCAACTAAAATAGCATGTTCCCCATCAATTCTTTTTAAGAAATTATTTTTGTCATCTAAAAATAATATAATAATCTTATTTAACTTATTGTTCACTACATCAATAGACCCAGCCTGAATAATTCTTTTATTGCCTTGATAATTCTCAAAAAATAGTAAACCAGATTTTGATATTATAAAATTATTAGATGTCTTTTTACTCAATTTTGCTTCTAAAGATTCATATTTTTGTAAACCAAATGTACCAATAGGGTTACATATAGTTATTAGTATTATACCAAAAATCACCGCTGCAAAAACTGGCACAGCAATAACCCTCCAAATATGTATACCATTACATAAAATAGTTATTAGTTCGTTATGTTTAGTTAGTCTTTTTAGAAAAAATAACATCGCAATGAAGCTAAGAAGAGAAGCTACTTCATTAACTAAATAAGGTATTTTGTATAATACAAGTTTCCAAAAAAAATGTGTTGGAATATATACAGCTTTAAATTTCTGCAAAAGGTCAAAGATATTTGAAAGAATTAAAACCCCGATAAGCAGAAGCAATATACCGATGAAATAGCCACAATATAGCCTGAGCAGGTAAATTGAAAGAGTTTTAAAATTAATCATTTTAAAATAAAAATTGGTGGCCGTAGTGGATGATTTTACAACCAAAAGTGAATGAAGAGCTATTATAAAACACCACTAGTATCATACATGTATAATATAATCTCAACTATTGATGTAATAAATTAATAGTAGGCTCAAGTAATCATCGCCATTATGTCATCCCAGCAAAAGCTGGGATCTAAAACTATATAACATACCTTACTATGCTATTTTTAGACCCCTGCGTTCGCAGGGGTGACATCTGAAGGGGCAGGGATGACACTAAACCGATATCTTACATCGAATTGAGGTTAATATAATAACTATATCAGTAATAGTACTCGATAATCAAGTTTTTTCTAAGTCATTGTCAATACCATATTATTGACATTTGTTTCTAATTAATCTAGACATATAATAAAATTTACTCTAATCTTTATGGCTCGATATTATTATTAACTTGTTATGGATCATCTAAACCAAATACTAAAATCTGCACAAAACAGAATAGAATCAACTCAAACTCTATCAGAGTTGCAACAAATTAGGGTGGAGTTTCTTGGGAAACAAAGCTTACTTAACCAAGAAATGAGAAAGCTTGGTAGTCTTGAGCAAAATGATCGCAGAAAGTTAGGCGAGGCAGTTAATCTGCTTAAAGGACAGATTAGTAATTTGCTAGAAGCAAAACAAGCAGTCTTGGAGGAAATTGAATTAAATAAACGATTTGCTGAAGAAAAGACAGATTTAACAATTCCAGCCCGGCAGTATAAGAAGGGGAGCATACACCCCATTACCCAAGCTACCGAAGAATTAATTCAAATATTTGCAAAATTTGGGTTAACAATCGAGTATGGTCCAACTATTGAAAATGATTGGTATAATTTTACTGCCCTAAATTTTTATGAAGATCACCCTGCAAGGCAGATGCACGATACTTTCTATCTAAAAGCAAAAGAAGGAGAACAGCCTTTATTGTTGCGTACCCATACTTCAACGATGGAAATCAGGACAATGGAAAAGGGTAAACCGCCTTTTAGGATTATTGCTCCTGGTAGAACTTATAGATCTGATTCAGATATGACTCATACACCAATGTTTCATCAGATTGAGGGGCTGGTGATCGATAAAAATATCAATATGGGACATTTAAAATACATTATTACAGAGTTTATCAAAGATTTTTTTGAACAAACAAATATTGACATACGTTTTAGACCAAGTTTTTTTCCCTTTACTGAGCCGAGTGCAGAAGTGGATATTAAGATGCAAGGTAGCAATAAATGGCTTGAGGTACTTGGCTGTGGTATGACCCATCCAAATGTTCTTAAAAATGTTAATATAGATAGTGAGTGCTATCAAGGGTTTGCCTTTGGTCTGGGTGTTGAGCGTTTTGCTATGTTAAAATACGGTATCAAGGATCTCAGGCAATTTTTTGAAGGAGATATAAGATGGTTAAAGCACTATAATTTCTCTGCTTTTGACTGGCCAACTCTAGCTGGAGGATTAACAAGATGAAATTTACTTTATCTTGGTTAAAAAAATTCCTAGATACCGAGAGTTCTGTTGAGGAAATTGCTGAATATTTAACTATGCTTGGCCTTGAAGTGGAAGAAGTAATAGATAGAAGGACGGAGCTAAAGGATTTTGAAGTAGCTCATATACTAGCTACTAAACCTCATCCATCGGCGGACAAGCTAAAAATATGTGATGTCCAAACTAGGGAAGGTATTTTACAGATAGTTTGCGGAGCAAGTAATGCTAGGGAAAATATTAAAGTAGTACTGGCAAAAATAGGTTGTGAAATACCTAATGGTAAATTTAAAATTAAAGAGTCGGTAATACGAGGAGAAAAAAGTTGCGGAATGTTATGTTCTGAAGCAGAACTATTAGTGGGTACTAATTCTGATGGTATAATAGAACTGATGCCTGATGCTAAAATAGGAGAGCCATTTATACAATATTATGGGTATGATGACCCAGTTTTTGATATTAACGTTACCCCAAATCGTGGTGATGCTCTTGGCGTCTATGGTATAGCTAGAGATCTAGCTAGCAAGGGTATTGGTACGCTTAAAGAATTAGAAATACCATCAATTGCCGGAGAATTTAAATCTACTGTGGCTTTAAAGATAGAAAATAAAGAAGCATGCCCATTATTCTGCTTTCGGGAAATAAGAAATTTACAAAACAAGACAAGCCCTGATTGGTTGAAACAATTATTACAAAATATTGGAGTAAAACCAGTTTCGGCTGTAGTGGATGTTACTAACTACATATCTTATAGCTTCGGGCAACCAATGCATGCTTACGATAGAAGTAAATTATCAGATCACCTGCACATTACACTACTTAAAGAAAAAACTAAATTTCTAGCTTTAAATGGCAAAGAATATGATTTAGATGAAGGATCTTTGGTAATTCAAGATAATAGGCGAGTAGCTGCTCTTGCTGGTATTATAGGGGGGGATAATAGTAGTTGTGGGATTGAAACACAAAATATCCTGCTAGAAGCGGCGTGTTTTTCTGCTAAATATATTACTAAAACTGGTAGATCTCTACAGATTGATACTGATTCTAGATATCGCTTTGAACGTAATATTGATCAGGCATTTACCTTAAAAGCTTTAAATATTGCGAGTAAAATGATTTTATCTATTTGTGGAGGTGAAATTTCTGATATAGTGTATAATGGGGATCTCACCCTTGCTCAAAGATTCGTGGAATTCCCTGTAGATTGTCTAGATAAAATAACTGGTCTGAGTTTAAATAAGATAGAGATTTGTAATATTTTAGAGAAACTTGGCTTTGCTATAGTAGATATAGGTGATACTCTAAAACTTACTATACCTTCTTGGCGACATGACATAGCAATCAAAGAAGATATTGTTGAAGAAATTGTTCGTATTTATGGTTATGACAAGTTAGACTCGATTAAATTACCAGAAATGCAATTAACAAGGATTATACCTAGAGAGCAAAGAAGAATTTCTGATATTAAAAGAATTTTAGCCACTTGCGGGTATGATGAAGTCGTAAGAAACTCATTCATGGATAGTGAAGTTGCAAAATTATTTGCTCCAATAAAAGAGGAATTATTTCTACTAAATCCTATTAGTGTAGATAATAATTATATGCGACCTAACCTCATTGCAAATTTACTTAAATTAGTTCAAAAAAATTTAGCAAGATCAATTAGAGAAATTGCTTTGGTGGAAGTAGGACCAATCTTTAACTCTTGTACATCTGATGGTGAGTTGGTTTTTGCTTCTGCAGTAAGATGTGGACAATATCATGTGAAAGATTGTCATTCTGAAGCTCGCTTAGTAGATGTTTTTGATATTAAATCTGACCTAGAAAATGTTTTAAATTATACTGGCTTATCGATTGATAAGTGCCAATTTTGTCCAACTGAGTTACCTTATTACCATCCGACAAAATCAGCTCTGATAAAACTTGGTAAGAATGTCATAGCATATTTTGGACAAATTCATCCATCTATATTAAAGCATTTTGATATTGATTGTGAGATATTTGCCTTTGAAATAAATATTGCCAATATACCATTTGCTAAAGCAAAGTTTGCTAAAAGAGACGAGTTTATTGTTTCCGACTTCCAGCCAACTTTTAGAGATTATTCTTTTGTAGTTGATCTAGAACAGCCGGTTGGCGAGATGATGATTTATATAAAGAATTCTAATAAAAAAATAATAAAATCAGTTGATCTATTTGATGTTTATGTAGGGGATAAACTACCATCTAGCAAAAAATCAGTAGCAATTAAAGTGCAATTCCAAGCAGATGATCGTACGCTAAATGAAGCAGACCTAAATTTATTGAGTCAAGAAATTGTTAGAATTGTTTATGAGAAATTTCAAGGTAAGTTAAGAGAATAAACTTCTACTTTCAGACTAATTATACTATTTCCCATTATTAACTACGCTATTTAGCACTACAGTTGTAGTACTAATGTCAAAACGATGTCATCCCAGCGAAAGCTGGGATCTAATAATGTTTAATAGTCTTTTAGGCTATTTTTTAGATTCCCGCCTACGCGGGAATGACAGCTCTAGGTAGTAACTACAACTGTAGTATTAGCGTAGTTAATAATGGGAAATGGTATAAGACATCATTTCATCGTATATGTCCCTACTTTGTTCATCCCTGCTTCCCTTTATGTCATTCCCGCGTAGGCGGAAATCTATAATATCTAATAGCCTTTAAGGTTATTTTTTGGATTCCCGCCGCAGCTCGAATGACATACTAGTGATCCACGTGGGCAAAGCTTTCGCTGGGATGCCATAATGGCGAGTAGGGGTGACATAGTGGCTAGCAGGGACATCGAAAGGGAATCAAGGGTTCACCCCTAATAGGGATGATACTGATAATTTATTACATCGAAATTTGTTTTTTTTAGTTACAGTCCTTGACTTCGTTAAATTAATAACGTTATTAAGTACACTTAAGAAATATTAATTAAGTAGGAGTAGTTGTATGACAAGTGGTAATGAAAACTTAAATTTTGCCAATGAATCTGTGAATAAGCTAGCTGAGGCTGCAATTGCAGCTTATGTTAGCTTGCCGCCATCTTCTCCTGATAAGAAAAATTTAGAAGATGTTGCTGAGATTATAACTAGTACGATAAATGTTGCGGATGGAAGTAACTCACAGAAAAATCTAGAAGCATTAAGCAAAAAGGTCGAAAACAGTAAAAATAGTTCCCTAATTGTTATTAAAGTAAAGGAATGGGCTCGTTCTCTTATTAAGTTTTTAAAATTTCCATTTAGTAAACAACATAAAGAAGAGTTAAAACACGTAGAAGCAGATTTTATTAAAGAACTTGAACTTATAAAAAAAAGTTACGATAAGGGTATTTCCCCTGTGCAGGAACAAATATCTACAAGCATTCCAGCAAAAGAAACCGGGCTTTTGCCCCCATCTTTGGTAGAAACTCAGCAAAAACCTCATGTAACGACGGCTACCACAGCACCTTACTATTACCCACAAATATTATAGTTAGCTAATTGATAACCTTGAACTAGATCAAATAACCGTTGCCATCCTCTCCACAATACAATAGGACTAGGCTCTGGATCATTTTTTCTTGCTAAATACCCACCCAATTTAGCAACCCATATTATAGCATTTTTTATTGTAGGAATTGTATTATTAGGGGGAGCTGCTTTGTGTATCTTTACATACAAAACTCGCCATTCTTCTTCAGCTAATATTACACTACATGGTAGATTAGGATTAGTTCTGCCAATTAAAGTAATAAAAAAAATTCTCCAAGCAATTATGCTCATGATTGTCAAGTATTTTATTAATCTTTCTCCTGTTGCAAGTCTACATTGTTCAACCCTAAATCCAGATTTTAAAATTTTATGAAAAATTTCAATTCTCCATCTTAAACAATACCATCTTACTTTCTCTATAGCTTCTTCAAAATTATTGATAACTATATTGGTTAGTAACATCCATTCTAATGGTGTTGTTCCACTAGGGGGACGACGCTCAATAACATTGATGGCATATACTGGTAAATTTGGCAATGTTTCTGTTTTATGTCTTACATTGTTTACAGGAGGATTCATTATAAATTTTCCAAATCTAACTTCCAAATGTCTAATCCTATTAGCTTTATTTTCTTGACTAGTATCTTTAACTGCTATTTCTCCAGCACACTGGAAACCCGATACTACCTTCCACAAATATTGTCTATCTTTTTTGGAATATTTTGACTTTTTATTTATTTCTCTATCCTGTGCAGCTCTAACTAAAACTTTAGATTTCTGAGCTTGTGCCAATTCAAAAAAATCATATATATCAGCTTCTCTATCACAAACAGTTATAATTTGGGTATTACCATTATTCGTTGCATTAATAGTGTTCTGTAATGCATTAAGCCACTTTATACTTTCTTTATCTTTAATATGTACCGTATTACCATGACTAGTTTTTTTTAACTGTTGTATTTCTTCAGGCACTGCTGGTCTATTGTGAATCTTTTGATCCAACAACCCAAGTGCTAACCCATTGCTAGCAACCGCAAAGGCAGTATGCATTATCAGACCTTTACATTCAATATTTTTAACATTCTTTCCCTCTTTTCTTGATAACACACCCAATCCAGTAGTTTTTTTATGACTAGTATATGTGATATAACTAGTATCTTGTATAACAAGAACTTTATCATGCTCTTTGATTCTTTCTACTGTTTTAGCAATATGGGATTCTAATATTTTTGATTCCTTAACATTATCGTTTTTTTAAAAACGATATGCTGCTTTTGTTTCTGCCCAATTTCCACATGCTTGATTAATTGAGCTTTCAGGTATATTCGCAAAATTATCAGCTATCTTTATTAACCTATCTGTCAGCCTTTTATCACCCAAAATAGCTCCACTAAATTCCTCGGTCAAATAATTATTTATTATTTCTTGACTCATACTATACCTCTACAATGTAATATTTTAATTGCAAATCAGTATATTATTTTTACTTCTTTTTCACCATTGTTATTTTGTGGGTAATAGTAAGACCACAGCACCGGTAGTAGTACATGAAACTGCACACTTTACTATCTCAGTGCAAGCAACAGTTACTCCACCTAACGATCCAGTTACGCCACCGCCACCACCGCCTCCTCCGCCTTCACCTTCTCATTCTGATGTAGTGCTGCAACAGATATCTCAAGCTGATTTGTTGGCGGCTATAACAGGAGGTAGCTTTAAGTTAAACAAAGTAGAAGACCGAACATTAAATGAATTACCTGCAGACCAAGTAGATAATTCCTTTATGAATGAGTTGCAGAAAAAGTTGGCAGCACGTCGAGGATCTGAGGGGCAAGGCGATAAGAAGCTATCTCCAACATATGCTAAAGACGCTGCTGAATTTGAAAGGCTGGGAAGAGAAGAAGAAGCACGCCAAAAAAGACAAGAGGAGATAGATGCTCCAAGAATAGCAGCAGCACTAAAGGAAGAGGCGGAAAAGAAGGCAGCAGCTGAAAAGATACTATCTCCTCCTAAGGTTCAATCTAAGTTTGGAGAAATTCCACCACCACCTCCTCCGCCACTTCTTTCGCCTAGTACAAACCCACTAGCTAATATTAGAAAATTAGAAACAGCTGTAAAAGAATCCCCAATAACCAAGCCACAGACTGATCAAAATAGACTTGGGTTTGCTGTCGGCTCAGCAGATATCACAAATGCACTAGCAGGGTTGAGGAAAGCAGTCACTTCTCCTCAAAAAGAAACAGAAGCACCTACAGCAAGTTTTGGAGTAAAGCTTAAACAAAAAACAGATGCACCTACTAGGTAACCGATAAAACAGTGCAATCCAGCTCAATAGGCTTCGATGTCATTCCTAGCTAAAAGCTGGAATCCAAAAAATAGCCTGCAAAGGCTATTAGATATTATGGATTCCTCATCGAAGCGTACTAGTGTCCGGTTTAAGTTGGCGGCGTCATCTTAAGCAAGTGATATCCTTCGGTGCGAACGCTCGATCCGGGATCGAAGGGCTTCAAATTATCATAAGGATGATTTGTCAATCTTACTTAACCTCAGTTCGATATAAGAAATAATTCTTATATCGAACTGGCTTTGTTATAAGGAAAAATGCACTCTTGAAGCGGTTATGCGAGTGCATTTTAACTTTTTTCATCATTCAATATGTGATTTTAATTATTAAAATCATATATTGAATGGAGTGTTATATTTTAACAATCAGGTGTAGAACCTCTTCAAACCTGATTGTTTCTATATATAACACGAAAGTTCGATGTAACAAGTTACATCGAATTTAGGTTACTTACGATAATTAATGCTAACTACTTGATTTTCTATATCCCAGCTTTCGCAGGAATGATATAATGGCGGCAGGGGTGACATCACCCCTAATGGCGATGATTACTTAATCCTACTATTAATTTATTACATCGATACTTGAGGTTAGAAAATAATTTTCATCAAAACTAAAGATTATTTCTCCCCTTTTTCTTAAAGCTTTGTTATAATCACTCTTAGTTAACCTGAATTTGATAGTAATAAGTTAATAATAGGCTCAAGTAATCATCCCCGTGAGGGTTGATGTCATTCCTGCGAAAGCAGGAATCTAAAGAAATAGATAGGAAAGGTGTAGATATTCTAGATTTCCGCCTACGCGGGAATGACATAAAGGGAAGCGGGGATGACATAATGGCGGCAGGGGTTGACATAACCCATAATGGCGATGATTACTTGAGCCTACTATTAATTTATTACATCGATAGTTGAGGTTAGTATACTTAAATCTTATAATTTAATATGAGAATAAATGAATAAAGAATTTGTAAGACATTTCCTAATAGGCTTTTTTAGTGTATTTAAAATATCTCAAACGACAATAAGAAAAAAGCCAGAAACAGATTTGCTTGAGTACTTTATTAAAATAGAAAAAGATATTAATTCAACATTTCAAGAAATAAAAAAAGAATATGAAAGATAGTAAAAGTTTTTTTGCTAATAACAATAGGTTGAATAAAGGATATTTAAAAGTTAGTAATCCTAAGGAGTCTGATAATAGCTTCTATAGTAAGAAGTTTGCACATGTTTTGCCACCTATAGATTTAATGGCAGAATATGAAGATATTTATCCAGGAACATTGACAAAACTAATGGTCATGGCAGAAAAAGAGCAAGCACATAGACATCAGATGGATATTAAAAGTATTGAGGTTTATGAAAGCGTAACAAAAAAAGGTAGAATAAGTAGCATTATATTCATGATAATGGTCTGTATTACTATTGTAGTTTTGGCTGTGTTGGGGCATTTTATGATTGCCAGTATTTTCACTGTTTCAGTATTGGTAGGCATAGGAACTGGAATATTCTTATCTTCTGCTAAATTTACTAAGCGGAGAGACTATACTAGAAGGTGAAATTATACCCTATAAGATATAATTAATATCTAATACAAATAATTGAGTAAAGATTATGAGTAAATTACAAAAAGAAATGCAAGAAAGGCAGCAAAGTCCTTTTAAGTATGTGGTTTTTAGTGGTGGTGGAGCTAAGGGTGCTGGATATTCTGGTGTTTATGAGGGCTTGAATGAATCTAAAGTAATTGAAGGGGTAGAAGCAGTTGCAGGATCATCGGCAGGTGCAATAGCTGCAGCAGTGACCGCATTTGGTACACCACCTAAAGAATATGAAGCTATTTCAAAAAATACAAACTTCAAAGATTTACTTGGGACTCAAGGATTTTCAATTGGTCCGGTGCCGCTTAGCAAAGATGGTACTCCATTATACGAACTTGTAGATAAGACTATAAGAAAAAGTGCTTATAATTTTTTAAAGGGCAAGAACTTTGGGGAGCTTGCTACAGCGAGACATGAAAGGATTTCAGAAGAACTAGGAGAGTTAGACAAAAAAAGGCAATGTCTTTTAAATACGATTGAAACATTAAAACAACAAGATGATAATAATAGTCAGCAGATTGCTGATATAAATGAAAATATTCGAGGTTTAGATTTTCAGGAACAAGATTTTAAAAAACAATCCAAGAAAATTCAAGCTATAATAGAATCTAATGGTAAAGAATTCATTGAATTAACAGACAAATGTCAAAAGGGTGGTGAAATCCTTTTTAAGGATTTAGCTCTTTTAAGACTTCTTGATCCAGTGCAATTTAAAGACTTATTAATTACTGCAGTAAGGCGAGATGATAGTACTTTACAAATTTTTAGTGCTGAAAATACTCCTAATGTTCCAATTGCTAGAGCTTGCCATGCTTCCGCTTCTCTTCCTTTAGTTTTTCAACCTGTGAAAATTGATGGTGTCGAATATGTCGATGGGGGGTATAGAGACAATACTCCTATAGGCTATTTCCCTGAAAATGACAGTAAAGTCGATATTGCGGAAGAGTTGGATGGTTTTGAGAATGTTACCCTAGCAAAAAAGCAAGGTAGGGTTTTGGCTCTTGCCTTCGGTAGTGGCATGGATGATTCAGCAAATATTGCTATATATAGTGCCAAGAATTTTGAAGGTCCAAATGTCCTAGTGAAATTTTTACTTGATGTAGTATATAAAATGCTAGCTAAAGTTGGTGGAAATTTTATATACACAAAAACTAATGAAAAGACTTTTGATGATTTACGTGAGAATGCATTAAATACGGTTACATTAGATACTCAAGGTATATCTACTCTCAGCTTTGATGATGCTGAAAAATATGCAGGTTACTTACATATTAAAGGTCGTTTTCAGACTTTGGAGTATTTAGATAATTTTGAACTTGGTAAAGGAGTAGATAAAGCGTTTGAACAACAAAAATTTCTTCTAAATGTTTATGAAGTTTATGATAATGAAAATTTGAATAAAACTTTTTTTAATAAGCTATTAGATCATATAGCCCCACCGGAAGAAACTAAGAAAAAAAACTCTTGGCAAGATCGTGATGTTATGCGAAATCATCAAGAAAAAGCTGACACATTGTTATCTTTTTGTACGGAAGAACGCTGGCAGAGAAAAGATAACAATACTGTATTAAAAGAGTATGTAATAGTTGCAGCAACTGCACGCAATAATGAAGTCAGAAATGATACCAAGTCTATAGAATCGCTGATTAAGACCTTAAATAACCCAACAACACCGAGTAAAATTAAAAATGATTTTGTAGAATTATTAGCTATTGATAAAAAACAAGATCAGAGATTTGATACAAGTAAAAGTCCAGCAAAGAATATTACTGAATTTAAGTTTACAAAAGAAGATTTTAATGATTTTCTAGGTAAAAATAAAAGTGAGGCATTTCGAATTAGTAGTGGAGGAAAGGGAGTAGGGCAGGCTAAGGGGGGATGATACCAAAGCCAAAAATTAGTTTATATAAAAATTAGTCATTTTCTCGGAAATTAATTTAGAGTCGTATTTTTCTAAAATATCTTGTCGAATTTTTTTACCTAGGTGTTTTCTAAGTAGAGGCATAGTGATTAATAGCTCCATAGCTCTTGCTAAATCTTCTGTATTTTGCGGTTTAACTAATAATCCGTTTATTTGGTCTTGTATTAATTCTTTACCACCTGGGGCATCAGTAGTAATAATGGCTCTACCATATGCCCCAGCCTCTAAAAGACTACGGCTTAGCCCTTCACGGTAGGAAGGTAATACTGCAATATGTGCTTTTTTCCATATTTCTTCTATATTTTTCTGATAACCAAGATATTTGATATATCCTAGATTTTGATAGTCTTCTAATATTGATTGTGCTATTGATTGCTTATTATCTTTGTCAGGCTCGCCGACTAACCAAAACTCAGCATCTATACCTTTTTGTTTTAATATTTTTGCAGCATATATAAATTCATATATACCTTTATCAATAATCATTCTAGCTATCAATGCCACCACTATTTTACTACCTAGTGGTTCTGGAAGAGAAAGAAACTTTTCAGTTTCTATACCAACGCTGCATTGTTTAACAATTAAATTTCTGGGTGCTATAGCTAATTTTACCAGTAAGGCTAAATCATCATCGTTTTGTACGACAAATAACATGCTTTTATAATATCCTATTATGGATATTATTCTAACTATAATGCTTCTAACTAGTCTTAGCAAAAAATTGTTGCTTATAAAAACTAAACCCATACCAACAAAAGTGTTAATAACTTGCGGTAAACTCTTCTTTTTTGAGCATATACTGCACAAGAAGGCAGTTATACTCCCATAAAAAATTGGTTTTATAGTAAAATTATGCAATATATCCGGTTTCTCCTTATTTAATATGCTAATTAACTTGCTTAATAATACTAAATCAGTAAAAGGGTTGATACTTCCACGCTTTATTGAAATTGGAATTACTTGTAAACCATGCTGTTCTATCTTATCTTTAAATTCACTAATATTTGTTAATACTTTAACTTCATAGCCTTGCATTTTAGCGGTTAAAGCAATTGGCAGAAGATGGGCATAAAAGTGCCAATCTGTATTTGTGAAAATGATAATTTTTTTCATTTGCTTTTCTTAATAATAATTCTATAAATAATACCATATAGCAAATACCCACTTAACTATATCATAAAAATTAACTACACTAATACCATATGTCAAATTATTTAGTCACTGGAGGTGCTGGTTTCATCGGTTCACATCTTGTTAACTTACTAGTAAAAGAAGGTAGTCAGGTTGTAATATTAGATGATCTTTCAACAGGTAATTTCAATAATTCGTTTAATAAAAATGTTGAATTTGTTCAAGGGAATATCTTAGATCAAGATATTTTAGAAAAACTATTTAGAAATATTGATGGTTGCTTCCATCTTGCAGCGATAGCAAATGTACAGGAATCAATTGATAATTGGTATCATAATCATCAAGTGAATTTAACGGGAACTATTAATATATTCCTTCAGGCAAGTAAACAGAATATACCAGTTGTATATGCATCATCTGCTGCCGTTTATGGCACAGTAAGTGACTTCCCTTTACAAGAGAATGGTAAGGTAAATCCGCTTTCTCCTTATGCAGTGGATAAATTAGCCTGTGAGCTGCAAGCTAAGGTTTTTGGTGAGCTTAAATCTCTTAAAACCTGTGGTTTACGTCTTTTTAATGTTTATGGTAAAGGGCAACTTAGAGGTTCTGATTACTCTGGTGTAATATCAATATTTAAACAGAAAGTAGAAGAGGGTAAGGAGCTGGTTGTTTTTGGTGATGGTAATCAAAGTCGTGATTTTATACATGTTTCAGATGTTACCAATATGTGCGTTAGAGCCTTGTCTATTGCGAGTATCTCAGCCCCTGTACTAAATGTTTGTACGGGACGTACCTACTCTATAAATGAACTTATTCAACTAATTAATAAGATTGCTATTGTCAAAGGGATAAAATATCTACCAAGTCAGGCTGGGAGTATAAATAGTTCTGTTGGCAGCACAGAATTGGCTCAGCAGCTTTTAAATTATATGCCAGTATATGAGTTAGAAGCTGGATTATTAGAGTTATTTAGTGTAAATTTATGAATTCAAAAGAGACCCTGATTTTAGTATCTGATGTTAGGGGCTGGGCTTTTGATAACGTCGCTCAATATGTTCAATCTTTGCTAAGCGACCAATATGATTGTCATATTATTTATAGCTGTGATTACAAAACATATAAGGATTTTTTAATCAAATTAAACCAATATACTTCTATTAAATTAATACATTTTTTCTATCGTGGCTATCTGACAGAATTACTAAGAAGCATAGCAGATAATTCTAGTAATAGTAAGGCTACAGGAGGAATATTATTAAATACTACCATTACCACTAGCATACCTGATCATCTATTTATTGAAAGTGAAAGTGAAATATTAAAAAATTTAGCAACTTTCCAATTTATTGATAACTACTACACTACTTCTAAAAGATTATATGATATTTATGCAAATATCATAGATTATCCAAAACCTTGGCAAGTAATTTATGATAATGTACTAATTCAGGATGCGGAATCAAGTCATGATGAAGATCATGCAAGTTTAGTTGTAACATGGATTGGTAATAGTTCTTGGGGAAGTTGGTATAGTAGTACTCCTGATTATAAAGGTCTAAAAACAGTAATTATACCAGTACTAGAACAGCTTGATAAAGATGGAATTCATATCAAAAGATGTATAGTGGATAAAAATGAGCGAATACGTTCTAAACAAGAAATTTGGGAGATTTTAAAAAAAACAGACATTTTGCTAATAGCATCTGTGCAAGAAGGAACGCCGCTAACCATCATTGAAGCTATGGCATTTGGTTGTGCAATTATCACTACGGATGTAGGTATTGCTAGGGAGGTGTTACCTGAGGTGCAACATGAATTTATAATTAACAGGAATCATACAGGATTTATAAATGCACTAAAAAAATTAAATGTTGAAAGGGAACTATTAGCAAAGATTAAACAACAAAACTGTCTGTCTTATCAGGAAATCTTTGCAAATAAAACTCAAATGCAAAACTTATGGTATTCATTTATAGAAGACTCAGTAAACAATCATACCAAAAAACAGATATTACAAACAAAGCAACAAATTTTAAGAAATATAGAGCTTGTTAATAATAAGAATTCTTCCTTTGTAACGTATAGACTGCTCTCAAAAATCCTTTTTCTCCCATTTCTTAAAGAAATAGCACGATTTCTTCTAAAATATTCTTGGATTAAGTTGTCTGTTAGACGAATAATTACTATGTTCTATTCTTTTTTTTCAAAAAATGACTATGATAATTTTAAAAATTTTATAATCAAATATCAGGGACAAAAACAAGATCAATGTTATTCCTGCCTATGCGGGAATAACATTGAAGAAAGCAGGGATGACATCGGAGAAGTTCAAATGCCTCTAGGACAAAAAGATATTGATGATATTTATGTAATTTATCCTAGCATTTTTCCTGGAGTTGCTAATTCCACTAAAGGATTATTTGATAAAATAATTCCTTTTCCTATGGGGAAATTCAATGTTTTGATAAGTTATATTAACTCGTATTTACCTGACAAAGTTATTACTCCAATAGCAAAATTACTTATAAAAACAGGCATTAAAAACTTAATTATATCTGGAGGGCTTGATGTTCATATTCAATTAGTAGAGAAGCTGCATGAAATGAAAGGGGATAATTGTTTAAATATCTACTACTTATGGCATGGTTCCCCTGCTCAATGGGTAGGTATTGGTCATTGCCAAACTTTTTACAGATGGTTGAATTTATATAAGCAGCATAAAATTAAATCCATTATCACTCTGAAAAATGGTCTAGAACAATTTCTTATAGCCAATGGTGTACAATCTTATCTATTACAAAACTTCATACCATTGCTGCTAGAAAAAAAGATAATTTCCCTAGAAACTGGTAAATTTAAAATTGGTATATGGAGTACATCAAACAGATGGATCAAGAATCTCTACCCTCAATTTGCGGCGATAAGTATGTTTAAAGATCGGGTTTGTTGTTATACTAATTTCTCTTTTGATAACAATAAATATGCTTCTTGGATGATGGAAGATGTAGAACTTAAAGCTTTTCCTGAGAATTTACCCCATAAAGAATTAATAAAATTGATGGCAAATACTAATTTAACTTTATACATTACTAATTCGGAATGTTCCCCTATGATAGTTTTGGAAAGTCTAGGTTTAGGAGTGCCTTGCTTAGTTGGTCCTACAGCGGATATTTATGATGATGAATTTTTACGTGATATGTTAACGGTTAACCGTGTTGACTGTCCGTTAACTATATTTAATGCCGTAGAAAAGGTTCAACAAAATATTGATATAATCTGTTCTAAGCTACCTGACTTCATTAAAAAATATAATGAAAAAGCTCTTGCTTTAAAAAACTCTTTGCTGACAGTTATAAAAGATAATCATAATACTACCGTGTAGATTTATAGATCTTACTACTTAACTTCAACCACACTACCCCCATTCGGGATAAGAATTAACTAATTCTTATCCCAAATTCGCGTACACTGGTTAATTTAATTATGAAGCTAGTAGTACTATTGATTTTATGCTATATTAGTTTTAATAACTGATCACTACTAATAACATAAATAATTATCATGAGTAACGACAAACCGTTAATTTCCTTTGACTATGCTATTAAGTACCTTCTGAAAGATAAAGGCGATTATGCTATAGTAGAAGGTTTTATCTCAGCTCTTCTTAAGACCAAGGGTTATAAGGACGTTAAAATAGTAGCCTTACTTGAGACCGAGAGTAACAAAGAAGATAGTAAAAGTAAAAGAAGTCTAGCTGATGTAATTGTAGAAGACGAAGATCACCATAAATATATTATTGAAATCGAGCGTAATGTTAAGGATTCTTTTATTCATAAGGCCTGCTTTAACACCTCAAGACTTATCGTTGATAACCTTGCCCAAAGGGAAGATTATACCCAAATAATAAAGATATTTCATATATCCCTACTCTATTTTCCTATAGGAAATGGTAATGGAGTTATTTACCATGGTAAAACTATTATTCATGAGATAGAAACTAATGAAAGATTAAATGTGCATATTAAGAATATGGAGACTTCTGAGGTTTTTGATGCTACTGACATCCTACCAGAATATTTTTATATATCAGTGCCTTTATTTAATGATCGTTTAGAGAAAGAGATTGATGATTGGCTACATGTCATGAAATATGATGAAGTACCACCACACTATCATTCGCCTTATATGAGCCAAGTAGCGGACAAGCTTAACATTCTCAAAATGACAAAAGAAGAGAGGGAAAACTACTCCTATTACCAAAAAAAACTTTATAACGATAGAGATGAATTGCAAGCTGCTGAAGCTAGAGGTGAAGCTAGAGGCGAAGCTAGAGAAAAAATTGTTATAGCTAAAAATTTACTTAAAGCTGGATTATCAATTGATGTCATTGCTGAGTCTACTGGTTTGAGTATAGAGGAAATCCAAAAATTAACTCTTATAGCTAATGAATCTCAACTTGAACAAGCTTGATGTCACCCCTGCGTATGCAGGGGTCTAAAAAAATAGCATAGAGAGGTATGTTATATAGTGTTAGATCCCTGCATACGCAGGGATGACATCGAAGGGGAATCAGGAGTAACATCAACCCTAACAGGATGATATTGATAACTTGTTACATCAAATTTAGGTTAATTAACCATAAAACGCGGATTCGGGATAAGAATTTGTCAATTCTTATCCCAAATTCGGTGAAATTATAGAAACAATCAGATTTGAGACGGCTCTGCATCTGATTGTTAAATTAATATTTTGCTAAAAACATGATTTTAATCTTTTAAAATCATGTTTTTAGCTTTGGAAAGGTTTAAAATGCATTCACAAAACCGCTTTAAGAATGCATTTTTCCTTATATTAAAGCCAATTCGGGATAAGAATTAACTAATTCTTATCCCGAATTGGGGTATAAACAAAATATCAAACTATCTGATATAACTCCACTAATCTACAACTGTAGTACTAGATCATGACACAACAAAGTTTCCTAAACTCATTAAACCCTCAACAATTGTTAGCAGTGTCACATGTACATGGTCCTATTCTTGTGCTTGCTGGAGCAGGGACTGGCAAAACTAAAGTGTTAACGACTAGAATAGCCAACATAATCCAGCAAGGGTTAATTCTACCTCAAAATATTCTAGCAGTTACTTTTACTAATAAAGCTGCTAGAGAAATGCAAGATCGAATCAACAAGATGATTGATTGTTATGGGCTAAATATAGGTACATTTCATTCTATAGCGGCAAAAATTTTGCGTCAGCAAGCAGAACATTTGAATTTTAGCTTGAATAGTAGGTTTACTATTATTAGCCCTGATGATCAGCTTAAATTGGTTAAAGATATAGTTAAGCAGAAAAATATAGATCCCAAAAAATATGTCCCCAAACTTTTACATATTATTATTTCGTGTTGGAAAGATCAGGGATTATTGCCGTATAAACTTTCTGAATCTGATATTAAGCTACCAATTCATAAAGTGGCTAAATTTGTCTATGACGAATATCAGCAAAATTTACTAGCATCTAATGTAGTAGATTTCGGGGATTTACTACTTTACAATAATGAATTGTTTATAAAAAACCCTATAATATTAAAGTATTATCAGGAACAATATAAATATATTCTGATTGATGAGTATCAAGACACTAATGCTGTTCAGTATCTTTGGGCGAGGATGCTGGCAAGTAGCTCAAAAAATATCTGCTGTGTTGGTGATGATGATCAATCTATATATAGTTGGCGGGGTGCAGAAGTCGGTAATATATTACGTTTTGAAAAGGATTTTCCAAATGCTACAGTAATAAAATTAGAACAAAATTATAGATCTAGCTCAAAAATCTTATTAGCTGCATCAAGTGTAATTGACCATAATAAGAATCGTCACGGTAAAACATTATGGACTGATAAAAATGATGGAGAAAAAATTAAAATTATATCTTGTTGGAATGATAAAGAAGAAGCAAGATTCGTTGTATCTGAAATTAGTAAGTTAGTTACAGAGGGAAAGTATAATGCAGGATTAGTTGCGATATTAGTTAGAGCAGGTTTCCAAACTAGAGCATTTGAAGAAGTGTTTATTAGTAATGCATTACCATACAAAATTATCGGTGGTCTTAAGTTTTATGAACGAATGGAGATACGTGACTTACTTGCCTATATACGTATCACTTTAAATCATAGTGACAATCTTGCTCTTGAACGCATAATAAATGTTCCAAGGAGAGCAATTGGTAATACCACATTAAAGCAAATAAAAGATCATGCGGTTGAACATAATATACCTATTATTCCTGCCATTCGTCAGATGTTACAAGCAGAAACTTTTAAAAATAAAGTCAAAGATAGTCTAAACAAATTTATTAGTAATATCGATAATTGGAGTTTACGATATAGAAATGACCCAGCTATTAATGTCACTAAATCTTTACTAGAAGAATCAGGTTATCTTGAGATGCTACAAGAAGAAAAAACAGATGAAGCAACTGGTAGAATTGAAAATATTAACGAAATGCTTAGAGCAATCGCGGAATTCGATAATATTCAAGATTTTATAGAACATTCTAGTTTAGTAATGGAAAATGAGGAATTAGAATCAAATTTTGGTGGTTCTGTTAGCATTATGACCCTCCATGCTGCTAAAGGTCTTGAATTTGATTTAGTTTTTCTACCAGGTTGGGAAGAGGGGGTGTTTCCACATCAGCGATCACTAAAAGAGGGCGAAAAAGGTCTAGAAGAAGAGAGGAGAATTGCCTATGTTGGTATTACTAGAGCTAAGAAAGACCTGTATATTACTTATGCAGAAAGTCGTTTTATGTTTTATGAAATAATAAGATCCTCTCCTTCTAGGTTTCTTGGAGAAATACCAGATAATGTTTGTATTAGAACTTCTTCAACCAAACAACTTAATTATTTAGGTACAAAACACAAAGTTTCTTTTCAACCTTTATAAAATTATTTCATAAATGGTATTAGTGTAGTTAATTTTTATGATATGCTAGAATTTATATTGAATTCATGTAAAAAAATAATTGCTATTGCCTAATATGGATATTTTTTATATATCTATACAAGCAAAATAAATATATTGAGTAAAATGCATAAATATAGGACGCATAATTGTAATGAATTGCGATTAAAGGATGCTGGGCAAAGGGTAAAATTATCCGGTTGGGTACATAGGAGACGAGACCACGGTAATTTAGTCTTTATTGATCTTAGAGATCATTTTGGTATAAGCCAGTTGGTGTTTACTGATCAAAATCCAAGTTTAATGGATGATGCTAGTCGGTTAAGGTATGAATCAGTTATAACTGTTGTAGGTAGAGTGGTAGCAAGGAGTGATGAAACAATAAACGACTCGTTAATGACTGGTAAAATTGAAATATTGGCAAGTGAGTTTATAGTTGAATCTAATGCAGAAGCACTGCCTTTGATGGTTCATTCTGATCAACTCGCTCCCGAAGAAACTAGGTTAAAATATCGTTTCCTAGATCTTAGACGTGAGAAATTACATAATAACATTATACTAAGATCGCAAGTTATTGCTCACGTGCGCCATCTGATGACGCAAAAAGGGTTTACGGAGTTTCAAACACCGATTCTAACGGCTAGTTCACCAGAAGGAGCTAGGGACTTCTTAGTTCCAAGCAGATTGCACCCTGGTAAATTTTATGCACTGCCGCAAGCTCCTCAGCAATTTAAACAATTACTGATGGTGTCAGGATTTGATCGTTATTTTCAAATAGCCCCTTGTTTTAGAGATGAAGATGCTAGGGCTGATAGGTCACCAGGCGAATTCTATCAATTGGATGTGGAGATGTCTTTTGTCACGCAGGAAGAGGTATTTAATACCATTGAGCCGGTAATGTATGAGATATTCAGCAAATTTTCTGATAAAAAAGTATCAAATACACCTTTTGTACAAATTCCATATGAACAAGCGATGCTAAAATATGGTTCTGATAAGCCGGATCTTAGGAATCCACTGATCATTGCAGATGTTACAGAATTATTTAGAGATTCTAACTTTGCTATTTTTAAAGAAAATATAAAAAATGGTTCTGTTGTTAGAGCCGTGCCAGCTCCTAAAGCTTCTGCTTTACCTAGAAGCTTCTTTGACAAAATGGCAGAATTTGCGACTTCTGAGGGGGCAAGTGGGCTTGGTTACATCCAGTTCCTAGAAGATGGAAAAGCTAAAGGACCTATTGTTAAATTTCTAACAGATGAGCAATTATTGAATTTAAAGTCTTTAGCGAATCTACAAAATGGCGATGCTGTCTTCTTCTCTAGTGATAAAGTTGATAAAGCATCTAAACTTGCTGGCAAGCTACGAACTAAATTAGGGGAAGAATTAGATTTACTTAAAAAAGATTGTTTTGAGTTTTGTTGGATAACAGATTTCCCATTTTATGAATTAAATGAACAAACCAAAAAAATAGATTTTAGCCATAACCCATTTTCGATGCCACAAGGTGGTATGGAGGTACTAGAATCAGCCAAAACAGTAAATGATCTACTAGCCATTAAAGCTTATCAATATGATATTGTTTGTAATGGTATCGAATTATCTAGCGGAGCAATTAGAAATCATAAACCGGAAATAATGTATAAAGCTTTTGAGATTGCTGGATACTCCCTGGAAGTTGTTGATAAAAAATTTGGTGGTATGATCAGGGCTTTTAAATTTGGAGCCCCTCCACATGGCGGGATAGCCCCTGGAATAGATAGGATGGTTATGTTATTAACTGATTCAACTAATGTTAGAGAGGTAATAGCTTTTCCACTAAATCAGCAAGCAGAAGATTTATTGATGAATGCTCCTGATTATATTGATGAAAAAGCTTTAAAAGATCTTAATATTAGCTTAGCACCTTCAGTCAGAAATAAATTGTTAACTGAAGGCTCTTAAGTACTAAATTATGAGCAATATATAGTGAAAAAAAAAACAAGAAATAAAATTGTCGGAGCATTTCTAGGTACAATAGTTGAATATTATGATTATGGTTTGTATGGTTTGTCTGCTGGTATTATGGCAGCAAAATTCTTTCCAAATACTGATTATCTAACTACTCTAATAAATGTTTTTGCTATTTATGCGATAGCATATTTATCAAAACCTATGGGATCACTGATTTTTGGTCGTATCGGAGACTTGTATGGGCGTAAAGTTGCATTAAGTATAACCATCATAGGTATTGTAGTGCCTACGCTGGTTATAGGTTGTTTGCCAGAATACTCGTCTATTGGTGTGTGGGGTGCAATAATTTTAGCTTTGTGTCGCTTTATGCAAGGTTTTTTTATAGGTGGAGAATATGATGGAGCGGCTATTTATGTTATCGAACATTTAGGGGAGAAATACCGATATACAGCTTCAGCAATAACTCGTTGTACTGGGGTTGTAGGTTTATTACTAGGGAATGGGGCAACCAATTTTTTTAATGCCCATATTTTTCCAGATTGGAGTTGGCGTATTCCTTTTTTACTTAGTTTACCTTTAGCTTTAATCGTTTTATATTTTCGCCAAAAACTTGATGAAACACCTGAATTTAAAAAGAATCAAGACAGTAAAGCGAAGACGCAAAGCTTGGCTATTTTAATTAAGAAACAGTGGCGAGTTATTTTGATGGCAGTGTTTCTTGCTGGTGGATTTGGTGCAACTTATCAAATATCTATTATATTTATGAAACAATATTTGTCTTTGATCCTACCGCAGACTAGTTTCATTATTAGCACATTTTCAGTTTTAATAATCATATGTTTTGCCATTCCTATGCCTATTGCTGGCTTGTTAGCAGATCGGCTTAGTCAAATGCTAGTATTTAAGTTTAGCTTATTTGGTACTATTGTATCTAGTCTATTATTTATTATATCTGTTAACTATCAGATGGTTAATTTAGCTTTGGGTTCTTGTTTAATGCTAGCATGTTTTGTTGCTCCTTTCAATGCTCTTTCTCATGGTATCATGACAAAAGCTTTTGCTGTAAATGATCGTTATCGTGCAGTAAGTCTTGGTCATAATATTGGGTCAATGTTGATGTCTGGTACAGCTAATTCTGTCTGTTTAATATTAATGAGATACCTAAATTTTCAATTATTCCCAATCATATATCTTATGTTCTTTGCAATATTAGCATATTTTATGGCAAAATGTTTTGAGAAAGATTATAAAAACAAAATTAAGTTGCAAACTGATATTAATTTATAAAATTTATCTTTTACTCGATAATCAAGTTTTTATTGAGTTATATAATTCAGGACAGTTTAAAAGTCATGAAAAGAAGCCGAGAAGATGTCATTTGTTAAAAAGCGTGCAATAATGACCCACTAAATGGGTTAATGTGCGTTGAAAAATGACCCACCTAAGAAGTGGGAAAAGTAGTACGTTATTAATCCATTATTATCAACCTATACTTCTATTATTTTCAGAATAAATAATAGGAGTATAAAATCAGAGATGTTAATAATGGAAAGTAAGAGAAAGATATTAGGACGTTATCGTCGTGGAGAAGGTATACGTTCAATAAGTAGAGAATTAAATATATCACGTAATACAGTTAGAAGTATCATTCGTACGCAAGGAGAGATTAAATCTGATTATATACGAATAATTCAACCTATACCTAAACTCGGGAAATATATTGAGAGTCTTGAGAGGATGTTGCGGGATAATAAGAATTCAAAGCCTAAAAAAACAGGGAAAGCTTTATTTGAGGAGTTAAAGATTTATGGGTATCAAGGCAGTTACTCTGCTGTTAGTCGTTATATTAACACTTGGAATGATAGAAATTTTGAGATTAATATAAAAGCTTGCGTACCTTTATCCTTTGCTCCTGGGGAAGCTTACCAATTTGACTGGAGTAGTGAGCAAGTAATATTAGCTGGAGAAATAATAAATGTTAAAGTAGCTCACTTTGTTTTGTGTTATAGCCGTAAAAAATTTATCTATATTTATCCTACTGAAGCTCAAGAGATGGTATTTGATGCACATGTTAGAGCCTTTACTTTTTTTGGTGGTAGTCCAACTAAAGGGATTTATGATAATATGAAGACTGCTGTCAGTAAGGTTTTAAAAGGCTCTAATAATAGAGAATGGAATCCAAAGTTTGAAAAGCTCTGCGCACATTATCTCATTGAACCGATAGCATGTTCTCCAGCTCGAGGTAATGAAAAAGGTAGGGTTGAGCGACAAGTACAGATTGACCGGGAACAGTTCTTTACTCCTATGCCAAAAGCTTTAACCTTGCAAGAATTAAACGATATATTAACCAGCAGATTAGTTACTTATAATAGCTCTCATAAACACCCCGAATATAAAGATAAGACTATAGATGAAGCATATCAACTAGAACGTAATTTTTTAGTATCCGTGCCTGTATTATTTAACGGTTGCAAAGAAATAGATATCAAGGTTTCTATTACTTGTTTGGCTAGATATGAAAGCAATAATTATAGCGTTCACTGTAGTTGTGCTGGGAAAATAGTACAATGTAAGATATATGCTGAACATCTAGTATTTATTTATAATGGTCAAGAGGTAGGTCGTCATAAACGGAAATTTACTAAGGGAGAAACTTGTTATGACGTCAATCATTATCTGCCAATATTAAGGTATAAACCCGGAGCATTAAGAAATGGTGAACCATTCCTTAATATGAATTTACCAGAAGAGCTCATAGAAGTTAGAAGACGTCTTGAGAGCAGCCCAGCAGGTACAAGAGATTTTGCTCATATATTATCGTATATAGCAATGGAATCCATAGAAGCAGTAGTATCAGCATGCACCCAAGCACTAAAAATAGGAACTGTTAGTAAGGAGGTAATTTTAAATATTATATTACGTAATAAAGATGAGTTAAAAGTAACAGAGCCAAGTAATTACCAAGAATATCATACTTTAAAACATATCCCGAAAGCTAATTGTGAGATATACGATAATTTTCTCAAGTTAGGAGGTAAGTAATGAACAATGTATATCAAGAATCTACTAGAGAAGATATTATAAATGTTATGAGAAAGCTAAAATTTACAGGGATGCTTGAGTCTTATGATGAAATTATATCTGATGCCATAAGGCGTAAAGAAGCCTCGAATTATATTTTACATAATTTATTAAAATCTGAACTAACAACACGAACTCTTAGGTCTATTCAAAGTAGGATTAGCGCAGCAAAGTTTCCTGAGAAAAAAGATATAGATAATTTCATATTTATCGATACCCCAATAAACCAAGAACAAATTATGCATCTATATAGTTGCGAGTTTATTAAAACATCTAGAAATATAATCCTAGTTGGTGGTACTGGTAGCGGTAAAACTCACCTAGCTATTGCATTAAGTACAAAAGCAGTACGAAAAGGTTATAAATCAAGATTTTTTAATCTTGTAGATCTTGCTAATCAATTAGAATATGAAAAGAACTCTGCTCAGGTAGGAAAACTAGCAGCTTCCTTGCAAAAAATAGATGTACTAGTCCTAGATGAGCTTGGTTATCTACCATTTTCTAAGAATGGCGGTCAACTTATCTTTCATCTATTATCTAAAATACATTCCAACACTTCAATTATTATTACTACTAATCTTATATTCTCAGAATGGTCACAAATATTTGGTTGTAATAAAATGACTTCAGCGCTACTTGATAGAGTTTGTCATAATTGTGATATCATTGAAACGGGAAATGAAAGTTATCGTATGAAAAAAAAACAATAGTTCTAGACTTATGTGGGTCATTTTTCAACGCTTATTGACAATTAATAGCTTCACTCAATTCTTGTTGGCTTATGCCGAGCATTATACGACGCTTTTTTAAACGCATACCTACAATTATATTTATTCTTTCTTTTGATTCATTAGATTTATTCATTGTTATAATAATTTAATATTTCCCTATCTATTACAACTAATGATAGTATAGTATTCTAACTTAATCAAGTAATTTTTTATTGATATTGATAAGATTTTTTATTAAAATGTAACTAATAAGGATAGTTATTATTGCTAACAAGGCACATATATCTCCAAATTGTGAGTATAAAGTTTCAAATTTTAGCTTGTCGGGAAGTAAGTTATCTATATAACCTACTTCATTGATGCTACGTTGTTGAATAATTCTGCCTACGGGATCTATTACAGCCGATATACCATTATTAGCCGCTCTAAGCATAGGAAGACCGTTTTCTACACTACGCATACGACTGATCTGTAAATGTTGGTATGGACCAGTGGAGTTTCCATACCATGCATCGTTAGTGACATTAATGATCACATCTGAGAGTTTATTACTCGTTCGAACAAAATTTGGAAAAATTGATTCATAGCAAATAAGTGGTTTTATGGTTATATTAGGTTTATCAAGACTAACGATCTGTCCATCTCCTGCGGTATAATCTAACAACCCAGGGGTTAGTTTCTTAAATGGGAATAGCCATTTGAGAGGCATATACTCACCAAATGGTACTAAATGAGATTTATGATACTCAAATAATTTATTTCCCACTTCTGTTAAAGCGTATAAACTCGTATAAATTTCAAAATCCTCCCCGTTCTTACCATTATTTGTTATACCACCAGTAATTAAAATTGCCTTTTTACTTTCCAGCATCTTTAATATTTTTATTTTGATTGGTTGGTAATCATGCGGTGCTACCATAGCAGCTTCCGACCATATAATTAGGTCTACGTTGCCCGGCTCTTTAGACAATGCGATATGAAGATTAAAATTTTTCCAAAATTCTTCAACGTCCCACTTAGCAATTTGTGGAATACTTGGCTGAACTAGTCGGACTTTTATATTTGAGAAGCTGGTAGGATTGTTATGTAGCTTTAATAAACCGTAGGAAGTTATTAGAACGATTATTACCAATGAATTTGCTAATAATATTTTTAATAGATTATATTGTTTAGTAAAGATATGATAAAAACTAGTTGATATATATATTACAATAAAACTTAAACCATATATTCCTATGATACTAGAAGACTGAATTAGAATATCAGAAAATGAAAAAGCATATCCAAGCAAATTCCATGGTAACCCGGTAAATATCCATGATCTTACCCATTCAAAAAATACCCAATAAAGGCAAAAAATAAACTGATAAAAATGATGATTCTTGGCTAGGAATCCGAAACCACAGATTGTAGCAATGAAACAAGCCAAAATAATTGGTAGACCAAATAATGCCAGTGGCACTGCCCACCAAAATTCATCAATATAAACAGTAACCCCTATACTAATCCAGTATATACTGACTAAAAAATGCCCATAGCCAAATATAAAACCTAATATAGAAGCTTCTTTCCAGCTATTAGCAATTTGTACTTGATAACATAGCAGTGCCAAGGCAAATAATCCAGGTATAAAGAAAATTGGAGCAAAAACTAAACCACTAATCATACCTGAAATCAGGGTGAATATTTTGGATGAGAACATATAATGTTATTTTGATAAAAGTTGTTTACAAAAATATACATCATGCTATTGTTTGGGCAAGGTTTTAATAAAAATAAAAGAATATATATGCAAGTTAAAGTCACTGGTTTGCTTGATGGTAAGAAGGGATTAATTACAGGTGTCGCTAATAATTTATCAATATCTTGGGCTATTGCTCAAATGGCCAAAGAACATGGTGCAAACTTAGCCTTTACCTATCAAGGAGAAGTGCTTGCAAAACGCGTTATACCACTTGCTGAAGAAATTAAGTGTGATTTCGTTGTTCCGTGTGATGTAACAGATGCAGAATCACTTGATAATTTGTTTAAAATTATTGAGCAGAAGTGGGGCAAACTCGATTTCTTGGTTCATTCTATTGCTTTTTCTGATAGGAATGAATTACAAGGCAGATACATAGATACCTCATTGTCTAACTTTCTTAATACCATGAATATATCATGTTATTCTCTAATTGCCTTGGCAAAACGTGCAGAACCTTTGATGCAAGATGGTGGCAGTATCCTTACCCTAACTTATTATGGTTCACAAAAAGTAGTCCGTAATTATAATGTCATGGGGCCTGCTAAAGCTGCGTTAGAATCTAGTGTAAAATATCTTGCAACTGATATGGGATCAAATAACATCCGAGTAAATGCCATATCAGCTGGTCCTATAAAAACTCTAGCATCTAGTGGTATTAATGATTTCAAAACTATGTTAGCTCTCCATGAAGCTGCATCGCCGTTACGCAGAAACACTTCTCAGCGTGATGTTGCAGGGGCTACATTATACTTGCTGAGTAACTTAGCAGAAGGAGTTACTGGTGAAATACATTATGTAGATTGTGGCTATAACACTACAGTAGGGATGGGTAAAGCTTCTAGTAATTGCCATTAACTATACTGAATCGTATATGTCCCTACTTCGTTCATCCCTGCTTCCCTTTATGTCATTCCCGTGCAGGTAGCGGAATCCATAATATCCAATAGCCTTTACAGGTTATTTTTTGGATTCCTGCTTTCGCAGGAATGACATCGTTTTTGGTTCTGTAAGTACCATTACCATAGTACCCTACATTTTTTGTGTAATCGCACCTACAGACCCCACAATCGTCATTGCGAGGAGCTGCGACAGCAGCGACATGGCAATCTTTATGCAGTATTACGCCTTACCTCACTAGATCGCCACGGCATCTAAAGATGCCTCGCGATGACGATTATAGAAAAAAGTAGGGTATTATGGACATCTAGCCTGCCTTACCTAAATCACTTTGATAAAGTTATCATCAGGAATCAATGGCTCTCCTCTGAAATTTACTGCATTGTTGAACTTATTGCAACAAGTTATAAATTTTTTATCACAACCTACAGTAAGTAAAACAATTTTATTATGCTTCATATTATCGGGAATTGTTTTATCCAATGTAATTAAATTCTCAGAATGATTAAGGATTTTACTATAAAACTGAGCATTACCCTGACCATCAGCTAAACTAGCATCCCCGTAATTGAAATAACCATTTTCTTTATCAAGGTTTGAGATAACCATAGTTCTACCAAACATTTCCTTAATATTATATATCTGACTATAAACTGTTTTATCTATTTTGCATTTCAAATCACCAAAATTAGCACGACAATTCTTACTAAAAGATTGCAGTAACGACTGATTATATACATCTATATTTGGCTCTAAACGTAAAGTAAAATCCAAATCTCTTTTGGTATAAGTGATGCAGCGATAAGTAACAAAATGCCTACAAGAGTTAGCAAAACAAACATATATCTTGACCATAGCTTGTGCTAAATCATGATGTTGCTTTACTCCCTCATTCTCAAAAACTCCTTCTAAGATAATGTAATTCTGGGCAGAATCATTAAATCCTCCTTCCTTTAAAGTCACTCCAGAATTCGGAACAAATATTACATTATCAATTGATAATGATCTATCAGACTCGGTAAGATACAGATCAAGACTATCTTGTAGTTTTATATGGAAACAATAAGTAAACCCCTGTAATTCAGCTATGGGATTATCAATATTTTCTGCTAAAGCTACTGTCATATAACCTCCAATAATTCTATGGGAGATAATTCTATTGACCCGTCAGAAGAATAAAAATATTCAAAACTATCACTAGCAAATCGCACAGCTACATCAAAAATAAAATTACCTGTCAAAATTTGATCTTTATCTAATGGTTTTGGCAAGGTTACTACTCCAGTATTATAATCAACTTGAATTTCTGTATTGATATCATTAACATAGAATTCTCCACTACCAAATACCGGTTTACTAATTGTCCTAGCATAGGGCAAAATTGGGTCTTCATATAGTTTAACCAGTTGGAATTGAGTTAATTCCCCATCACCTTTGCCAATAATTTGCCTTGATACTTGATAATCAACATTATCTCTAAAACGAAAGGCAAAATTCCCTCCTCTTCTCGCTCTAAAGAAAGAACTAAACTGTTCAAATTCGAGACTACTCAGACGACAATTTTTAATCAAATATTTTTGTTTAGCATATTCTCTATCTAAATTTCTCACTTCTCTGCCCGATAATGTCATAGCACAAGAAGTAGCAAATTCTGGTCTGCCAACAGCAAAAGTTTCAATAAATTTTGGCATACGTATATCATGAAAATTCATAATTTCTCCTGTAAATGTGTCATACCATTTCCCATTATTAACTACGCTATTTAGTGCTACAGTTGTAGTACTAATGTCAAAACGATGTCATCCCAGCGAAAGCTGAGATCTAATAATGTTTAATAGTCTTTTAGGCTATTTTTTTAGATTCCCGCCGTTGCTAAGAATGACAGCTTTGGGTAGTAACTACAACTGTAGTATTAGCGTAGTTAATAATAGGAAATGGTATCAGATCTTTTTCTATCAGCGACCTAAAATCCTCATTCATATCAACAAGCCATCTTTTAACATCTACTTTAATTGGCAAATCAGATTCTGCTAATTCCTCTTGCAAGTTAAGTAATTCTTCATCACTTATTAGCTCCATAATGCAGAGGTCAAGATCAGAAAATTTCCTATTGCTACCTTTACTGCGAGAGCCATATGCTTGAAATGTATACGGATATTTTTTTAAGATAGATTTCAATAATAAAAAATCTTCTTGTTCAAGATTAATCATTTAATTTCTCCAAATCATTTGAGTATACAAAGCTTATTTCTTTAGCTTTTCTATTTCTTCTATGGATAGTTCTGTATATTTAACTATTTTTTCTATCGGCTCATTATCAGCTAGCATTTTTTTTGCCATTGCTATTTTTTCTTCAGCTTTACCTTTATTAAAATTTTCTTCTAGAGCAATTTCTTCTGCATCTTCCTGCAATTTGGTTCTAATATATAAGTCGTATTCTGCTGGGGTAAGCTTATACCGTTCAATCATATGGTAAGCATCTAATACCTTACTGCTCTTAATATCTTTAGGTGGTTCTGTCTCTTGTGTTGCACATTTGAATAGATGTAACCACTCATCAGCAACACTCGTTAATTGTGTTTTTTTAAATTTTCCAAGCTCTATAAATATATAAGAGAGGTCAAATAAATATTGTTTATTAGTAGTAGTCTCAACATTTTTATGAATACTTATATAAGGCACTTCTTTGTCAAATATTCTAGTTTTTACCAATGAAATCACTATTACTGGCAATAAATCCAAGTGAGTTAAACCTTCTATAAGTTGCCCAACATATGAATGGGCAGAATAATATTGTACTCTTTTTAAATAATCGGTTTCATTTCTTTTCTGCATTTCGATAATGTACCAGTTTCCTGATTCATCTTTAACTTTTAAATCAAATACACTTCTCCTACCCTTATGAATCCCCGCTAATTCTTCTACTGGAATAAATTCAATTTCCTTAATTCTGTACATTTCAGATAAATCAAGAACACTATTAAGAAATTCTTTTAAATTCTCCTTATCACGGAAGATTTTCTTAAACAAACTATCATTTGTTGGGTCTAAATATTTTTCCATATCAATTACTCCCTTTTCCTTCAATATTATTAACTCTATCATTTTCTGATCTTTGAGTATATGGAATAGTTGATTTTCATCAACTATTCCCCTTCAATAAAGCTTTATAATCTATCGTAAGCTTAGTAGTTATAAGGTCAGAACTACGCTGAAAATTTATATTACATGCTTTCATACTAGCAACAATATAATCTTGAAGAATACATGCATTAGCTGTTAATTTATTAGTAATTTTTTCAGCAAGTAAAGTCAACAGGCCTTGGTTTTTATCCCTAGCAAAAGCACTTATCTCAAATTCTACCTCGTAAATATTTTGCTCTAATCTTGATATATTTTCAACTTTCAAAATATTTATTAGTAAGAACGGATATTTTGCATCCTGAACTACCGATATATAAATTCGGTCAACGCTAAGTCTAATATCTTGGTCACTAGATAATAATTTATATATTGTCATGTGAAAATCATGAATAAAATTAACAGACATATATCTCTAACCCTATGATATTCAAGAATTTACTTTGTTCTGCCACGTTAATAATCCGCTTAATCTCAAATTGCCTATCTCTAAATGATATACGCATCTTGGTGGTAATGCCTTTGATAAATCTTATTTTAAACAGATAAAACCCTTCCGTCATAATATGACCAAAATTCACAGGTTCTATCGATGTAAATCGATTATCACAAATAGGTTTTATTTCAGCATAAACAGATAATTTCTCTTGCCATTTTTCTTGCTCTATTTCACTTGTAGAAAAGTTTTCTAAAATTTTTACCTGATGCTGCAGACTGCGTGCTACTGATTTTTTCATTTTTAACTATATTTTTAATTGTCTATATGCTAAATACAAATTCTTAACTTCCGTTGACAAAGAAGTAGCATTTTGCCTTTCTCTGTCATACATTTCTGCTATATGCATTAATATGCCATGTCTTATTGATGCTGGGATATTAATTCTATCATAACCAGCAAAATATTCAATCATTAGTTGGCAATTTTCTAATTTTTTATTTAAGCATAATAATGATCTAGCCATATCTAGGTAATATTGCCTAGATTGCAACTCAATCGCTGATCCATCACTACTTGTTAGAGTAATTTTTACTAGCTCCTTTATCGGTTGATATTTTAACTGAAAATTTTGCTGATTTTTAATATTGCAAACAAATTCTATCCTCCTTGTTATTATCGTAAGTTTAGTAAAATTCTCAGCGACCATAATTGCCGCATCTATTAAACTATTAATTAAATCATCATCATAATTACCTTCTATCCTCATATAGTTTTTAACTTCTACCAAAGTCCAAATAGTCTGAGGAATTAATTCAATAACCTTAAATATATTTTTTTTATGCATATAATACCTAGTAAAAAAGGATGTCATCCCCGAATAAGCATTGCTATAATACCCTACATTTTTTTATAATCGTCATAGCAAGGCTCTTTAGATGCCGTGGCGATCTAGGTAAACAGCGAAGCTGTTTTTTCTACTACGCTTCGCGTATCTTGGATTGCCACGTCGCCGCTTTTTCGCGACTTCTCGCAATGACGGTTAAGGAAAAACTTGATTATCGAGTTAAACAATATCTTCATATAAGTCATGCCATCCTGGATTCATTATCTCAATTAATTGTAACTTTTTAGCTCTGCTTCCAGCTTTAATTTGTTTTTCTCTAACAATAGCAGCAGTCATTGTATCTAAGATTTCATAAAAGACTAATAGTATACAATTATACCGTGAAGTAAAACCTTTGATCATAGAATTCTTATGATCATAAACTCTTTTAACCAAATTTGAAGTAACGCCTACATATATGAGTACCATTCTTTTTGTTTGTCATAATATAGACTGTAGGTTGTTTCATATTTTGCCTATCTAGGTTTTTTGGATTGCTTCGTCGGTGCAAGCATCTTCTCGCTAATAGACGTTTTATTTCTGATTCAGCTAAATATCGCCAATTTAATAGCGCTCTGATTTACTACATCGCCTCCTACTCTTTTTACTGCATAAAATTTTACAAATGGCTTATCGGTATAAGGGTCTCTCATGATATTAATACCACCACGATCTATAATTTTATATGCTGATTTAAAATCACCTATGGCAATTGCAATATTATCTTTCCTTATCACGGGCATCTCAGAACAACAAACCACAGGCACTCCAAAAATTGTTTGCTTTAAAGAGTCCGAGAGCGACTGCTGCCAAATAAAACGACCATTATTATCTTGCAGTTTTTGAATGAATGACAAGGTAGTACGGTTCATTAAAAAACTAGCATTTGCCAAATATTCTTCATCAAGTAAATTGATAAAATCCAGTAATTTTTCTGCGGTAACTTGCTCACCCATATCAAAATGTTCTATTTTATCATGATATCCAGATAAAATACCCTGTGGTCTCTTCTTACCATCTCCATTAATAAATGCATCATTTTCGGCTTTTACAAAACTATCTCTTAAACGCTCTATCAGCCAGTTCTCTATCCTAATAGCTGAATCATCTATCAAAGTTTGGCTGGCTTTTGGCTGAGCGTAAAGCTCATGTACAAAAATTCTCTGTTGCTTTAACTTAGAAGCAGTTGTTTCATCTCTTGCCTCTAGATCGCCAACCCAACCACTAGCAAAATTGCCATCTTCAATTACTATATCAAGGGCATTACTAGAAATTATTTCAATTGATGCTAATTGCCTCATAGGTGATCTAGCGTTAATCTCAGTGATTATACTATTATATAAAGTTGGTACTAATAATACCCCACCTTCCTGCTCCCCACTATTTAAGGATTTTTGGATTAATTCACTTTGGCTACCTTTACGAATATAACTATCAAAAGCTGTTTTATACTCAATATCTTGCATCCCCCCTATTTCTGGACGAGATAGAAAATTTTCTAGATTATATATTTTCTCCTGTAACTCATTGATTTTCATCTCATTACTGTTTTGTTTGGTCATTAATTCTGTATCCATGTTATTCTCCATTAAAATTGTATCATTTGAATATATTTGTTTTGTGATATGTGAAATCTTAGCCTGATAATTGGCTGGGAAAGTTACTATACTAACCTCAATTAATTCAGCTTCAGTGATAATTCTTTGGTTTAAGTTATTGTAGTTTGCTATTTTTATATTAAAACCGATGGAAAGACTATCAACTGCCCCTTGACGGACAAGTTCTATAGCCTCTTTGCCTTTTTCAATTTTATTATTAATTACAGCTTCAACTTTTAAGCCGTAATCATCCTCTATCAAAGACTTAATTACACCTATTGGTTTTTGCCAATCATGTTGCCAAAGAAACTTGATATGCGAATGATTAGCTGAGGCAAAAGCTCCTTTAACAATTAAGTCATTATGCTGATCAGAAATATTATAAACACTAGCATAACCTGAAATAACTACGCTATTGTCTGCACTAGATTTTATGATTAAATTTTGAATCACTTGATTCTGCTGTAAGTTTTGAGTATACATATTACCTTATAATTGCAACAACTAATGGTAATATATATTATAAATCTCTAGCACTAAGTGTTTTATGAAAAAAATTTATAAAACAGTAAAATGAGACAAATTATCAATAATTGTTAGCGGTATGGGTATATATATTAACCTCAAGTATCTATGTAATAAATTAATAATAGGCTCAAGTAATCATCGCCATTAGGGGTGACATCCGAAGGGGCAGGGGACACCCTAGGCTATTAAACCGATGTCTTACATCGAATTGAAGTTTAATAAGGTGATAAACATATCTAACTCATTAATTAAAGTTGATTATTAACTATTAGCAGCATCATATGCATTAGTCTATTATGTAAATAAATCTGATTTAAAGATATATTATTTTTATTAGCAATATACTCGATGAAAATCAAGAATTGCGTTGTCGTCTTCAGGGATCTTCGGTGCTCACGTACTAAATGTACGCTCCGCTCCTCGACCCTTCGACTCCTAGCACTTCATAATTTTGATCTTCGTCTATCAACTCTTCATTTACGAGTAGTATATGTGACAATTTCCTTTCAAACAGTAGTTGAATACATAAGATGTGTTTTAGTAAATAAAGACATAAAATTTTTGGAAGTGGCACTTGCTATTGTTTCTAGGTTTGTTTCCTTTATTTCAGCTATTTTTTCTGCTACATATTTAACAAAGGCTGGCTCATTTTGCTTTCCACGCATTGGAACGGGGGCTAGGTAAGGAGAATCTGTTTCAATTAATAATCTATCTAGTGGAATATAACGTACTATATCCTGTAAACTAGCTGCATTTTTAAAAGTTACAATTCCAGCAACCGATATATACATACCAAGGTCAAGCATTTTCTTTGCCAAATGTTTTGAGGATGTAAAGCAATGAATAAGACCGGTAAATGGTGCGTTTTGTATTTCACTGCTTAAAATATCAATAGTATCTTCTTCTGCTTCTCTTGTATGTACTATAATTGGTAACCCGGTACTTTGAGATGCTTGTATATGTTGCCCAAAAGAACCAATCTGTTTATTTTTGTCAGATGTTTGGTAATAATAATCAAGACCAGTTTCACCAATACCAATAATTTTAGGGTGATTAGAATAATCCACAATAGTTTCGCACATAGCGATTTCTTTGACTTCATTAGGATGTACGCCACATGAGGCAAATATATTGCCGTATTTTACGGCTATTTCTAAAATAGCCGGTAATTCCTCAAGGGTAGTACAGATAGTCTGCATGTACTGAACACCATTATCCTTAGCCCGAGCTATTATTGTTGATAAATCTTCTTTCAACATGTTTAAATGGCAATGAGAGTCAATTAATATCATGAGCGTATCCAATTTTTTGAGACTATTATATTAGCAATTTTTTCTACTTCATTAAGCGGGAGATAATTATACTGTTCAAGCTGAGTTACAGATTCGTCTAATATTCTCGCTATTGCTAATTCTACCAATTTTTGTGTAAACGATAGATGTTTAGGTGATTTAAAATTATTAGGACAAAATATGTAAAGAGGCTTGCCAGTGGAGGCTGCCTCACTACACATTGAAATCGAATCAGCAGTGGAAATTATGTAATCTGCCTGTGATAACATACCAAAATAAGGGTTAGGTTTAGTGTTTTCCTCTGTTGGATCATAAATAATGGCAAAGGAAGATATATTGTTTTTAATAATTTCTTTTGCTGAATTGGGGGTGCGTCTACTAAAACTAATAAACAAGCTATATTCTTTGCTTTTTTGTATAAGATTAGATAATATTGTTGCAATTTGGCGAGCATTATCATCGGTAAAAGTATAATTTTTACTATTACCACCGATAATTACTGAGATAAATTTCCCAAGTTTTGGATAATTTTTACGTAATTCAATACCGCCATCCTGTATTTTTGCTTGGACATTGTTCAGACCCCCAGTAATTCTCAATATACTCAAATCACTTGAGTACACATTTAGTTCTTCCTTACTAACTTTATCATGGTGTGGTAAAATAATTAGATCAAATTGCTTGAACGGTAGGTTAGGGTGCATAATTTGAACAATTTTTATTCTACCATTAGACTTATGTTTTAAATAACTTGCTAAAGAAGCAGTTCTTCTCCCGGCAGAAATTATTAAGTCTGGGAATCCTTGCCTGTCTGTAATAAATTCCCACGATTGTAATAGTTCCTTTTTTACATGGATAGGGCTTAATCGGAGTAAGAAATTTGGCAAATTACCCCAAAAATTATATTCAATGGGTTTTAATTCGTAACCAAGCTTGATCTTTTCTGCTAGAGCTATGGCTTGATTGGCGTTACCTACGCTGCTGTCAGCCAGTACCCAAATTTTAGGTTTAGTAGTATCTATCATATTCTTTTCTATGCTTAAACCTTATAGCTAACCTGAGAAGGTTTTAGCTACATTTAATGTTATCTTAAATAAAAAGCAATGTCAATCCCTGCCCCTTCGGATGTACCTCTAATGGCGATGATTACTTGAGCCTACTATTAATTTATTACATCGATACTTGAGGTTTATAAATAGATGACTTAATTTTAACAGATTGACAAATATATTAAATTCAGATATCCTCTAGTCCTTAAATTCGAGTAAGCGAAGAAATCTTAAGGACTAGGTTTTAAGGACTGAAAAAGAGAAATTAGGCGTCATCCTCGCTTACGAAAGGGCGGCAATTCGAATCTGTCATTGCCCACTAATAATATAAATAATTAAATAAGTAGAATTATGACAAACTGTATTAAAAAATCATTGTTTGTTACAGCTGGTCTTGCTGTAATGGGTTTGGGACTATTTCTTGGTAATCCTAGTAGAGTTGATGCTGCGGTTAAAGAGGGGCAAAAATTTTCAGATTGGGTAGTTAACTGCACCACAGATGCTGAAAAAAGACAGGTCTGTTATTTAAGTCAAGCAATTAACTCTACCAATAAAGATGGTAAACAACAAGTGTTAGCTGTGTATCAAGTAGGTTATTTGGGTAGTGGTAAGGCAAAAAGTTTAAAAATGATACAAATAGTTCCTACTGATGTTTCTGTTGCTCCAGGTACGTCAATTATTAGTTCTCAAAAATTAGTTGCTCCAGGTAAGTACGTTACTTGTACAAAAGATTCTTGTCAGGCTGTTGCTGAAATATCAGATAAAGATCTTAAAGATATTTTATCAAAAGATGCTAATCCTATCGTGGGGATAATGAATTCAGCTGGTCAACAAGTAAATCTTCCACTTTCTACGAAAGGTCTTGAAGAAGGCTTGAAAGCGTTAAAGTAACCTGAGTTCACCCCAATTCGAGATAAGAATTAGTTAATTCTTATCCCAAATTCGCATGAGTTCGATATAATGTTACCGTACTCTCGATGCCATTCCCAAATGACATCGAGTGGGTGAGTGGATGACATACCTCCTCCTGAAGTTAAAAATAACTTTACAACTAAAATAGTAAGTTAGCCCAATGAGTATTTGTCCTAATAAATTATCTGAAACAGATAATGAAATATACCAAATTATTAATGCTGAAAAAAAGCGTCAGCATGATTTTATCGAATTGATTGCTTCTGAAAATTTTGTAAGCCCGGCAGTATTAGAAGCACAAGGGTCAGTTCTTACCAATAAATATGCTGAAGGATATTTTGGAAAACGCTATTATAATGGTTGTGAAGAGGTTGATAAAGCTGAGCTTTTAGCAATAGAACGAGTGAAAAAACTATTTAATTGTAACTATGCTAACGTTCAGCCTCATTCCGGCTCTCAGGCTAATCAGGCAGTATTTTTAGCCCTATTAAAACCACATGACACCATACTTGGTATGTCGCTAGATACAGGGGGGCATTTGACTCATGGTGCTTCCCCTAACTTGTCTGGCAAATGGTTTAACTCTGTGTCCTATTTGGTGAATAAAGAAACTTTCTTAATTGATTATTCACAAATAGAGCAAATGGCCGTGCAGCATAAACCTAAATTGATTATAGCTGGCTATTCTGCTTACTCACGTCAATTAGATTTTAGCAAATTTAGGGAAATTGCTGATAGAGTAGGGGCATATTTGCTAGCAGATATTGCTCATATTGCCGGACTTGTTGCTACAGAGGAACATCCAAGTCCCTTACCTTATGCTCATGCTGTTACCTCTACTACTCATAAAACTCTGCGTGGTCCACGTGGTGGTATTATTCTTTCAAACGATGAGGAATTGGGCAAAAAGATAAATTCTGCTTTATTTCCTGGCATGCAAGGTGGACCGTTAATGCATATTGTTGCAGCAAAAGCAGTAGCATTTTTGGAAGCCTTAAAACCAGACTATCATCTTTATATAAAACAGGTTATGAGTAATGCAAAAGCTCTTGCTAGTAGTTTAATGGCAAGAGGCTATGATATTTTAACTAATGGCACTGATAATCATATAGTATTAGTGGACCTGCGAAAATATGGTATAACTGGTAAGATGGCCGCAGATTCGCTTGAAAGAGCCGGCATAACCTGTAATAAAAATGCTATACCATTTGATACAACTTCACCGTTCATTACTTCTGGTATTAGGCTTGGTACTCCAGCATGCACCACTAGAGGTTTCAAAGAAAAGGAGTTTATAGAAGTTGGCGAGATGATTTGCAACGTATTAGATGGATTGAAAGCTACGCAAGATAATAGTGATTATGAGCAAGAAACTCGCAAGCAAGTTAAAAAATTAGTAGATAATTTCCCGATTTATGTTTAATACCATTTCCCATTATTAACTACGCTATTTAGCACTACAGTGTAGTACTAATGTCAAAACGATGTCATCCCAGCTTTCGCTGGGATCTAATAATGTTTAATAGTCTTTTAGGCTATTTTTTTAGATTCCCGCCGTTGCTAAGAATGATGGTATGGACGAGTAAGTAAAAGAAACTTTACTTACTACCGTGATCACGAATATAATTCGGTCACATAATTATACTATTTAATAATTAAAAAGGAGTCCATACCATGAAAGATATTAACATACTAGGCATTGATTTAGCAAAAACAATTTTTCATATTGTTGCATTAAATAAAGATGGTGAAAAAATATTAGCTAAAAAATTACACAGAGAAGAATTTGAAGACTACATTTTAACAAACATTCCCAAGAATAGTTTATTGGTAATGGAAGCATGTGGCAGTTGTCATTATTGGAGCAATAAGTTTATGGAATCAGGTTTTACAGTAAAATTACTTAAACCATGTGATGTAAAAGCTTTTGCAAAAACTCGGCAAAAAAATGATACAAATGATGCTTTGGCAATAGCAAGAGCAGGAAAAGATCCGGAGTTAAAATCGGTTCGTATAAAAAATATATCACAACAAGAGATTAGTTGGTTACATAAACGTCGGCAACATATTATTAGACAAAGAGTACAATATAGTAATGGTTTAATGAGTGATTTACTTGAATTTGGTTATTACATAAAAATGAGTAAATCTAAATTTGCCCGTGAGGCATTAAATATAGTAGAAGATGCCAAAAATGCTGGTGTGATTTCAGAGAGAATGTATAAGGAAATGAAGGTAATAGCTGAAGAAATTGCTACGTTATTAATACAAGAATCAGCAATAGATAAACAGCTAATAGCAATAAATAAAGAATCTGAAACAGCTACTTTATTAAAAACAATACCAGGTATTGGAGAAATTAATGCTAATATACTAAGCATAGCAGCTTATGAAAATTATGATGATTGTCGAAGTTTTGCTGCAAGTTTGGGATTAGTGCCTAAGCAAAATAGCACAGGTGGTAAAACAAGTCTTGGATCTATCACTAAGAAAGGAGATAGATATGTTAGAACTATGCTGATACAAGGAGCAAGGTCTATTGCAATCAGAGCAAAAATACAAAAGGACCCCACTGATCATTTAGTGCTATGGGCAAAAAAATTGTTGGGAAGGATGAGCTTTAATAAGGCTGCTGTGGCAATAGCAAACAAATTAGCTAGAATAGCGTATGTATGTGTTACAAGAAAATGTGCATATGCTTGATAGTTGGTGGTGTATACTCGATGAAAATCAACAATTGCGTTGTCGTTGTCCAAGACCTGCGGTACTCACGTACTAATGTACGCTGTGTTCCTCGGCTTAGACACTCCTAGCACTTGTTGATTTTGATCTTCGTCTACCAACTCTTCATTTACGAGCAGTATATATAGATTTATCTGTATTTTATCTATATAAAAGAAGAAGTAAGTAAATAGGATTTAAGAGGTACGATATAAGCGAAAGTGATTGGAGATAATAAATGGGCATTCCAAAAACAAGTCCGAGATTTTATGTCAAGGCTCTAGAAGCCGTAAGAATGAGTGGATAACTCCAAGGATTGCGTGGAATGCGAAAACTATTATGGCACTAGAGGCCGAATATATGACAGCTCTGGGTAGTAACTACAACTGTAGTATACTGCTCGTAAATGAAGAGTTGGTAGACGATAGAATCAAAATCAACAAGTGCTAGGAGTGTCTAAGCCGAGGAGTGCAGCGTACATTAGTACGTGAGTACCGCAGGTCTTGGACAACGACAACGCAATTGTTGATTTTCATCGAGTATATTATCGTAGTTAATAATGGGAAATGGTATTATGTATGAATTCGGGATAAGAATTAGTTAATTCTTATCCCGAATTCGCGTATATTCAGCTACTGTTTGAAAGGAAATTGTTACATATTGCTAATAAAAATAGTCTCTTTCATTTCCTTAATTTTTGCCATAATCTTTTCTAGGATATTTGAAGGAGTAAGACCAAAATATGAGTATACATCTTCAGAACAGCTAGATAGACCAAATTGGTCGACTCCAAAGAACAGCCCGTTTTCTCCGATGATTCGATGCCAGCCGAAACTACTTGCAGCTTCTATAGCAACTTTTAAGTTACCCCTAGATAAAATATTTTGGATATAGCTAGGTTTTTGTTTAAAAAACAGCTCAAAACATAATATTGATATGACCTCAGATTTAAAACCATGGTTAGTTAGCATCTCTTGTACTTTTAAAGCAATTGATAATTCAGAACCTGTGGCAAATATAGTAATAGTTTGACCGTCATCCCTATTGCTTATGTCATCCTCGTCACTACACTCATTGTCATCCCTGTTCCCGATGTCATTCCCGCGAAGGCGGGAATCCATAATGTCTAATAACCTTTCATGGTTTTCTTTAGATACCTGCCTTCGCAGGGATGACAGTGAATGTAGTCGCGGGAATGATATAAAACCTGACAATATATACCCACCTTTAGAGCATAAATTTTGTGAACTGATGTGGCTAACTATTTGATTTTCCTGATCTTGAATCTTAGTAATTTGAGGAACAGCTTGTCTTGTTAAAGCAAGAACAGAAGGACCTTGTTTATTAGATAGTGCAATTCGCCAAGACTCGGCTGTTTCTATATAGTCTGCAGGGCGTAGTACCATCATATTTGGTAAGCTTCGGAGGGCTGCTAGATGTTCAACTGGTTGGTGAGTAGGACCGTCTTCTCCTACACCGATTGAATCGTGAGTCATTATATAGATTACTTGTTGTTGCATAATAGCAGAAAGTCGCATACTTGGCTTCATATAATCAGAAAAGACTAGAAAAGTAGCACCTACAGGCAAAAATCCTGATAATGACAGTCCGTTCATGATAGAACCCATAGCATTCTCACGAACACCATAATGGATGTAGTTGCCGCTAAAATCATCTTTACTGATTACCTTACTATGATTATTTTTGATATTATTGGATAATGATAAATCAGCTGACCCAAAAATAATTTTATCAGATAGTTTGCTTAATTCTTCTACAATTCTACCGGATGAACTACGAGTTGCTTCATCTTTTACCGGGATAGGGATATTATCAAGAAAAGAACAATCGATATTAGGTCTAGCAAAATACGCTTTTTGTTCTTGACTTATATCAACAAAGTTTTCCTGCCAATTATTATAACTCACTTGATTTCTTAGCCAAGCGATGCCCCATAGGTCTTGTAATTCTTTTGGCAGGTCAAACTCTTCATCCTTAAAACCTAAATTTTCTTTTAGCAGTTTAACTTCGTCTTTGCCAAGGGGCGAACCATGGGCTGCATTTGAATTTACCTTGTTAATAGAACCTTTGGCAATTAAAGTACGACAGGCAATGAAGTAGGGTTTATCAGAATTTTTTGCCCTAGTTAAGCTGGCATTAATTTGCTCAAAATCATGTCCATCAATAGATTCGGTAATCCAACCCATGGCAGCAAATTTAAGCAAATGGTCTTCAGATACGGTAAGGTTGCTAGGGCCATCGATGGAAATTTTATTATCATCAAATAAAACTATTAGGTTATTAAGGCATAAATGCCCAGCTAAAGAAGCAGCCTCGTAGCTTATACCTTCCATTAGGCATCCATCTCCAATTATACAATAAATCTTATGATCACTAAGATCTTTGCCCAATTTTTGTTGATATTTTTTTTGACCAATCGCCATACCCACTGAAGTAGCAAATCCCTGACCTAAAGGCCCTGTAGTAGCCTCAATAGCTTCATATGCCCCATATTCTGGATGTCCAGGAGTTTTTGAATGTAATTTTCGAAATTGTTTTAAATCTTCTAAGTGAAAATTTTTATAATTTGTTAAATAATAAAAACTATAAAGCAACATAGATCCATGCCCAGCTGATAGAACTAGGCGATCACGGTCAAACCAAGTTGGATCATTAGGATTGAATTTAAGAAAATCAAACACTAAAACTGTCATCACATCTGCCATACCAAGTACCATACCCGGATGCCCTGACTTGGCATGTTCTATGCTATCACTTGCTAAAACTCTAATACAGTCACTTAATTTATAATATTTTTCTGAATATTTTGGTATTTTATTAAACTTCATTATAATAAATATTAATTTTATGTTAAAAGATATATACTTTACCAAGTGTGCAAGTTTTATTAACTTAAGTAACCTCGGTGTCATCCCTGCTTCGGTGCGGGATCTAAAATAACAATATTATCTATGCTATTTTTTTAGATTCCTGCCGTTGCTAAGAATAACATCAACCCTTAAAAACTATTATACTTACTTAAACTCACACACTTGGTTACTTTCCTAGTTTCAAGAATTGGAATACATTGATAAAATTTTTTTACGAATCTACATCAAAATAGATATTATGACAACAAAACTATTATCCGTTTTCTCGTGGTTTGCTACTTTATTTCATCAATTACGGTTATCAATTAGTTCAATAAATTTTTACCAAGATGTTTATAGATCATATACAGGGTATGGAATTAAGTACATATTTACGGTATCTTTTATATCATCATTGATTTTTTGTCTTTTTATATTTAATTATTTGTTGGCTTTGACGGATTATTTTACTGAAAACCGCACTACAAAAAGCACCACAACTATTGAATATATATTAAAACAGTTACCGGAAATCTATTATGATGGTAGTAAAATTTTAGTTAATCAAGATGAACCTATATATTTACTCGATGAAAATGGTAATAAAATTGCTGTTATAGACTCAAAGAATCAACTACCTTATAGCGAGAAAATTAAAGTTCCTATCCTCTTTAGTAGCAATAATATAACCCTTACTACGATTGAAATAACTGATAAAAAAAAGAGTGCATTTAGTATTGGATATTCTAAATTATTTACTTCTGATCAAAAAATTCTAACTGAAGACGTCATTAAAAAGCATTTTTCCGGAATCCTTACACAAGTACCGAAGGTATTTATTTACATTTTAATGCCGATAATGATAGTTGTTCGTTTTGTAACAATTTTATTCGAAAAAAGCTTTATTATCACATTAGTATATTTGTTAACTAACTATTTTGGTCCTAAATCTTCTTGGCAAACATGTACTAGGATAGTATTATTTTCAAGTGGAGTAGCCATTTTATTACAACCTATTATCGTTATATTTTTACCAGAATTGAGTGGCATGGTATCTTTTATACAGATGTTTGCCTATTTTTTACTCCTTTTGGGGATGTTGCAAATACGAAGTAAATAGGGAAGGGGCAGGGTAATTTAAAAGTCGGATTGTAAGCCTAATAGATAAGGGAAAAAGTGCTTGATATGTACTCGGTGTCATTCCCGCGTAGGCGGGAATCTAAAAAAATAGTCTGAAAGACTATTAAGTAATATATATCCCAGCCTACGCTGGGATGACATCGGTAGTGGTTGAATTTGTATCTATAACAACTAATGATCGCGACTTTTAAATTACCCTGGGTAGGGGGGTGATATAGCTCCAAGCAATGACGAAAAAGAATTTTTAACTTGCAGAATGTAGGTTTATTGTATATACTTGTTTATACAGTAACAATATTAATGATATTATGCAAACTCAAATCCAAAAATGGGGAAATAGCTTGGGAATTAGAATTCCTAAACATCTAGCTGATAAGTTACATTTTCAACAAGGTACATTTGTTAATTTAGAAACAGCTAATAACTATTTGATTATCAGTACAGAAACATCAGAATTAGATATATTATTGGATAATATTACAGATTCTAACTGTCATCATGAAATATTAAATGATGACATTGCTGTAGGTAATGAATCGTGGTAACATTCATACCTGAAAGAGGGGATGTAGTTTGGCTTAATTTTGAACCTCAAAAAGGCAAAGAGATTCAAAAAACACGACCAGCGGTAGTTCTTACTCCTTATAAATATAACCTTAAGAGTGGTCTTGCTCTATTTGTACCTATCACTAGTCAAATTAAGGGCTATCCTTTTGAAGTGATAATAAACTTTGAACAAATAAAGGGAGCAGTATTATGCGATCAAGTACGATCTATGGATTGGAAAGCCCGCACAACAACTAAAATTCTTACATTAGACAAAATACTCATAAATGTTATATTATCAAAATTAAGACTATTATTGTAGTTATACATTGCTATGAAACAAATAAAATGGCTGTTGTTCGTCATTGCGAGGAGGCGATGGAATCGCCGACGCGGCAAACTAGGATACGCGAAGCGTTACTCTAAAAAAACAGCTTCGCTGTTTACCTGGATCACCACGGCGTCTGCGACGCCTCGTGATGACGGTTGTAGCCAATTTATGACTCCTTAAGTTGACGCCTATGTGCAATGACATATCTAGTAAGTAAAAAATATAGGATGTTTATTTGAGACAGGATAGTATGCAAAGACTAGCAAAAGCGATTAGTAACGCAGGGATATGTTCAAGACGTGATGCAGAACTGCTTATTAAAAATAATCAAGTAAAAGTAAATGGTGTTATTATTGATTCACCAGCAACCAATATTGATGAAACTAGTATTATTGAGGTGTCGGGAAAACTAATAAATCAACAACATATCCCACGTTTATGGGTATATTACAAACCTATTGGACTCATTACTTCGCATAAAGATACAAATGGTAGAGAAACGGTATTTGCCAGTCTTGCAAAGCTGAATCTGCCTAGAGTAATCTCAATAGGGCGACTGGATATCAATAGTGAAGGGCTATTATTACTAACCAATAATGGTGATTTAGCAAGAAAGTTTGAGCTACCATCAAGTAAAATAGAACGTGTATATAAAGTCAGAGCATATGGTAACCCAAATCTTTTGCTAAAAAATTATAGAAATATAGAAATTGATCAAATACGTTATGATCCCAAATCAATTAAATTAATAAAATCAGGCAGGACAAATTGTTGGTTTGAAGTAGTTTTGACTGAAGGTAAAAATCGTGAAATTAGAAAGATATTTGAACATTTTGGCTTGACTGTTAACCGGTTAATTAGAATTAGCTATGGAGATTTTTTATTAGGTAATTTGCAACCAAATCAGTATAAAGAACAGCCATTCGAAAAATTTAAAAAATTTTTATGATTAGAATTATAGCAGGCAAACATAAAAATCGGATCATACCTACCTTAAAAAACTCTAACTATCGTCCTTCCACAGGGAAAATACGAGAGGCCATCTTTAGTATACTAACTTCAGGAGAATTTAGTGATGGCAGATTATTTAGCAAGGAGTCTAAAGTTCTCGATTTATTTGCCGGCACAGGTAGTCTAGCTTTTGAAAGCTGTTCTAGAGGTGCTGGGGCTATTACACTAATTGATATAAATAGTGATTATTTGCGGGTAGCAAAAGAGTTTGCTAGTAAAATAGGTGAGCTGGATAAAATGACTTTCCTAAATATTAATGCAGTAGCTCTACCTTCGGCTTATCACAGCTTTGATTTAATTTTTATTGATCCGCCATACGGTCATAATCTTGCCCCAAAAGCAGTAAATGCTTTAAAAAAAGGTCAATGGTTAAAAGATGGTAGCATTATTGTAGTCGAACTTGCTAAAATCGATGATTTCTTTGATGATTCTTTACAGCTAATTAAAGAAAAAATATATGGTGATAGTAAATTGCTTATCTTAAGTCATAGGGAGAATAGCCTAGAGTCATTGCGAGAAGCCACTTTGGTGGCGACGAAGCAATCTAAATGACGTCAGATACATGAATGTTCTATAATATATATTATGGAAAATAAAATTCTTTATAAAAAATATTGATTTGTTATATATAATAAATTACTCTATTGTTAAATATAGAATGATTCTATGCTGTAGACAATTATCAAGCTACCTGTACGAATCATTCTTCTGTAGAGACAGCGGGTGCAACTATCTATGATTGGCATGATGATCTTATGCTGAACTATAGGAATTGATTGGCATATACTCAGTTAACTTCAAGAGTTGGCGTTCCCGCAACCAAAGATATGTGCTGCTCACGTCTACCCAACTCTTGAAATCATAGCAGTATATTATTATTCAAAGGTTCTAAAATGTTTTTTATACGTTTATTAAATATGATTAAAAAATATGTAGCAATAATATTTATGGTTTGTATAGGTGAGCTTATTTTGCTTCACTATGCTGCTAAAGCTTCCCCTCTTTTTCAGGGGCTTAGTATATTACTAACTATTTGTTCGTTTATATTATTGATTTTGGCTAATGAATATTATCTTAAAAATAAGAGTGGAAAAATCTATATTATTTTAGATTTCCTGATTATAAGCACTTTTGCGTTATGTAGCTGGTTAGGAATAACAATTATATTTATTATCGTAGATATTTACGATAACAAACCTTTAAGCAGTTGGTCTGAATATTGCTATATGAATAGAAAAGCTGCATATTTTGTATTTTTACCATGGATATTTCTTAATGCTTTCAAAGCATTAAGAGCTCTTTGTAAGAAAGATAAGAAATAATAATTCTTATCTTTCTTATAGCTTTTTATAAAGAAGCATTGCATCACCATAACTAAAAAACCGCATTCTCTTATCTATAGCATATTTGTAGATATTAGTTATTTCCTGATAACCAGCAAACGCACAAACTAACATGAATAATGTAGACTTTGGCAAATGGAAGTTGGTAACTAACATATCCACAATTTGAAATTTAAATCCTGGTCTAATAAAAATGGTTGTTTCAAATTCTCCGTCTTGTATTTGTCCATCAATGATACTGCTTTCTAACGCCCGTAAGGACGTCGTTCCCACGGCTATTATCCGTCGGTTTTCTTTTTTTGCCTTATTAATGATATCTACAGTTTTTTTATCTATATGATAATATTCTGAATGCATTTTATGTTGATCCAAATCCTCAGTTTTAACTGGTAGGAACGTCCCTGCCCCAACATGCAAAGTAATAAAAGCAGTTTCAATATTTTTTGCTTTAATTAATGCAAGTAATTCATCAGAAAAATGTAGCCCTGCAGTTGGAGCGGCTACTGCTCCAAGGTTCTTACTATAAACTGTTTGGTATCTATTATTATCCTCTAGTAAATTTTCGTGCCTCTTTATATAAGGAGGTAACGGAATTTCACCATATTTCTCTAAAAATTCAAAAACTGAAATATTATCTAGAAAAAATTCGACCTCAACCTGCCCCATTACAAGTTTTTTACTTATAATAATCTTATTACAACCAAAATCAAATTGATCTCCTTCATTAAGTCTTTTTGAAGGCCTGGCAAAACCATGCCAATAATTATTATTTATTGGCTTATTTAGGTATAAATCGATCTTTTTCCCATCTTTATTCAATAGCAATTTGGCTTTAATAACTTTACTATCATTAAACACCATTAAATCACTAGGGCATAGATAGTCAATTATATCATAAAACTTGGTCTGCACTAAGTGATTATTTGGTACAGCTATCAACAAATTAGACTCATCTCGTTTTTTTTCTGGTTTCTGAGCTATTAACTCAGTCGGTAAGGTAAAATCAAAATCAGATAATTTCATTAGATATCTTCAAAGAGTTTGGACGATTATGTTTAAATATAATCACTCCGTCAATGATTATTTCACAAATCCCTTGTGTTACTGATCCCTTGTGTTACTGTAATAAATTAGCTATTTAAAACAGGTTCTATGTGCTTATCTAAGGTTAAAATACTTATAGCAAAGGTGCTATTTGTAATATCTGCATTGGGGACTGTAATTATTATACCAGTTACGGTATATGGAACTGGTGATTCATCTAGGCATGAGGCAGTAGCACTTTTTAATACTCCATTGGTTATTAATGAAAAACGAGCATTTGAACAGTTTAAAAAACAGTTGGGTGTTAACCGACCCAACTCTTACCTAACTAAGGTGGCTAGTTTTTTCTATAAAAAACAAGGACAAAATGAATTCCCACTAGGAGAGCTGAATATTGAACTTACTTCTTCTGAACTTTATGATGATATAGCCCCTGATGAACCTTATGTGAATATAGAAAAAACAAAAAAAAAATCAGGAGGATACAACCGATGGACAACAACCAATAATGCCAGTAGCTAATGTACCACAACAAGCAGGATTAGAAGGAGTTGGAGCAGGATATAATCCTGCCCCACTTCTATTTCCTAATAATGTACAACAACAAAGAGAAGATGGAGACGAAGTTAGAAGACCACCAATACACGTATATGTACCACAAGATCATCAAGAACAACAAGATCATTTGCAAGTAGATATAGAAGAACATGTACCGCCAGCAGGAAGAGTACCTACGCCGCTACCTGTACCACCAGTAGAAGAACCAGAAGAAGAACATGTACCGCCAGCAGGAAGAGTACCTACGCCGCTACCTGTACCACCAGTAGAAGAACCAGAAGAAGAACATGTACCGCCAGCAGGAAGAGTACCTGCACCGCTACCTGTACCACCAGTAGAAGAACCAGAAGAAGAACATGTACCGCCAGCAGGAAGAGTACCTGCACCGCTACCTGTGCCACCAGTAGAAGAAGCAGAAGAAGAACATGTACCACCAGCAGGAAGAGTACCTGCGCCGCTACCTGTACCACCAGTAGAAGAAGTAGAAGAAGAACATGCACCACCAGCAGGAAGAGTACCTGTGCCGCTACCTGTACCACCAGTAGAAGAACCAGAAGAAGAACATGTACCGCCAGCAGGAAGAGTACCTGCACCGCTACCTGTACCACCAGTAGAAGAAGCAGAAGAAGAATATGTACCGCCAGCAGGAAGAGTACATGCACCACCACCTGCACCGCCAGCAGAAGAAGTAGAAGAAGAACATGTACCGCCAGCAGGGGGAGATGGAGCTGTTGGAGTACCGCTAAAAGAAGAAGTACCTACATCGCCAGCAGAAGCTATAGCACCACAAGAAAAAGTTGCACAGGTAGCAAGGGTAACAGCAGCATTAGCGGAAGAATTATTACAAAAACAAAAAGAAACAGTAAGAAATATTGCCTTAGCACTGAATGAAATAATTATCTTGTCTCATGAATTCGCAAACTCATCTATTGATTTAAGATTAAGCGATTTAAAACATCTAAACAATCTTTCCCCTCCCGCTGCTGGTGATGAAGATAATATTGTTCCTAAAAATATGTGGGTTAGTGGTACGATAGGTATAACCAAATATAATGGGAAAGGCTTGTTAAGTAGCTATACTAGCAGAACTAGTACCACAACTATTGGGGGTGATTTAGAGTTACCTAATGGCAACATTATTGGAGGGGCTTATAATTATGTTCTCTCTCACTTTAAATACAAGAATCATACTGACAAAGTTGCTGCCCACACCCACGTAATATCTATATATGGTCAAACTAACTTGTCTGAGAAACTAATATTACAAGGATTTCTTTCCCGTGCTTTTGCTAATGTTTCTGCAAAATTACCAGTACAAAACCAGCTAGCTAAAGCTAAATTTGCTAATAGCTCATATAGTAGTAAGATAGTAGTTGCTTACAAATCAAAGGTTGGTAAAGCTTTAATTATTCCCCATATTGGGCTTAAATATGGGGGACAGGATATTGCTGGATATGAGGCAAGCTTTGAAACACAAAGTCTATCGGTAGCTGCTACTAACAGCCGAAGATATTCGGGGCTTATAGGATTTGAAGCAATTATGCCAATGAAGATTAGTGATACTACCCAAGTGATTCCTAGATTGTATATGGAAGTCGAAAAGTTTTTACATAATAAGCAGCAGAAGCTTCATATGCAGGTCATGTCCGACCCAAGCAGTAAAGAGGAAATATTGCTGCTTGAAAAACCTGCTAAATACAACTATAAAATTGGCGGAACTATCACTATAAAACATGGATCAACAGAAATCATGGCAGTATATAACTATTTAGCGTCTAATAATAAATATTCAAGCCATCAAGGTTCACTTAAATTAAAATTATCGTTCTAGGCTCTTATATCGTGAGGGTTGATGTCATTATAAAAATAATTATTATTCTAAGCACCTTCGATGTCACCCCTGTGAAGGTAGCGGGGTCTAAAAAAATAGCCAAGAAAACTATTTAAACTTTTCTAGACCCCTGCCTACGCAGGGGTGACATCGAAGGGGAATCAGGGGTAACATCAACCATAACAGGGATGATACTGATAACTTGTTAAACCGAACTCAGGTTATATTTATATATTATCATTCGAGTATATCCACATCTACCTCTTCCTCAGGGCTATCAGCAATCAATGCGGTAGAAACTACTTTTTCTTCTTGTTCGGTTTTGAATAATATTACACCACTAGTATTACGACCAGTTATACGTACAGATTCAAGTTTACACCTAATTAGTTTGCCATTATTAGTAATTAACATCAACTCATCAGACATATCAACCGGCATTACTCCAACAACTAATCCAGTTTTGTCAGACACATCCATATTAACAATACCGCTACCACCACGGTTAGTAATCCTATATTCGTATGCGGAACTTCTTTTTCCGAAACCATTTTCACTAACAGTAAGAATAAATTCTTCTGAAACAGCCATTTCTAAAATCTGTTCTTTATTTAACTGTACATCAAATTCTTCCGGGGTAAATTCCTTGCCACCCGCTATTAGCAACCTATTCTCTATAGGAATTGATAAATAGGCTTCCCTTTCTTCCATTGTACACGATATTCCTTTTAATATTGTCATAGAAATAACGTAGTCGCTAGAAGCAATCCTCATACCTCTTACACCATCAGAAGTACGGCTTTTAAATACCCTAACTGAACTAGCTGGGAATCTTATAGCTTTACCAGCTTTGGTTGCCAGTAAAACATGGTCTTCATCCTTACAAACTTTAACATCTATTAAATGGTCATTATCATCAAGCCTAATAGCAATTTTACCATTTGATTGAATACGTTTAAAGTCTGATAAATCATTCCTTCTAATATTACCTTGGCTTGTAGCAAAAATAATATTCAAACTGTCCCACTCATCCTGATTTTCAGGCAATGGCATAATATTATTTATACGTTCTCCTTCTTTTAAAGGTAAAATGTTGACTATTGGTCTTCCTTTACTCTGAGGATTACCAAGTGGCAGTTTATATAATTTTAAGCTGTATACCTGCCCGGTATTTGAGAAAAACAACATAGGTGTATGAGTACTGCCAACAAATATTTGAGTGGTAATATCTTCGTCCCTCATTGACAGCCCTGACCTCCCCTTCCCTCCTCGTTTCTGTGCTCTATAGGTAGCAAGAGGTACACGTTTAATATAACCGCCCAATGTCACGGTCACAACCATTTCTTCTCTTTGGATAAGATCCTCAATATCTTGATCAAAATCACCTAATTCAATGCTAGTAAGGCGGGGGGTAGCGAATTCATCTTTGATTCTAATTAACTCATTTTTTAGGATCTCTAGAAGTTTCTCACGTGATGCTAGAATGTCAGTATAACCCCTAATCTCCGTAGCTAGTTCCGCAAGATCATTTTCTAATTTATTCTTCTCCATAGCAGTTAAACGTTGCAATCGCATTTCAAGAATTGCTTTTGTTTGTGTTTCAGTAAAATAACATTTACCATCATCTGCTATCATTGCTCTATCATCAACAAGTTTTACTAGATCTATTATAGATGACGCATCCCAAGTTCTTTGCATTAGTTGCTCTTTAGCACTTGCCGGATCATTGGAAGATTTAATTATTCTAATAACCTCATCAATGTTACTAACCGCAATCATTAGTCCCAATAAAATATGAGCCTTATCACGAGCCTTATTTAACAAATATATCGTCCTGCGAGTTATTACTATTTCTCTAAAATTGACAAAAGCAGCTATCACTTCTTTTAAGTTCATAACTTCTGGTAGCCCATCTCTTAGAGCTAACATAATCACACCAAAACTAGTTTGTAGCTGGGTATAGGAATATATTTGATTCAGCACCACTTCTGTTACAGCATCTTTCTTTATTTCAATTACTACTCGAATACCATCCTTATTTGATTCATCTCTAAGATCACTGATACCTTCAATACGTTTTTCCTTGACTAGTTCGGCAATTTTCTCAACCAATTTCGCTTTATTAACCATATATGGTATTTCTGTAATAATAATAGCCTGCCTATTATTAGCAATCTCTTCAATTTCGCTGCGTCCTCTAATTAGAATACTCCCCCTACCCGTTAAATAAGCCGACCTAATACCGCTTGTACCAAGTACTATACCAGCAGTAGGAAAATCAGGTCCTTTAACTACGGTCATAAGTTCTAATATTTCTACATCATTATTATCAACATATAGGCAGCAAGCATCAATTATTTCTCCAAGATTATGAGGAGGAATATTGGTAGCCATGCCAACAGCAATACCATTAGTTCCGTTCACCAAGAGATTGGGAAACATTGACGGCAATACCGTAGGCTCCCTCTCAGAGCCATCATAATTTGGCGTAAAATCAACGGTTTCTTTATCAATATCTTCGAGCAATGTATGAGTAACTTTAGCAAGTCTTGACTCTGTATACCTCATAGCAGCAGCAGCATCACCATCTCGTGAACCAAAATTACCCTGCCCATCAACGAGCAGTACTCTTAAAGAAAAGTCCTGTGCCATCCTCACTAATGAGTCATAAATTGCAGCATCACTATGCGGATGGTATTTACCCATCACATCACCGACAGTTCTTGCTGACTTACGATAAGGTTTGTTAAAGTAATTAGATGCTTCATACATTGCATAAAGGATTCTGCGATGCACTGGCTTTAGACCATCACGTACATCTGGAATTGCCCTACTAACAATTACACTCATAGCATAATCTAAGTAAGAGCCTTTCATCTCATCTTCAATGCTAATAGATATTAAGTTTTGACGATCTAAATTAGTCACAGTTAGAACCTACATTTATTAAAGTAATATTAGAGTAGTTTAAGTATATTACATATTCCGAAAAAAATCTATTGCTGAATGAGCGTAGACTAGCTGGAAAAGCTATTTTTTTCCAAGTAGTAGCTATAACCCGATTAACTATAGACGTTTGTGAATTTGACGTAATGTTGGTTGAGATTTTATTGTAAGTATTTAATAATTCACCTTACGTATAGCATTTAAAAATTGCAGAAAAGTACAAGACGTCTATTAGCGAGACCACGTGAGTGTAGTGGCAATCCACATTCATTAGATTGCTTCGTCGCTGCGTCGCAGCTCCTCGCAATGACGCAATTTTACTATGGCTAAATACTAATCTGGTTAGCTATACATAACATCTTTTTTTAGATTGCCTGAATTTCAGATAAATTGGCAGGCTAAATAGCGTTAGAACCCTTATAACATAATAATAACGATAATCGGATGCCATAGTAGCAAAAAATAGTACTATTGAAAAAACAATAGATATTGCTACGATATATGCCAAAATAACTTTCTCTGGATTATTAGATTGTTTATTTGTTAGAATAGATATTAAATACACAAATGTTAGTATAAAACTAATAAGATTTATTGTTAAAATCTTTGGATATAATTTTAAATATTTAATTGTCCAATTTTTTAAGTAATTCTTTTTAATATCCATACCATGTTTTTGAGCTTCGTTAAGTTCAATAAAGGCGTAATGATGGAATCCCCAGTTTTTCATTAACATAACAAAATTCATTGTACGATGTTTAAGAAAATCTAGTGGATAGTAAGTAATGGTTTGTTTATAAGCAGATTCCATTTCTTGTAACTTTATAGGATCTGTTGTAGAGGCATAAATCCTAGTATCACCAAAAATTAATGGATCAACCCACCTAGGAGTATAATGAACTTTAAGCTTTTCAAAACTATATAAATCTAGGTCTTCTTTAACATATTTTGGCACTAAATCATCATTATTGATAGCAACACTTACTCCAGCAATATCAAATAATTGACGTAATTGCTCTGCATGACTTTCAGCGGAAAAATGCTTAGTAAGTTTAGCATTACCATACATTATTGATAGCGAAATGATGCAGGTTAGTATTATTCTTATTAACAAGCTAGTTTTAAGATAAATTGACAATACAAACAAAATCAGAATTGGAGCTATAAATTGTGCTTGAAATTTAACACCAACAATATAAAAAACAATTGACAATAATCCAATAACTACCAATAAAGGAGCAGGTTTTTGGCGATAAGTATAAAAAATACAAGTAGCTACTATAAAAAAATTACCAAAGGTAAAAGCTACATCTTTCCAAATTGTTCCAGATTGGGATAATACATTAGGTAGAAATGGTATTACAAAATAAAGATATCTATATTTATTTTGTGAGTCAGCATAAAAAAGCAATAATATACCTCCCCACAAAAACACTAAATGCAATAATAGCATTATCTGTGGACCTTGATAGATATAATTGAGTAACGACCATACCATTGACATTAAAGGTGGATGATGTGTAGAATAGCTCCCACTAACGCTTTGTCCATATTGATCGAAACTATCAAACGACATCCCCCCAGGATAGGCAGAGGCAAAATGTAAAGACATTAAGAATAAACACAAAATGACAGGGTAATATTTACGCAAAAACTCTGTATAGCAATTCATGTTCACAATTTATTATTTCAAAAACTCAATTTCGGATTAATTTCATTTTGGATTAAAATTAAAAATTTTAATCCAAAACTGAGGTTGCAAATATGATGGTCTATAAGCCGGATTTTGTATAAATAATATTTCTATTACCTACTGCAGTTATTTATCTAGGATAAATATTACCATTTATCTCAAGCGATCCACCCACATTACTGCTAGTCAGAGATGCCTAGGAACACGTAAGTTCTGTAATGCCTATTTGATCTTGCTCTTGGTGGGGTTTTCCATGCGTAGCTTGTTGCCAACCTACCGGTATGCTCTTACCACACCATTTCACCCTTACCAAAATTTGATAACAAAGTTTGGCGGTATATTTTCTGCGGCACTTTCCCTAAAAGATTACTCTTCCGCTGGACGTTAACCAGCACCATATCTCTGTAGAGTCCGGACTTTCCTCGTAAATTCTAGTATAGATCTTTACGCAACTGCACGACCATCGAAGTGATTATGTTTTAATATAGTTGTCTCGTCAATGATTTTTTTTATTAGATCACTTAGTGCTAGTTAAAAACCTGCTATTATTGATCTTTTCAATATAATAATAGTTAAATTTATGGTAGTGAGTATAAAATTTGCCGCTGAATTACGGGATAAATTATATGGATTAAATCTTTCTGACCCAAAACATCTACAATTTTACCAAGAAATGGTATTTATTTTTATTAAAGGTAATGAAAATGAAATATTACAAGTATATAAAGACATTAAGGGGTACAACACTATAGGGATAGGCTTTAACATGGATAATCCAAAAGCAAAAATTGTGTGGCAGACAATATTTCAGGGGTTGATATCATTTGACAAAGTTTATAATGGCGATAAAGCTATTACAATACAACAATCTCGAATGATATATGACTGTAAGAGTGCTGTTAATCGCCTAGAGCTAAAAAATATTTATGGCAAGTCTTGGGATAAGTTAAAACCTAATGAGATGCTGATGATTGAGGATCTGTATTGGAATGGTGGTAATAAGCTAGTGGGTAAGTTTACCAAGTTTTTTAAGCATATGGTTCTTTATACTGAAAGTTCTAAGTTAAAATATTTAGCACAAGGATTAATCGAAGTAAGAGAAAATTCTAATAAAGAGAGAATTAGAGGAATTCAAAATCGCAGAAATGTGCAAAGTGAAATAGGTGACTCGTCCAAGTGTTCTGCTCCGGTGTCAATTATAAACAAGGCTATAAATCATCATTATAAAACTAATTAAGCATAAGGATATGATATAACTTTTTTTCACATCTACCTCTTGTAAAATGGACGAGAAGACACTATATCAAAACTTATCAAGTTGATTTATTAAATTGGGATTAGGAGTGTATATGGCAAAGATCATAGGTATAGATTTAGGAACAACAAATTCTTGCGTTGCGGTAATGGAAGGAAAAGAGCCAAGAGTCATAGCAAATGCTGAAGGAGTTAGGACTACTCCTTCAATGGTAGGATTTGGTAATGACGGTGAAAAATTAATTGGCGAACCAGCTAAACGTCAAGCTGTAACCAATCCAGAGAATACTTTATACGGCATTAAAAGATTGATAGGTAGAGGTTTCTCTGATCCTATGGTAAAAAAAGACCAAGATCTTGTACCATACAAGATAGTAAAAGCTGCTAATAACGATGCTTGGGTTGAAGTTAAGGGCGAAAAATATTCTCCAAGCCAAATTAGTTCTTTCATTTTACAAAAAATGAAAGAAACAGCCGAGAATTATCTTGGTGAGAAGGTAACACAAGCAGTCATTACTGTACCAGCATATTTTAATGATGCACAACGTCAAGCAACCAAAGATGCTGGCAAAATTGCTGGTTTGGAAGTATTAAGGATAATCAATGAACCAACAGCAGCCGCTTTAGCATATGGTTTCGATAAAGCTGAGAGCAAAATAATTGCTGTTTATGATCTTGGTGGTGGTACGTTCGATGTATCAATTTTAGAGATAGGTAACGGTGTATTTGAAGTTAAATCTACCAACGGTAATACTTTCCTTGGTGGCGAAGATTTTGATTCTAGAATTCTAGATTATTTAATTGATGAATTTAAGAAAGAAAGTGGTATAGATTTACGCAAAGATCCTTTAGCTTTGCAACGTCTGAAAGAAGCTGCTGAAAAAGCTAAAAAAGAATTATCATCTGTACCTCAAACTGATGTTAATTTGCCATATATTACGGCTGATAGCTCAGGCCCTAAGCATTTAAATATAAAATTTACTAGGGCGAAATTAGAATCCTTAGTGGCAACGTTAATTGATGATACAATAGAACCATGTAAGAAAGCTTTAAAAGATGCTGGGCTAAAAGCTTCGGATATTCAAGAAGTAGTACTTGTTGGCGGTATGACTAGAATGCCAAAAGTTATTGAGAAAGTAAAGGAATTCTTTGGTCGTGAACCACATAGAGGAGTCAACCCTGATGAAGTCGTGGCTCTAGGTGCTGCTATTCAGGGAGGAGTGTTAAATAAAGAAGTTACTGATATATTATTGCTAGACGTTACCCCTTTATCTTTAGGTATTGAAACTCTTGGTGGGGTATTTACTAGGCTGATTGATCGTAATACTACTATTCCGACTAAAAAGAGTCAGGTATTCTCTACTGCTGACGATAACCAGCATGCTGTAACGATTAGGGTATTCCAAGGTGAACGGGAAATGGCATCTGATAATAAAATACTTGGTCAATTTAATCTTGATGGGATACCACCTGCACCACGAGGATTACCGCAAATTGAAGTAACTTTTGATATAGATGTTAATGGTATAGTTCATGTTTCTGCCAAGGATAAAGCTAGTGGTAAGGAACAAAAAGTAACTATTCAAGCTTCTGGAGGTCTTAGTGATGCGGAAATTGAACAAATGGTAAAAGATGCAGAAAAAAACGCTGAGGATGATAAAAAGCGTCGTGAATTAATTGAGGCTAGAAATGGTGCTGATAGCTTAATTTATTCAACCGAAAAAACTCTAAAAGAACATGATAGTAAAATATCAGCTAGTGATAAACAAGAAGTAGAAAATAGCATAACAGAGTTAAAAGCAGCTTTAGAGTCTGATAATCTTGAACAAATTAAAGCAAAAACTGATGCTCTTATGGCTAGTAGTATGAAAATAGGAGAAGCTATGTATAAATCTCAGCCAGATGATCATAGTGAGGAAAAACCTGGGACGAATGATGACAAAGTAGTTGATGCTAACTACGAAGATGTCAGCAACAAGTAGGAATTTTAGGCTCTGAGATGTCATCCCAGCTTCGGTGCGGGATCTAGATTCCCCGCCCTACGCGGGAATAACATTAACCCTAGCAGGGAGACATAATGGCGGCAGGGGTGATGATCGCATAACTGTTGAAAGTTAGTAAATACAGCTTCCCTATACGTCTATTAGCGAGGAGGCTGTAAGGGCGACGAAGCAATCCAGTAACATCATTTAAGCTATAGATTGTTTCCTAGATTGCTTCGCTTACGCTCGCAATGACGCTGTGGTATAGGTGTTTGTAAACTTTCGACAGTTGCGGGGTGACGGCAAGGGTGATACCAACCATAGTACCCTACATTTTTTGTGTAATCGTACCTACAGACACTGCAATCGTCATTGCGAGGAGCTGCGACAGCAGCGACGTGGCAATCTTTATGCAGTATTATGCCTCACTTTACTAGATCGCCACGGCATCTAAAGATGCCTCGCGATGACGATTATACAAAAAATGTAGGGTACTATGGACACCAACCATCATGGTGATGCTGCTTAAAAGGATAATTTAACTAAATTTAAAATCAGATATTCTTATTATGTCGACAAAAGATTATTACCAAATACTTGGGGTTAGTAAAACTGCTACCCAGGAAGAGCTAAAAAAAGCTTATCATAAATTGGCGATGCAATATCATCCTGACCGTAATACACAGGATAAACAAGCAGAAAAAAAGTTCAAGGAAATAAGCAGTGCTTATGATATCCTAAAAGATGAACAAAAAAGAGTTGCCTATGATCGTTTTGGACATGATGCTTTTCAGAATTCAGGTGCAGCATCGTCAACTGGAAGACATAACAATAGTGGACCTGATATAAATGATATATTTGGTGAGTTTTTTAATGATTTTATGGGTGGCGGGGCAAGAAGACAACGACCATCAACTACTATTAGAGGTTCAGATCTAAAATATGATATCACAGTTACTCTGCAAGAAGCATTTCGTGGTATCGACAAAAATATTAGTTTTACCAGTGAAGTAAAATGCCAAACATGTAATGGCAACGGGTCAGAAAGTAATGCCGGAATGACCAAATGTGACGCTTGTGCAGGACAAGGGGTTACAAGAAGACAACAAGGCTTCTTTACATTAGAACAAACTTGTGGAAAATGCCAAGGTGCAGGACAAATCATTAAAAATCCATGCAAAAAATGTCATGGTCAGGGGCGTTACTCACAACATAGAAATTTATTAGTAAATATTCCAGCTGGTATTGAAGAAGGTACTAGAATAAGGCTTACTGGTGAAGGAGATGCCGGAGTACGAGGAGGCAATAACGGGGATTTGTATATTTTTGTTACTATTAAACCGCATGACCTCTATAAAGTTGATGGAATTAATTTGCATTGCAGACTACCAATTAGCTTTATTAAAGCTGTTTTAGGTGGAGAAGTAGAAGTCCCAGATATAGAAGGTGGTAAGGTAAAATTACAAATACCCGCTGGTACACAAAATGGCGAACAACTTAGGTTAAAAGGCAAAGGTATGTCTAAGGTTAGATCAAGCATTAGAGGTGATATGTTTGCCCACATACATATTGAGATACCAAAAAATCTTACTAAAAAACAAAAAGAATTACTAGAATTGCTGGATAAAGAATTTACAAGCGACAAAGATGAGGATGATGCTAGTTTTTTTAATAAAATGAAAAACTTATGGTCGTGAGATTAGTATGGTAATTCAAAAGTCATATCAATAGTTGATATAAATACAAGCATAACCACTATAGATGTCATCCGAGTTGCGGAGGGAATCCAAAAATAGCCAAGAAGACTATTAGATATTTTAGCCCCCTGCTTTCGCAGGGGTGACATTGTCAATAAGCGTTGAAAAATGACCCAGGAAGAGCGTTGAAAAATGACCCACATAAGTCTAGAACTATTGTTTTTTTTTCATACGATAACTTTCATTTCCCGTTTCAATGATATCACAATTATGACAAACTCTATCAAGTAGCGCTGAAGTCATTTTATTACAACCAAATATTTGTGACCATTCTGAGAATATAAGATTAGTAGTAATAATAATTGAAGTGTTGGAATGTATTTTAGATAATAGATGAAAGATAAGTTGACCGCCATTCTTAGAAAATGGTAGATAACCAAGCTCATCTAGGACTAGTACATCTATTTTTTGCAAGGAAGCTGCTAGTTTTCCTACCTGAGCAGAGTTCTTTTCATATTCTAATTGATTAGCAAGATCTACAAGATTAAAAAATCTTGATTTATAACCTTTTCGTACTGCTTTTGTACTTAATGCAATAGCTAGGTGAGTTTTACCGCTACCAGTACCACCAACTAGGATTATATTTCTAGATGTTTTAATAAACTCGCAACTATATAGATGCATAATTTGTTCTTGGTTTATTGGGGTATCGATAAATATGAAATTATCTATATCTTTTTTCTCAGGAAACTTTGCTGCGCTAATCCTACTTTGAATAGACCTAAGAGTTCGTGTTGTTAGTTCAGATTTTAATAAATTATGTAAAATATAATTCGAGGCTTCTTTACGCCTTATGGCATCAGATATAATTTCATCATAAGACTCAAGCATCCCTGTAAATTTTAGCTTTCTCATAACATTTATAATATCTTCTCTAGTAGATTCTTGATATACATTGTTCATTACTTACCTCCTAACTTGAGAAAATTATCGTATATCTCACAATTAGCTTTCGGGATATGTTTTAAAGTATGATATTCTTGGTAATTACTTGGCTCTGTTACTTTTAACTCATCTTTATTACGTAATATAATATTTAAAATTACCTCCTTACTAACAGTTCCTATTTTTAGTGCTTGGGTGCATGCTGATACTACTGCTTCTATGGATTCCATTGCTATATACGATAATATATGAGCAAAATCTCTTGTACCTGCTGGGCTGCTCTCAAGACGTCTTCTAACTTCTATGAGCTCTTCTGGTAAATTCATATTAAGGAATGGTTCACCATTTCTTAATGCTCCGGGTTTATACCTTAATATTGGCAGATAATGATTGACGTCATAACAAGTTTCTCCCTTAGTAAATTTCCGTTTATGACGACCTACCTCTTGACCATTATAAATAAATACTAGATGTTCAGCATATATCTTACATTGTACTATTTTCCCAGCACAACTACAGTGAACGCTATAATTATTGCTTTCATATCTAGCCAAACAAGTAATAGAAACCTTGATATCTATTTCTTTGCAACCGTTAAATAATACAGGCACGGATACTAAAAAATTACGTTCTAGTTGATATGCTTCATCTATAGTCTTATCTTTATATTCGGGGTGTTTATGAGAGCTATTATAAGTAACTAATCTGCTGGTTAATATATCGTTTAATTCTTGCAAGGTTAAAGCTTTTGGCATAGGAGTAAAGAACTGTTCCCGGTCAATCTGTACTTGTCGCTCAACCCTACCTTTTTCATTACCTCGAGCTGGAGAACATGCTATCGGTTCAATGAGATAATGTGCGCAGAGCTTTTCAAACTTTGGATTCCATTCTCTATTATTAGAGCCTTTTAAAACCTTACTGACAGCAGTCTTCATATTATCATAAATCCCTTTAGTTGGACTACCACCAAAAAAAGTAAAGGCTCTAACATGTGCATCAAATACCATCTCTTGAGCTTCAGTAGGATAAATATAGATAAATTTTTTACGGCTATAACACAAAACAAAGTGAGCTACTTTAACATTTATTATTTCTCCAGCTAATATTACTTGCTCACTACTCCAGTCAAATTGGTAAGCTTCCCCAGGAGCAAAGGATAAAGGTACGCAAGCTTTTATATTAATCTCAAAATTTCTATCATTCCAAGTGTTAATATAACGACTAACAGCAGAGTAACTGCCTTGATACCCATAAATCTTTAACTCCTCAAATAAAGCTTTCCCTGTTTTTTTAGGCTTTGAATTCTTATTATCCCGCAACATCCTCTCAAGACTCTCAATATATTTCCCGAGTTTAGGTATAGGTTGAATTATTCGTATATAATCAGATTTAATCTCTCCTTGCGTACGAATGATACTTCTAACTGTATTACGTGATATATTTAATTCTCTACTTATTGAACGTATACCTTCTCCACGACGATAACGTCCTAATATCTTTCTCTTACTTTCCATTATTAACATCTCTGATTTTATACTCCTATTATTTATTCTGAAAATAATAGAAGTATAGGTTGATAATAATGGATTAATAACGTACTACTTTTCCCACTTCTTAGGTGGGTCATTTTTCAACGCACATTAACCCATTTAGTGGGTCATTATTGCACGCTTTTTAACACTTATAACATATTTTGTACTTGCACTAAGTATTTTGGTGCATAAATAACTTCCAAATCTTTAAATTTTACAATAGAATACTATTATCATGGAATGTCATCCTGAATTTATTTCAGAATCTGTTGAAAATGGTGTAATTAGGATCACAACTGTTAAAAGTTAAAAAATCGTCATCGCGAGGCGTCGACAGACGCCGTGGCGATCTAGATAAACAGCGAAGCTGTTTTTTTAGAGTAACGCTTCGCGTATCTTGGATTGCCGCGTCGCCGCTTTCAGCGGCTTCCTTGCAATGACGCCACAACTGTTGAAAGTTAAAAAATCGTCTATTAGCGAGGAGACCGTAGGTCGACGAAGCAATCTATATGACAAGCTTTATGGATTGCCACGCTCACGTACGTTCGCTCGCAATGATGGTTTAAGACTTACAACAGCACTTTGCAATGACGATCTTTTAACTTTCAACAGTTGTGGGTATTATGCCTCCTCGCGACGGTTAAGGAAAAACTTGATTATCGAGTAATAAGTTCAGAATGACGCTGAGGTAATAGTATAAAGAATTCAAACTAATAGAGTTATATTAATGTCTGCTCAAATAATAGAGTTGTTAATTTTTGCTGGAGTCGCTTTTATTATTATAAATAGGCTAATTGCTACTCTTGGCTCTACATCAGAGGATGATCCAGCTAAACGCAAATCTTCCTTTTTCGGTGAAACAGGAATCAAAGACGTTACTTATACAGCAAAAACTGCTGCTGGTAATATTTTTAAGAATAATTTGCCTCATAGCGTGGTAAAAATCCATCCTATTAACCCTATGGAGCTTGATGGGTTAATAGTTGAAGAGAATTCCACTGCTATAATAGCCGGTCTTGCAGCTGTATCGGCTAAACTTCCATCATTTAAAGCAAGAAAATTTTTACATAGTGCAAAAGCAGCCTTGGAACTGATCATTGAAGCCTCTAATGATGATGATATTGAAGATTTACTTACATTGGTGGATAAAAGATATATACAAGAATTCCATATTTTTTCTGAAACCTATGGAGAATTTGTCAATGGCAGTGTACTAGATGCCAAAATTTCTGAAGCTTATACATTCGCTAATAATATTTTCATAAAAGTATTATTCACAGGTGAAAAAATAACTAGTAGTATAGAATATATGCAAGAAGAATGGACGTTTTCTAGAAGCCTTATATCTAAAAATACAGATTGGTTCTTAACTAAGGCTGATCGCCTAGAAGAGGAGAAACAGCCAGTTTCCTAGCTTCTATTGATTCACCTCACCCCCAAATTTGAAGATCCAATGAAGTTTCAACAAGAGTCTATTATTTTAAACAATGAACAAGACTCTATATCGTTTGCGCAAACTATTGCTAAAAATTTAGAATCTAGTGAAATTATAACTTTTTCCGGTGATTTAGGCTGCGGAAAAACATTTATATGTCGAGAGATTATAAAGTATTTTTGTGGTCCTGCTACTCATATCATCAGCCCTACTTTTAATTTGCTACAAATTTATACGACATCAAAATTCACGATTTATCATTTTGATCTTTATCGTTTAAACTACTTAGAAGAAATTTATGAACTAGGTATAGAAGAAGCCTTCCAAGGTAATCTTTGTCTAATTGAATGGCCAGAACTAATTGAAAAAATATTACCTAGACCTATAACCAAAATTCACTTACAAATACTTGAAGGTAACAAACGATCTTGTAGCATTGCTTGTTTCTGATATCCCTTGACAAAGTGATGTAAAAGTGTTACACTACACTTATCCTAAAACTCGATAATCAAGTTTTTTAGCATTATTAAAAAATACGTCATTGCGAGAAGCCGCTGAAAGCGGCGACGCGGCAATCCATGATACACGAAGCATACTAGAAAAAACAGCTTCGCTGTTTACTTGGATCGCCACGGCATCTAAAGATGCCTCGCGATGACGGTTAAGGAAAAACTTGATTATCGAGTAAAACATTAATAAAACTATACATCATGGCAACAAAAAACCCAAGGATCAATGTAACTTTTGAAGAAACAACTGCTGGCTTACTTTCACATTTAGCTCATCAGGAGCATAAGTCTGTTGCGAGTTTAGTGCGTGAATTAGCTCTTGAAGCTTTAGAAATGCGTGAGGACTTCTATCTATCTAAAGTAGCAGAGAAACTTGATAAGGACGGTGTCAAAACTTATAGCCATGACGATGCATGGAAGTAAAATATCAAGTACATTATTTAGAAGAAGTAATAAACAAACACATTCCTTCTCTCTCTACAAAAGCTAAGGCACTTATTAAAAAAGCTATTGAAGAGCGTTTGATGATCGACCCTATTGGTTTTGGAAAACCTTTACGTTACAGCCTGAAAGGCCATAGACGCCTCCGGGTTAGCGATTATCGTATTGTCTATAGAATTGAGGCGGAAATTAAAACGATTTTCATAGTCGCTATAAAACATAGAAAAGATATATATATATGATTGCAGTTATTGAATACGCAAATATGCATAAACCATAATTCGGGATAAGCATTATAATTCTTATCCTGAATTCGCGTCATAAGGATGATATTACCCCTAGAACTCCAAACATATAAGCGTAGTTTAAGTGATACAAAAAAGTTTTTTGTACTATACTCTGCCACTTTCAATAAAAATAATTAGAATGACCCTTGATAATATTATTGTATTAGTATACTTGGTATCAATACTTGTTATTGGTACATACTACAGATCTAAACTTATAAGTTTTACAGATTATGCTACCGTTCAAGGTAAGACCAGCAATAGTAAACTATTATTGGTTGCAACTATTTTCGCTTCATCTGTTGGGGGAGGTGCTACTTTTGGTATTGCTGAAAAAGCCTTTTCCGGTGATTTATCGTATAGCTACGGACTAATACTCACTCTACCAATCGATATACTCATAGCTATTTATCTTGTACCCCAAATAACTAAACATTATGGAGCAGAAAGTGTCGGCGATATAATGGTAAAATATTATAGTACATCAGGCCGTTTTATTGCTGGCACTGCGTCTGTTATGGTATCTATAGGCTTTGTTGCTGCCCAAATTAGCGTTAGTGGTTATATTTTTCAATATATTTTAAAGATTAATTATTTAGAAGGAGTAATATTAAGTTATGGAATTGTTATCATCTACACAACTATTGGAGGATTACAATCGATTATGTTTACTAATTTATTACAATTCTTTGCAATGATAATGGCTATTCCAGTTATTGCCATATGTGGTCTCAATAAAGTTGGCATCAGTGAATTTATCCAACAACTACCTAGTGAAAAAGTGTATTTTATCTATAATAATAATTTTGCCAGTGAGATATTTATTAATACGATAACTGCCATGCTAGGTTTTTGTGTAATGAACTTATATCCTAATTTTATTCAGAGGGCTCTAATTAATAATAATGCAAAAAAGACTAGTACCGCTATATATATAAAATCAGTTATATATGCTATATTCTTAATATTTATCACCTTAAATGGTCTGATTGCCTATAATCTTTATCCCAACTATTCTTCTAATCTTGCATTACCACACTTAATTGATCAAATAGTACCCTCAGGGTTACAAGGCTTTGTGATAGTTGGCTTACTTGCAGCAGTTATGTCTACCGCTGATTCTGATTTAAATGTCACCTCAATAGCCTTAGTGAAGGACTTATTAAATCCTATTTTTAAAATACAAAATCAAAAGAAATTATTGTTAATTGCTAGAATTACTAATGTCGTAATTGGCAGCTTTGCAATAATTATTGCCTTAAAATTTAATAATGTAATTGATTTAGTAATGTTTATTACCGGATTTTGGGGGCCACTAATATTAGTCCCTCTAGTATTTGCTCTTTTCAACATTACTATAACACAAAGAATGATGGTTTTATGTGGATTAAGCGGGATCACATTTTTTCTCATTTGGACATATTTTTTCACTCATAATTCTCGTCTAAAGGGGGTCTTTGTTGGTACTATGTGCAGTTTGTTAGTCTTCTGCATAGGATTAATTACCAAAAAGCTAGGTAATTCCCCGAATTTGAAAGTTGAGCTATAAGCCTTGATAAATAAGGGGTACAGTCGTACGTACAGTTAATGTTATGTCGAACTCAGGTTGTTTGGTAAATTATGTTACAAAAATCTAAACTTATAGGTAGTGAATTAATAAAATCTCATCTTGAGAATGCTCCTAATCTTCCTGGGGTTTATAAAATGCTGAGTGCTGATCAGCAAGTTATCTATGTGGGGAAAGCTAAGAATCTAAAAAAACGCCTTACTAACTATATTAAAACTGATCTTGACAATAAAACAATACGCATGGTATCTCTAACACATCATTTAGAGTATAATGTTACTAACTCCGAAATTGAAGCTTTATTACTTGAAGCACAATTAATCAAAAAGTTTCAGCCAAAATTTAACATATTACTTAAAGATGATAAATCTTTTCCCTATGTCAAATTACGTTTGGATACTGATTACCCACAATTAATTAAATATAGAGGAAAAAATTTATCTAGTGGTGAATTCTTTGGTCCGTTTGTTTCTTCAGAGCAAGTAGATACTACCCTAAAAGAATTACAAAAAATTTTTAAACTACGTTCTTGTAGTGATAATTATTTTAAGAACCGCAAGCGTCCTTGTTTACAATACCAAATTGGTAGATGCTCTGCCCCATGCGTTGGCAAAATTGGTAAAGAAGATTATAGTGAGCTGGTTAACCAAGTAAGAGACTTCTTAACTGGCAAAACTAAGGAACTACAAAAAACTCTGTCTGACAAAATGGAACAATTAAGTCTACAATTACGTTTTGAAGCTGCTGCCGAAATACGAGACCGAATAAAGGCACTGAGTTATATCCAACTAAAATCAACCTTATCTAGTAATCCTATAAAAAATGCTGACGTTATAGCCATTGTTGAAAAGAATAATTGTTATTGTATTCAACTGTTTGTATACAGGTTTGGTCAATCTTATGGAAATATAGCGTACTTTCCGTTTCAAACGGATGAAAGTAGCAAAGCTGAAATTCTAACACAATTTATCAATCAGTTTTATCAAACTAATCCAGTTCCAGATGAGATAATTATAAATCATCCAATCATTGATATAGAATTAGTAACTAAAGCTATTAAACAACTTAGTGCTAATAATAAATTGTCTATAATACACCCTATCCGTGGTAATAAAGTAAAATTATTAGAAAATGCTGAATTGAATGGTCAGCTAGCACTTGATCAGCATTTAAAACAATTTGCTAAAAATCAAATGATCTTCCAACAAATACAACAATTATTCAACCTACCACTACTACCAGATAGAATCGAAGTTTACGATAATAGTCACATTATGGGAACATTTGCCGTAGGTAGTATGATCGTTGCGACTAAATCCGGATTCGATAAAAAAGAATATAGGATCTTTAATATAGCTATTGCCAAGGGAGATGCCAAAGGAGGTGATGATTACGAAATGCTAAGAACAGTCCTAACAAGAAGATTTACAAGATTAAAAAAAGAACATCTAAAGAGTATAGTTAGTTTAATGATTATTGATGGAGGTAAAGGACATCTATCAGTAGTACAAAAAATAATGGTAGAATTTGGCCTTGCAATTCCATTTGTTTGTATGTCAAAAGGACCTGACAGAAATGCTGGATGCGAACAATTTCATATGCCTGGTAAAGAGTCTTTTACCATCAACAAAAACCTGCCAGTTATGAAATATTTACAGATTCTGCGTGATGAAGCACATAATTTTGCTATAAAAAATCATAGGCTACGTCGTTCCAAAGCCATTAAAGTTTCTAGTCTAGATGACATAAATTCAGTTGGTCTTATCCGAAAAAAAGCCTTGTTACATTATTTTGGCTCATATAAAGCAATATGCGATGCTACTATTGAGGAATTATCTAAAGTAAAAGGTATCAGCCAAACTCTTGCAAAGCATATTTTTACATCATTACATAATAAATAACCTAAATTTGATTATAACTCTTCTAAGTAGTTTTTATAAAATTCATTAACAAAAATCATCTTTGGATCATATTTATTCTTTATTGTTTTAAATTGATGAAATTTTGGGTAAGATTGTATAAACTGCGACCTTGTTTGATAAGGCCTATAAGGAAGATAATAACTGCCGTTTAACTGTAAAGCTTTATTAGTTATCTTCATTGCCGCTCTGCCTATATCTTGATCAAATTTCTCAGTTTTAGGACCGCGTAATAACATCACAAAGCATAACATCTCTTCTTTTGCATAATTTAGCAAGGTTTCAGAATCTCCCTCAATATGTCTCAAGGTAAGATTCATAAGATAAGGGCTAATATCCTTTTGAAGAGTCTGCAAGAAACTGACAAATTCATTAAAACGGTTTATAGGAATAAAATATTCTTGTAACAGATCTATTTTTTTGGGATCTTTAGTAGTATAGACTTTTGTAGACTGGTATAATAATTGATTTCGTGATGCTGTTTTAAAAACTTTGTTAGCCGCTTTACTTGTCTCAATATACCAACGAATCTTCTTAAAAAATTGGTTATTATAAGTGGAGGCAAATAATAAGCTAACAAATTCATCGCTTCCGTTTAAAACGGAAAGAGAAGAATTAGCAATTGGTAAATCATAATCTTCATATATCTTTACAATAAGCCTCTTTAAAAAGTATCTTTTGCTAATAGAAAACCTACCGAAGAACATATGGGCTTTTGAATTATCTTTAACCTCTCTCTGAAAATAACTAGGAAATTCACCTATATTAAAAATCTCTTGTTTCAACCGATATAATCTATTTGGAACTATTTTAAGATCAACATCTATGATAACTCCAAACATTCCATAACCACCTATTGCAGCTTTAAACAAATCATAATTCTCGCTTCGATTACAGTAAATTACCTTCCCTTCAGAAGTTAAAATATGAAAACCATGAATGGTAGAAACCATTGGTGGTTTATTAGCTTGCCAACCATGAACATTAGTTGAGACTGTACCCCCTATGCTAAAATCATAATCTGATTGCATAACAGCAATAGATAAGCCTAGAGGATTTAGGTATTCAATCACTTGTTTCCATGTTGCTCCAGCTTGTATCCTCACTAAGCTGGTTCCTAAAAGTTCTATATTATTAAGATTAGATAAGTCTAGAACTATACCCCCTCGGCTATAGCTGTGTCCTCCTTGGCTATGCTGCGTTCCTTTCACAGTAATATGAGTCTTTTTATCTTGTGCTTTGTTAATTATTTTTTTTATATACTCAATACTATCCTCTCTAGGAATAACTTCGTACCTAGAGATTTCAGTATCATGTAAGCTACCTGTATCATGAGTAACAGGTAAAGCTTGTACTTTAACTACAAAAAAACATGTTAAAATTAAGATGATTCGAATAATCATTATTGTCTCATGGCATATTTTTAGCAGGGTAATTTATATCTATAACAACTATTAATTATGACTTTTACATTACCCTGTTAACTACGGGTAAATCCACCTTTAATATTTGGTTTTAGATGTTGAGGAGAAGTTACATTATCTGCTTTACCTGTTATTGCTTTTATTTTTGTCTCTTGATGTGAATCATTGGAAGGAACTTTATTAATACTGTTTCTGATAATCGACTTAGTATCTGCTAAATATTTAGAAAACCATTCATTATCGTCCACTAGTGAGCTAATATTTTGTTTAAATTCATTCACCTTTTCACTAGCGTTTGGTTTATTACTAATAACAGCTGAAATGACTGAAACAGCAGAAGAAATTACTCTTTTAATTTTCTTAAACACTGGAGCATCTATTACTTCTTGTTTTTTTTCACACCATTCAGCTAATTTTTTAAATTCTTTTTCAACACTATTGATATTACACTTTTGAAATTGAGAGTATATTGACTTACTATGGTCTTGTAACTCTTTTGCATTTTGTTTACCAATTAATATAGATAAGCTGCCAAAATTATCCGTATTCATAGTTAGCTGACAAACTGAATCAACTATCTCTTTAATTTTCGCGAAGTCTTTAGCTATGCTTTCATTCAGAGCTTTTTGTGTTACGTTTTTTATAAAATTAGACCTTTCTTCTGTTGCTCCAGTACAAATTTGCTCAAAGCCTGCAGCTATATCTGCAACTGAGGGCTTAAGCTCCGGGTAGTCTGATAGCATACGGCTTAGACCTTTTTCATACTTTGAGATAATTAATTCATCTTGATCTTTAATAGGGTCAGTTCTTCTACTGATAATGTCAACTGTCTGAATCATTTCCTTTAATGTTCCATCACTAACTTCATTAAGTATTATACCTTTCTCATTAAAAATTTTTGTAATTACACTATAAGCAATTTCTTTTTCATTTGTTCCCATTTTATACCTCCTGTTATTTATGGTAATTTAAAAGTCACACTCTAGAGTTGAAATAAGTAATTATTAAGAACATCAAACGTCATTGCGAGAAGACACGAAGTGCCGCCGAAGCAATCCAGGAAACAAAAAAAAATTAAATTACCGTATTTTTGCTGGATTGCTTCGGCGGTTGCAGCAAGCAACCTCCTCGCAATGACGTTTGTAAGCACATATCCACCTAAAATTATTTTGGTTTTTCAACTTTAAAGCGTGACTTTTAAATTACCCTAATGCCTAAGGAGAATAATTCTCATCATGCTTAGTTAATAACTCACGAGCTATGAATATATTACCTGATAACTTACCTACAGCTACTATCCCTTGATTCTCACGAAATAAGGCGGGTAAAACCCCTTGGTAAGATATTTCTAGGTCTTTAATGTTATCTGTAATGACAAAATGCACTTTATCAGCAGTCACTTTTCTGATTGAACCTACTTTAACTAAGCCCCCTACCCTCAATTCTTTGCCAAGTTTTGACTCGTTAATTTTTGACGGAGGGTAAAAAAATACTATACTATCTTCAAGATTGTATAATATCATATATATTCCCCCAGCACTGCATAAAAGGTAAAATAATATAAACTTTAATCTATTTTTTACCTTTTTTTGCATTATTTGATCTAACTTTAATTTTATTATAATCTAGCCAACTTGTTATTAACAATAAGGCAAGAGCACCAAGAGCAAACAGGTATGAGGCTAGTAGATAATAAAACATCTTAATCTCTTTTTTGATTTTGCTGCTTCACTCTAACAAAATCTATAATCTCTTGAGCTGAACTATTTAAGTAAAAATGCTTTATATATTTCCCTTGTTGATCCATTAAATAACTAAAAGAAGAATGATCAATCATATAATTTTCACCATCATTTGCTCTAGCATAATACACTTTAAATTTATCAGCAACCTCTTTAATTTGTTGTTCATTACCCGTTAAACCAATAAATTTAGGATTAAAATGCTTTAAATATTCTTTAAGCACTGCTGGAGTATCACGCTGAGGATCTACAGTAATAAAAACAAATTCAACATCAATTTTATATTTATCAAGAGTATTAATGACCTCTGTTAATTTTTGCAAAGAAGTAGGACAAATATCAGGGCAATAAGTAAAACCAAAATAAATTAAACTTAATTTTCCTTTCAAACTATCACTATTGAAAGTCTTACCATCTTGATCAGTTAACTCAAAATTTCCACCAATTTGCACGTCAATATTATCCCCTCCTCCCTTTCCAGCAAGGGGTTTTTGCGGCACATCAAAAGATAACCAAAGATACAATGACGTAATAGTTATCAATAAACCTACTGCTAAAATAATTTTTATAATAATATTAGCCTGACATTTCTTAGTCTGACATCTCTCTTGCATTAGATCCTTCATTTATAGGGTTATTATAAGCTCAATTTGGTATAAAATATTTAACTTTACGCATAATCCCCATGGCAATTTAAAAATTGCAGAAAAGTACAAGACGTCATTGCGAGACCACGTAAGTGTAGTGGCAATCCACATTTATTGGATTGCTTCGTCGCCACCAAAGTGGCTCCTCGCAATGACTTTAGGCTATTCTCCCTATGACTTTTAAATGCCATGTGTAAGGTGAGTATTTAATAATCTCGATCTCATCCCTGCACCTTCAGTACTTAAACTTATATGTTATGCATTCAATATTTGTGCTACTTCTAATGCAGCGTAAGTAACAATGCTACTAGCACCAGCACGCTTAAAACATAATAATGATTCTATTATGCTTGCTTGCCAATTTAAGGCATTGGCATCTGCCGCAAATCTTAACATAGAATATTCACCACTTACCTGATAGGCAAATATAGTAGTATTAAAGTTATTGGCCGCTTGTGCTATGACGTCCAAAAACATCATACCAGGTTTAATCATAATCATATCTGCACCTTCGGCAAGATCATGTTCTATCTCTAACATAGCTTCCCTGCTATTACGTATATCCATTTGGTAGGTCGCTTTATTTAGATAAGCTATCTTATTATTGTTCAATGCATCTCTGAATGGGGCATAAAAACTTGAAGCATATTTTACCGCATAAGATAGTATATTAACGTTAATAAACCCTTCTGAATCCAATATTTGACGTATGCCCATAATCCTACCATCCATCATATCAGATGGGGCTACAATATCTACCCCAGCTTTTGCTAAAACTAGAGCTTGGTTGCACAAAGCTTTAACAGTTTTATCATTATCTACATCCCCATTATGTAGAATACCATCATGTGCATGGGTAGTGTAAGGATCTAGGGCAACATCGCATATTATACCAATATCGATGTTGGCATTTTTTATACTTCGTATAGTTCTGCACATTAAATTGTCTAGATTATATGCCTCATCAGCATTATCGCTTTTTAATTTTGCATCTATACAAGGAAAGAGTATTATAGCATTTATGCCATTTTCATAAGCTTGCCTAGCCGTCAACACTACTTGATCAATAGATAATCTATATACGCCAGGCATAGTTTTGATCTCTTGACGCTGGTTCTCGCCCTCAACCACAAATAATGCTAGCACCAAATCATCCACGCCAAGCCTATTCTCCGCTACTAATTCTCTTAGCCACCGCGTTTTTCTATTTCTTCTTAATCGTACTGTTGGATACATCACTTTTCCACGTTTTTTTGTTTAATATACTCGATGAAAATCAAGAATTGCGTTGTCGTCTTCAGGGATTTTCGGTGCTCACGTACTATATGTACGCTCCGCTCCTCGACCCTTCGACTCCTAGCACTTCATGATTTTGATCTTCGTCTATCAACTCTTCATTTACGAGCAGTATACTAGTTATATCACAATTAATACACCCACTAAGCAATATTTAATATTTAATCGATAAAAATTATCATTCTCTTCACTTAATACTGATAATTCAGTTATTTTTAGTCTTTAAAGACTCTCTTGCCATAGTGCCCTACATTTTTTGTGTAATCGCACCTACAGACACCACAATCGTCATTGCGAGGAGCAGCAGCGACGTGGCAATCTTTATGCAGTATTACGCCTCACTTTACTAGATCGCCACGGCACCTAAAGGGGCCTCGCGATGACGATTATACAAAAAATGTAGGGTATTATGCTCTCCTGCTCTTAACTGCTTTGTTTTTATTATAGTAAGATTAAGCCAAATCACGTTACTTCTTTTCCATTAATCCTTTCCAAGCAAATTTTTTCCGTCACTGTTTTTAACTTCTTTACTCGATCAATAAGGTAAAGTAGCTGTTCTTTAGTTATTTTATAATCTTTGTTATAGCGAGCTTCAATATAAGCCTGTTCAAGTAATCTAAAACATTGCCTTTGCTCAACGCTAGAATGAGGAAATATCTGCCATAATTCTTCATTGTAATTTCCGGCTATACTACCTAATTTTCTTATATCGTGTAGTTTAGGTTTATAGCCAGAAAAGACTAACAGGATAGCATTATAAAAACACTCAGTAGCTTGGTGAACTAAAAAGGCTGATAAAGGATATTCCCCCCTTTTTATTGGGTATTTACATTCAATAAAAAAACCTGTGCCTCTTGCAAACCAGTATTCATAATCTTCTTTAGCTATCTCTCTTCTTTCTCCCCAGGGTAAGTTTTTAGCTTCCACCAGCTGAAACTCACCACTATCATATAAAAGAATTCCTTCTTTTTTTATATCAGAAAAGAAATAATGCCCCTTCTCTAACTGACTATTTACCGTCTTGATTGATTCTAGCACCAAAGTTACCCATAACTCAAAAGGACTTCTTAATGATTTTTTTTTCCAACCTTTTTTCTATTTTATCTTCTATGGATAAGCCGGCAAGACGGGCATGTTTGCCTTTCTTCATCACCAACATAAGATCGAGATCACTTTGATAACTATAAGTAATGTGTCCTTTTTTATATTCATCTTGTACCCAATCTCCCCTAGCATAAGAACCAAATAAAATAATCATCGCTATCTTATCTTTTCCAACTACTAAGATTTCTTTTACAATCTCATCAAGCTTTTCTTGAATTATCATAGAACGGCTAGGTAAGGTAGTTTTCATATACATTTATCGTCATATTTTGAGAATATATTAACCTCATTTCGATATAAGAATTATTAATTCTTATATCGAAATGGCTTTGTCATAAGGAAAAATGCACTCTTGAAGCGGCTGACGCAAATGCATTTTAACTTTTTTCATCATTCAATATGTGATTTTAATAATTAAAATCACATATTGAATGGAGTGTTATATAATTTTACCGAATTAGTATGTTTTAGCATAAACTTGTTGATATATATCAAAGCCGGCTGGATTTAGCTTATAATCAATTTCTGCTTGCTCTAAATGTTTCAATGTTTTAATGCAATCTTCTAAGTTAACCTTATTTAGAGCTTGCTTAAAACTTGGCACATATTTATAGAAAATTGGTGGAGATAGTGATTTTATAGCCATATCTATATTAACACCCATTGCTAATTTATTCAATACGGTGTATAGATTTAGATAATACCTGATTAATGCTCTGATAATTAGCACTTCATTAATATTTTGTTGTTTTAGTTTGGTGAATTCTTGTAAAAAATTATCAAGATTTCCTGAGGAGAAATAAACGCATAAATTATCCCCATTCCCTGTAAAATCATCACTAACTACAGCTAGTGCATCATCCAAGGTGATTTGATCTTTATCAAATGTAAAATATATTAACTTATTGATTTCATTAACTAGTGTTTGATGGTCACCTTTTAAACGAGCTGTTAAATAGTTAACAGTATCTTCACTTATAACCTTACCAACACTGTTACATTTTTGTAAAATTATCTTAGTAATTTTGTGTTCATCATCGTGGTAGCAAGCTAGAGAAGCCAAATAAGTTTCAGTTTCAAAAAACTTACGTATACTAGAAGTAGCTGATAATTCATCAGCAATAAAAACTAAGAAATGCAATGAGTCTTTACCAAGAGCCAGTTTTAAAGATTTATCTATAGACTCGCCAACTGACCTTACTATAATCAATTGTTTTTGCATAAAGAAATTTTGGGTATTAACTAACGTCTCGAGCGAGCGATTTTTAATTTCAGAATATTCTATAGAGGTTTTTAATAAGTCAAATTTCTTCACTAAACTCTTACAAACTTTATCAATATACCCTTTATCTGGACCATAAAGCAACAGAGCCTTAATTTGTCCATTTTCTACCTTATCAAGTAGCTGAATGATTTGTGATAGATAAAGCTTCATCTTTAATTCTATTTTGTTAAAACGAACTGATTCTTTTTGGTAATTTTGTCGTCAAAATTTGCTTCCGTTCCTCACAGACATATAAGTATGCTGCGGTACTCAGCTACATTTTTCCTAAAAATTCCTCAAAAATTATTCAGTTCGTAGGCACTCTCTTAAAATATAAAATTAATCTCGCTAGGATCTCATCTGCCCCTTGTTTTGTAAGATCTTTCAATGCTACCTCTTCATCTATATAGCTATGATATGGTAAAGAAGCTGTACTATAAGAGGTTATATGACTAAATGTTCCTGTTGTCACTTCTTGATTAGTAACAATATCAACTAACCTATATTGAACAGTTTGACTGATTGTTTCTCTTAACACATCAGAATTCTTTTGAAGAATAAGTGGTAAAGTTTTGTTGGTAAATTTTACCTTTAATAAATATTTTGTTGTAGCTGTTGTAGAATTTGGTAAAATACTAGATAAATAGTAACAAAATTCTGCACCTTCAATAGATGCTATTGGCTCAATTTCAATGCTACTTAATTGGCTTAATTCCTGCGTGTTATATTTATTACTATATACAGGTTTTAAACTACAAGAGGTACATAAAAATAAGTAAGCAAGAGCTAATAATAAATTTGAACGTACCATTTTCAACTATTAGTTACCTCCTGAGATTGTCCACTATCATTGTCATCTACCTTACGTTTATTATAGTTACGTACTCTAGAGGGGCGAGAATAATTTGATTTTTTCTCAATATATTTACGGCTTGACTTATTGGTGTCAAGGTCATTATCTCCGTTATCCGATTCATTTACCACTACTGGTTTATTAGTTTCTTGAATAGAATCAATTACCTCTTTATCAATTTTTTCTATACCTTTATTTGATTCACTACTAGTTTCTAATTTATCAGGTATTTTCCATTTTTGCTTCTTCTTGTTAGGAGCAGGAGTCTCTTTAGTACTCTTTTCTTCTTGATAATTAGAGGACTGATTCTGAATTAATGGCTTATTACCAGCTTCTATATGGCTAGATTTCTTCGGCAATTTTATTTTTTCAATTGAATAATTATCAGAAGTGGCAGAAGGATCAACGTGGAATTTTAACTTTAAATTATATTTTTCTTCAATTAGAGATATTTCTGAACGTTTATTATTCAGTAAATAGATAACTGAATGAATATTAGCAAAAATATTTACTAAATCAATATTTTCATTAAAAATTTCATTTTCTACCGTGCGTAGAATCAACATAGCATTTGACTCATCTGCCCTAACAAGACCCTTACCGTTACAATATGAACAAATCGATGAATTTGATTCCAAAAATGATGGTCTTAATCTTTGACGAGACATCTCAAGCAAACCAAATTGGCTAATATGAGCAGTTTGAATTCTTGCACGATCTCTACTTAGAAATTCCTTAAAAGACCTCTCGACAATCCTACGATTTCTAGCCTCATACATATCGATAAAATCAATAACCACTAAGCCTGATAAATCTCTTAATTTAATTTGCCTAGCAATTTCTCTAGCAGCTTCTAAGTTGGTCTTTAATGCCGTTTCTTCAATATTTTTTTCAGAAGTTGCTTTTCCTGAATTAACATCAATTGAAATAAGTGCTTCTGTTGGATTTATCACTATATAACCACCAGAAGGTAAAGCAAAAACTGGTTGGTATAGTTTTGCTAGTTGTTCCTCAACAGCAAATTTTGTAAAAATTGGCACCTTATTTTTGTATTCTTTGAGCTTAGCCAAATCAATAGGTAATATATCCTTCATGAATTTCACAGCATTTTGATAAGCCCCACTACCTTGTATTATCAACTCTTTAACAGTATGATCACACATATCTCTTATGACTTTTTGAATTAGGCCATCTTCTTCATGTATAAAACAGGGAGCTACAGATTTAAGAGTACTCTCCCTAATTTTATTCCATAATCTTGCTAAATAATCATAATCTCTTTTTATGTCTAAAGTAGTACAGCCAGCACCAGCTGTACGAATTATGATACTTGACCCACTACTGTTATTATTTGCAGTTATGTTACTGACTATATTCTTAAGCCTTTTTCGCTCATCAGCATTGGATATCTTACGCGATACACCATTCTGCAATGGAGTATTAGCCATCAGAACGCAATACTTTCCCGCAAGAGATATAAAGGTTGTAAATGATGCACCTTTATTAGCTCTTTCCTCCTTTGTAACTTGAACAAGCATAACTTGTCCTTTTTTTATTACTTCTTGAATTTTGTATTGCTTTTGTTTATTGTCTTCTTCTCTATCACTTTTGTCTACACTTATTGTTTCAATGTCATTATCTAGGACATCTAAATTAAATTCCACCTGAATTTTTTCGTCCACTAATCTTTCTATGGCATTTAAATCAATTTCTTCACTATCTATTATCGGATTATAATCCCTCTTTGTTTCAGATTCTACAAAATCATCTTGGGTAATATCTAAAAGAGAAATTTCTTGTAATTTATTTATAGAAGTCAAAGATTTAAGATCAGATACTGGTATATTATAATAATATGGATGAATTTCATTGAAAGGTAAAAATCCGCTTTTGTCCGGACCATAATCTATAAAGGCAGCCTGCAACGCTGGCTCAACTCTTATAACTTTTGCAAGATATATATTACCTTTGATTTGTTGTTTTATGGCTGTTTCATATTCAATATCCTCGATATTGTTACTATGATTCAGTAAAACCACCCTTGTTTCATTAGGGAAGTTAGCATCAACTATAATTTTTTTACTCATTAATTTTTTACTCGTAAATTTCTAGGTATATCTCTAAGCTCCGTAAATTAGCAATATTAGAGAATATTATAACAAATTTAAAACTTAATATTAAGTTTTTATGAGAAAACATTTAACAAGTACATTAACCTAACAAATAACTAAAAAACTCTACTTAACCTAAATTCGATATAACATAATACTAGTATGGTATTTACAGGATCAAAAACGATGTCATTCCTAGCTAAAAGCAGGAATCCAAAAAATAACCTGCAAAGGTTATTATATATTATAGATTCCGCTACCTGTGCGGGAATGACATACTAGTGATCCATAGACGTATCGGTGTCAACTTAACCAATCTAGGTAGCACCCCCATCAGGGTTGATGGCATTCCTAGCTAAAAGCGAAAATCCATGATACCTAACAGTCATTCAGGCTGTTTTTTGGATTCTGCAGCGAAGCGGGATGACATCGATAACTATTATACCTACTTGGTTATATAATATTTTATTAATGGTCAAAATAATAAATTAATTAGACAAATCATAATGAGTGATATAATGTACTTTTGGTTATATAAAAACCTCTTAAACGCCTCTCAACTAACAAATTTATATACGATGTAATCTAGTTTAGCAAACAATTATTTATGACCCAAAATAATCATTTAAAAACAGTTTTGCTATTGTTTCTTAGCGTATTTCTTTTTGCATGTATCACTTACATCAATGCACTTATAATGCCAAGTTTTCTGCTAAGTAAAGGCTTATCAGGGGAGCAACTAGACCATATCGAATCAATCGAAATGTTAGGTTATATAATAGCCGGTTTATTCTTAACCCCATTAATTAACAAAATCAGCGATAACAAAACTACTATTGTTAGCTTAATCTTACTTATAATAGGCATGTTAAACCTAATTATGATTAAGGATTACACCATTCTTAAAATCAATTTTATTGTAATGGCATCTGCCTACTACACTTACATAACCACAACTATCATCAAAATAGTAGAGTTAACCAATAACTATAAATATTATAAATATTTTGCTCTTATTATCTTTTCTTTGTTATGGATAGCTGGACAGTTTACCGTTGATTTACTAACTGTATTTCTAGAATCAGCTATAAATGGGTTATTATTATGCACATTACTTTATAGCTTCATTATTATAACTTGCTTACAAAGAGAGAATATTAATAAAAATACAACTTTAGTTTCTAGATTTTCATTCTTAATTGAGAATATAGAATTACAGGTCCTAACAGGCTTTATGGTATCTTATATTACTTTCGATATATTGTGGTATTATGAAGAATTTGCCTTAGAGAAAAACTTTCCTGTATCAAAGATAGACACTATTAGTCATTATACTCTTATAAGTATATTTTTCTTGATATCACCTGTTATTTTATCATTAAAAATAATCAATAAATATCTTGCGAACTTAATATTGATAATTATCCTCCTAGCCAGTTTTATTCTTTTACCATATTATGGAGTCACTTTAATAGGTAACATCTATCTCCTTTCTATAATTGGTGTATGTTTATGTGCTATTTTTATTTGTAATATATTAATATTATCCGGTAAATTTGAAGCACAAGATTTGAGAACCGCACTGGCAATATATTTCACTATGTGTGCTATTGGTATTTATTCTGGAGCTTTATCTTCTTATATATCCCATGGACTCTATGATGGGCAGGGTTTTCTATTTTCTACATATAGTGTTGTTGGAACTTTTGTACTTTATTATTCTTGGTATTTTTTTAAACGAAAGTTATACAGATTTCCTACTTAAAGCGATTAAATAAACCTCTACTGACTCTTTACGACTAGAAGATGGTTTAAAATGCTTGAACTTATGAAAATTAAGTTTAACTCTGTTTAGCACATTATTCTCCGTACCACCTCGAAAAATTTTAGCAATAAAATGCCCCCCCGGCCTTAAAACTTTTAAGGCAAAGTCAATCGCATGCTCACATAAGTCAAGAGTCCGAATATGGTCAGTTGTTGCATGACCCGTCGTGTTAGCAGCCATATCACTCATTACCACATCAGCACTACCATCAAGCATCTTTATAATAATCTCTTTGGTATCTTCAGCATAAAAGTCTTTTTGTAAGCAATGCACACCAATAATTGGCTCGATATCAAGCAAATCAACTGCAATTATCGTGCTATTATTGCCAGCCGATTCATCAGATTTAATAATTTTGCTAGCTACTTGACTCCATCCACCTGGTGCAGCACCTAAATCGACTAATTTCATCCCTGGTTTTAACAGATTAAATTTTTCATGGATTTCCAGCAACTTATAAGCTGACCTAGATCTATAACCGTCAAGCTTTGCTTTAGAAACATATGGATCATTTAATTGACGCGAGAGCCACTGTTTTGACGAATTTTTACGCTTTTTTGTAGTTTTAACGGCAACAAATTTACCTCTAAACCCTAATATATTAGATGTCATGACACATGATCTCGCTAGATTTTTTAGCAATTCTATCCAATACAGAATTAACAAAACCAACTTCGTTCTCATTCAACATATCACTTGTAATGTCGGTGAATTCATTAATTACCACTTTACTTGGAACATTTGGAAGAAATTGTAATTCACAAATTGCCACACGCAAGAGAGCAAGAAGCAGAATAGGTAAGCTGGTAATTTGCCATTCCGATGTCAAATGCCTTGATATCATCTTATCAATTTGAGGTAAATTTACAACTACAGACTTTACTAACAATTCAAAATAACTTATACTTAACTTCACTTTTATTGGTTTATTGAAATTGGTTGTTAAATCATTAGCTACTCGTTCATCTTGATAGAATTGAACAATTTGCTGCATAATCCGGTCTATGTTTTGATCAGGACTCTCCGGTTTATACTGATAAATTGCCTGTACCGCAGCAATACGTGCTATCGTTTTGGTACTAATCTTGGTTGAGGTCATAAAAATTTTTGATATATTTGTAACAAAATTTAATCTAATTACTCGATAATCAAGTTTTTTAGAATTATTAAAAAATACGTCATTGCGAGAAGCCGCTGAAAGCGGCGACGCGGCAATCTAGGATACGCGAAGCGTACTAGAAAAAACAGCTTCGCTGTTTACCTGGATCGCGAGGCATCTAAAGATGCCTCGCGATGACGGTTAAGGAAAAACTTGATTATCGAGTATTAGCTATAGCAAAAAAGCATAACTTAGTAAACCTATTTAAAAAATAATGAGTTGTATGTTATCAATATTCGGATTTATTCTAACAATCAGCTTATTAGTCTTTATTCATGAGTTTGGTCATTATTACATAGCTAAAATATTTGGAGTAAAGGTTGAGGAATTCTCGATAGGTTTTGGTAAGGAACTCTTCTCTAAAATAGACAAAGATGGCGTAAAATGGAAAATTTGCACCCTACCCTTCGGTGGTTACGTTAAAATTTATGGATTTGACTCTGCAACACTTAAAAATACCCAAGATAATAGACCTCTAGCTTTTCTTAGCAAGCCTCTATGGGTTCAATTCTTAATTATAGCTGCTGGACCTATAGCTAATTACTTGTTAGCCATCATCATATTCACAACTATTTATTGTTTTCATGGTCAAGTAGAGATACCTCCTATAATTGGTGAAGTGGTGGCTAATTCACCCGCTGAATTAGCTGGGCTTATAGAAAATGATAAAGTTATTATGATTGGCACTAATAAAATTAATAGTTTTGTCGATTTACAGAGAAATATATTCATGAGCGGGACTAAACCCATCAATCTTTTAGTTGAAAGGCATGATGAGATTATTGATATTGTTATAACTCCAAAGGAGATTAGTCAAAAACTGGATAATCAACCTGAGATAAAAAGACCTTATATAGGAGTTATTGCTAAGAATGAACCTATTTTTATAAAAATGAATATTTTTCAAAGTATCTATCAAGGATCGAAAGATGTTATTTATATTTCCAACTTAATTTTAAGAAACTTTGGACAAATGCTGATGGGTACAAGATCTTTAAATGAGATGGGAGGACCAATTGCTATTGCTAAGGAGTCAGGGAAATCTTTAGAACAAGGGGTAGCAAATTTTGCACTATTTGTAGCCATGATATCAATTAATCTAGGTTTACTTAATTTGTTACCGATTCCAGTTCTTGATGGTGGACATTTAATGTTCATAATATATCAAATAATTTTTGGAAAAACACTTAGTGGGGCAATAAAAAATGTTATACTAAGACTAGGTATGGGGATAATTATTTTTCTTATTGTAATTTCCCTGTCAAATGATATAAAAAACTTAGTATTTTAAATAATTAAGTTAACCGAGATTTATTTCTTGGTCTAGTAGAAATAGGTAATTTATTCCTGTTCAGTATGACTTATAAAACCAAACAAAAGAAGGTTCTTGTGAAAACAAACGTCAAATCAACTATTAAACTAGCTATTTTGGCAACAACTGTTTTATATAATACATCAGCTTTATCGGCTGAGTATATTAAAAAAATAACTATTCAAGGTAATAAAATAATCGAAAACTCGACTATTGAAAATTACTTAAAGCTTCAAGTAGGAGAAGAATATACTTCATCCAAAGGAGATGAAGCAATCAAAAACCTTTACTCAACGTCTTTGTTTGAAAATATAAGTATTACACTAGTCAATGGTGGCAATTTGATAGTTACTGTATCAGAAACTCCGTTTATTACTAAAATAGTGTTTACAGGTAATTCTAAAATCAAAACATCTTCATTATCGAAAGAATTGCTTACCAGGTCTGGTGAATCAATGAGTTTAGCATCAATCCAACTAGATGTGGAAAAAATTAAAGAACTCTACAAACGTTCAGGTCGTTTCTCTACAACCGTAACGCCAAAAATTGAGAGGCTTGAAAATGACAGAGTAAAAGTTACTTTTGATATTGCAGAAGGACCTAAAACAACTGTTAAACAAATCTATTTCAGTGGAAATAATAATTACCGTAGTACAGAACTACAATCTGTTATCCTAACAAAACAGTCAAAATGGTTTAACTTTTTAGAAACAAATGATACCTACGATCCAGACCGCTTAGAGTATGATAAAGAATTGTTAAAGGAATTCTATCAGTCAGTAGGATTTGCCGATTTTCGTGTTATTTCTGTTACAGCAGAACTCAATCCAACCAAAGAATATTTTACCATCACTTACTCTATTGAAGAAGGGGCAAAATATAATTTTGGCAACATTACTATTGACAATAAATTACCTAATATTGATATAAATGAAATTAAAAAATATATTAATGTTAAGTCGGGTGATACATTTAATATTAATAGTTTGAATAAAATAGCAAATAAAATCTCTTCACATTTTGCAAGTAAAGGTTATCCAGGAATTAATGTTTACCCTGATATAAGTAGTAAAAACCCTGATCATACTGCCGATATTAAATTCGTTATAGATAAGGCAGAAAAAGTATTTATTAATCAAATTAATATTACGAATAATCTAAAAACTGAAGATAAAGTTATTAGACGAGAATTTAAAATCTCTGAAGGAGATATATTTAACCGTTCTTATATAGAAAAAGGTAATCAGAATTTACGCAATTTGGATTATTTTGAAAAAGTACTTATTAGCGTTACACCAACAACACGAAAAGACAAATATGATATTAATATTGATGTTGAAGAAAAATCAACATCTTCAATTAGTTTTGATGCTGGCTATAACACAGCGGGAGGACCATTTGGACGTATATCATTTTTAGAACGCAATTTTATTGGTACTGGAAAAGTGTTAAATGCTGGAGTACAAGTAGGAAAAAAGAGTATTAGTTACTATGGTGGCATAACCGAACCTCATTTTCTTGATAAAGATTTATCGCTAGGTTTTAATGTTTTCAATAATTATAGCGGTCGTGGGACTTCATTTCTTTCACAAGTAGATCAAAATTATACGTTAAAATCTATAGGACTCAAAACTTCTCTTGGTTATGATATTGCGGAAGACTTAAGTCATGAAATTGACTATACTATTAAGAGAGATGTATTAAGCTCTCCAGGCAATTCAAGTTCTATATTCTTAACTGAACAGATGGGAAAATTTATCACATCCGCCATCGGACATACTATCACTTATGATCAGCTTGATAGTAGGATTATTCCTAAAAATGGTTATGTTATTAGCGGCACTCAGGAATTTGCTGGGGTTGGGGGTAATAATAAATATTTAAAACATGAACTAGACGGTAAATATTTTAAATCTTTTATCAATAATAAACTCACTTTAAAACTTTCAAGTAGTGTCGGTGATATTATGGGTGTAGGAGGTAAAACTGTAAGAATTTCTGATCGGTTTAATTTGGGTGATTATAGCCTTAGAGGATTTGCTGCTAGTGGAATAGGTCCTAGAGAAAAAACAACAAATGAAGGTCTTGGCGGAGAAAAATATTATACATTTTCAACAGAACTCAACTTTCCAACTGGTTTACCAGAAGATTTTAATTTGACTGGAGCTGTTTTTATGGATGCTGGTAGTCTTTGGGGTGTAGGATTAAATTCTAAAAGTATTTATAAATCTGATAGTTTTTATAATGATAAGTCACTTCGTGCTTCTGTTGGGGTGGGGTTTATATGGGTCACTCGCTTTGCCCCTATCAGAATGGATTGGGCTTGGCCAATTAAAAAGAGACCTTATGATGAAAAGCAAATTTTTCATCTAAAGTTTTCTACACATTTTTAATATTGTATGAGTTCGATGACATCCGAGGGTACAGGGATGACACCCTAGGCTATTAAACCGATATCTTACATCGAATTGAGGTTTTTTAGGGAAGCAAAGACGTGGTGTAATTAAAGAATATATAGAACTCAGGTGAAAGATAGGTATAGTTTGCCCCATAGTACCCTACATTTTTTATATAACCACTATTAAAATGTCTACTGATCGTCTATTAGCGAGGAGTCGCTGAAAGCGGCGACGCGGCAATCTAGGATATGCGAAGCGTACTAGAAAAAACAGCTTCGCTGTTTACCTAGATCGCCACGGCATCTAAAGAGCCTTGCTATGACGATTATAGAAAAATGTAGGGTACTATGAGTTTGCCCTATTACTCATTAAATTGTTCCTTAATAATTCGATTTTCAAGGCTATTTTTTTTATCAAATAGTAACTTTATCTTCTTGTTTTTTACAGATTTAATTAATACTGACTTAATATTATCAAACTCTTGAAAATCTGCAGCTGCATTTACTGGTCTTTTATTACTTTCTAAGATTTCAAACTTTATAGTAGTAGAAAATGGTAGTAACGCACCATGCCAGCGTCTTGGACGGAAAGGACAAATTGGTGTTAGGCATAATACGTTTGACTCAAGTGGCAAAATAGGACCTCCAGCAGATAAGTTGTACGCACTACTGCCAGCTGGGGTTGCAACCATTGCCCCATCGGCTACTAATTCACTCATACGCTCAACTTGATCAATTTCGATCCTAAATTTAGCAGCTTGGTTGGTTTTACGAAATATTGATACTTCATTAATAGCTAGGGCAGTATAGGTTTTATTGTCTATGCTTTTTGCTTGCATTTTTAAAGGGTATAAATGAGAAATTATAGATTCTTGTAAATTATCCATTAACTTTTCAACAATAACTGGATTCATTAAAAACCCAATATTACCAGAATTAATTCCATAAAAAGAAACATCAAGATGCATATAACGGTGTATCGCATGTAGTAATTCTCCGTCCCCTCCAACTACAACAATTATTTCTGCTTCTTCTACCTTACAAAACTTATAAACTAGTTCAAGCTGTCTAACTAGTTCTAATGATTTTGTAGAACTATTATAAACAATCGCAATTTTATTTAAATTAATTTTAGTTTTTGCCAACATAAATACAATAAATGATTAATTGTTAATATAACAACACAAGAAGCCAGTACATCACTTAAAAAATGTCCTCCCATTAATATACGACTTAGCCCAACTAATGTACCAAAAATCAATGTGATACTGTAAATTCTTGAGAAAAATATCAAAGGAGCAACATAAGCAAGACTAGTTAAGCTATACCCCATAGCTGCATGGCCTGATGAAAATGAGCAATTATGTAAACATTCATTAGAGATTGAGAAGGCTCTAGTAAAATTTTTTGTACCATTAAACTCTTTAATCTGCAGCGGACGAGCCCTACCAAAATTTTCTTTAAATATATAATTTACTAGTAGTCCAGGACCTATTGCTGTAGATAAAATTATATAAAAGCCCCCTGAAATAATAAGCCTATTAAAAGTTTTGTACTTAACAATTAAGTAAAGTAGGTATAATAATATTACTATAGTCAGTAGTTTACTTAATATTGGAATAACTTCAAATAATAATTGTACAATATTATTGTTACGATAGATAAATCCATTATTGCTGTCGTAGAATAATTTTGAGAAATCTATATCCAAATTAGGAAATAGTATAGTTAATAATAAAACTATACCAAAGGTGAATATACTAGTATAAACTAAATTAGTATTAATCATAGACTACAAGCCAAAAATAAGTTATAAAAGTATACTCAAACCCTACATAATATAGAAGTTAATATGCCATTCAACATTAAAAACCATAAAAATGATTTACTATTTTTACCACTTGGTGGTGCAAATGAAATAGGCATAAATGTCAATCTATATCATTATCAAGGAAAATGGTTGATGGTTGATTGCGGTAGTGGTTTTCCCGATGAATATTTACCAGGTGTTGATATGATAATTGCTGACATTAGCTTTATTAAAAAACACAAAAAAGATTTGTTGGCTTTAGTGTTAACTCACGCTCATGAAGACCATTTGGGGGCAATCCAATATTTGTGGAGTAGCCTAGAATGCCCAATATATGCCACTACCTTTACAGCCAATTTTCTAAAACTTAGATTAGCAGAATATGATTTTGCTAAAACTATAAAAATTCATGAAGTAAAACCTTCGGCAAAAATAAATCTTGATCCATTCCAGCTAGAAATGATACCATTAACCCATTCAGCTCCAGAAATGCAAGCAATTATGATACGTACAGAAGCTGGCAATATTCTCCATACAGGAGACTGGAAATTTGATGATGATCCAGTACTTGGTAAGAAAGCTGATGAAAATCTACTAAAATCTTATGGTGATGAAGGGGTTCTAGCTTTAGTCTGTGACTCAACTAATGTATTTAATGAAGGAACTTCTGGCTCAGAAGGAGAAGTACGTAAAAGTTTAGTAGATATTATAGCAGGTTGTCCTCAAATGGTCGTGGTAACAACTTTTGCCTCAAATTTGGCTCGTCTTGAGACTCTAATTCACGCAGGTCAGATGGCAAAAAGAAAAGTTGTCCTATCAGGAAGAAGTTTGCATAGAATTTTGCTTGCAGCACAGGAAAGTGGTTATATGAAAGATATTGCCCCTTTGATCGATGAACGAGATATAGCAAGATTTAAAAGGCAAGAACTTTTAGTTATTGCTACTGGATGTCAAGGTGAACCTCTAGCAGCTACTGCAAAAATGGCAAATAATAGTCACCATAGTATAAAGTTAGCTCCTAAAGATACAATTATATTTTCTTCAAAAATTATTCCTGGCAATGAAAAGAAAATTTTCCGTATGTTTAATATTTTTGTAAGGTCAGGAGTTGAAGTGATAACTGAACGAGATCACTTTGTACATGTTTCTGGGCATCCATCAATTGACGAACTCAAACACATGTACTCCCTAATTAGACCTCAGATTTGTGTGCCAGTGCATGGTGAACCAGTACATATACATGAGCAAGCAAAATTAGCTCGTAAAAATGGTATAAAACACGCTATTGAGGTGGAAAATGGTAGCTTATTATTACTTGATCCTCATAACCCTCATATTTTATCCAAGGTAACAACAGGCTATTTAGCCGTTGACGGCAATTATCTTTTACCAGCAGAATCATCAATTTTTAGAACTCGTAGACGTATGCGTGATGCTGGTATAGTAGTGGCAAGTTTGGTAATAAATAAAAATGGTAGACTTAGTTGCAAACCTATTTTATCTATGCCGGGGCTTCTTGACTCTGACGATGATGCACAGCTAATTAATATGATTAAAGATGATATTACTGAAACGATAGAAATTCAGAGAAAATCAAAAGGTAGCATTCTCAATGAACAGATTGAGAATGCTGTAAGGTCGGCTATTCGTAAAACATTGAAACATGAGATAAATAAATCACCCATTATCATAGTCAATGTGGAAAAAACTATTGAAAACTAGTTTATTGTGACATAACATGAGTTAATTAAGGAAGTATTATGAAATCACATAGTTTTACATCTGATGATGCTATACAAAATACAGATAAAGTCTTACAATATATAGCAGAGTCCTTTGATCCTAAACATGACAAAGATTATCGAGAAAATCCTAGATCTAGTGAAAAACAGGTTAACAAGGATATAAACCGCGGTGTCTTTTATCTTGAAACCCAAGGTGGAGAGCTAGTAAACTTACTAGCTAAGTGTAAGTTAGGTAAAGATCCGGACTATAAGGTAACTTATCAAGATATGCATGATATGTTAACAAAAGATTATCATTTATCAAAAAAACAAACAGAATATATTTTAGCTGCAAATCACCAAGGTAGTATAGCTGGTGCTATGGCTGGATTCACTGAACTAAAAGTGAAAGCAGTTAATAATGATAGATATGATCTTGGGAGTGAATGGATAAGAGATGGTAGTATGTCCAAGATCACTATAGATAAAGATCATAACGTATCATATATCGGCGGACAAAATTTCATATTTGATTGTAGTATGGATGCTTTCTCCCCACATAGTGACCTTAGGAAGATGATGGGTACGAAATTTAATAGCCAAGATTATATGGCTGTAAATATTACCGCTTCGTTGGGAACAGTAGGATATCCTGACCCAAAAACGCAGGTAGTAATTGATGTGGCTGGTACTGGTAAGATTGCTGATCGATTTATTAGTGATATACAAGCAATCCAAACAAAGTGTGAGCCAAAAGACCCTCAAGCAATTATTGATAGTAATAAGGCTTTATCAAAAGAATTATTAACTCCTCCTTTTACTGATGAACAATATAAAACTTATTTGGAAGAAAGAGTTTCAGAAATCATATCCTCTGAGGAAAATAAGCCTAAAGTAATACCCACATTTAAAAAAGCAGAGGGTGCTACAGAGGCTTTAGCTGACATATTGATAGAGCAAGTTGATCAAGCAATCGCAGCTCAAAAAGATACAAAGACAGGGAAATTAAGTTCACAGTCCATTAATGACATTGCTAAAAAAGCTGCGGAACAGTTAAATAAGTTTATCGATAATCCAAATAAATATACAGTAAAGAAATTTACTAAGCAATTAGTAAATGATCAAGCTAAATTATCGAAGACGATAATGCCAAGGAAAAATTTTATTAAAAGAATTTGTGAATATTTAAAAGATAAATGGCATGGATATTCTGATGACAAGAGCAAACTACCATTGGCTGAACAATTGAAGAATGAAGCAAAATTTGTCGGACAAAAAGCAAAATCACATATGTCATCTAAAGCACCAACGTTACCACCTCCACATAATGAAAAAACGGAAGGTAAAGGAAGAAGTTAGGAAATTTTTTAATAGACTTCTTGTAGCAGTAGAATTATGTAAGAAGTCTAATCTTCGCATCAGCTGGTCTAATATATAACGGCTCTATGGAGTTAGAAAAATTGTGCTTCCTTATTTTATCATCTATATATTTACATATATGCAGTGCCTTAACTCTAGTAAAACGAGGTAAAATTGTTAAATTTTTTATATCCCTAATCTTGTCGTATATCATCTCTACCCCGCTACCTGCACAGACATTAATAGTAGCATCTTCTGTATTTAATAACTCCACAGCTTGGTCATAATTTATCAGTGAAGGAATAGAAGCTTGTTCATTTTGGTCAAAAACTTGGCTATATAATTGCCCTCTATATGCATTGAGAAAAATAAAAATTTTATTATAATTTTTTACTTGCCTGCTAGCCATCCACCAGGAAAACTCAAAATTAGATATAGTAGTGCCTATTATATCTGTACTTAGCAAAATGCCTTTTGCCACTGATAACCCTATTCTAATGCCTGTAAAACTGCCAGGACCGTTTGTAACGACCAAATAGTCTAGGTCATGATAAGAAAGCTTTGCTATTTTCAGAGCTTCTTCAATCATTGGCACTATAGTTTCAGCCTGCATAGAAGACCTTAATTCCTCAATATAGGCTAGAATAATCTGATCTTCAGAAATTGCAACAGATGCACTATTATTTGCCGTATCAAATGCTAAAATTTTCATTTATAATATAATCAATATTTCAAGTTTTGTAAGTATACTCAATTATAATGACAATGGAAATAAATAGAACAATTTTTAGACTGTACGACATTCGTGGCAGCAGTCTAATAGATATTAATCCAACTATTGCTTATAAAATTGGCTTTTGTTTTACCAAAATGCATATATCCAAGCAAGGGAACGAAATATTTATAGGACGTGATGGTAGATTAAGCTCCCCTGCCCTTTACCATGCTTTGGTTAATGGCATTATTTCAGCTAAGGGAAAGGTTACCTCAATAGGCATTGTCCCCTCCCCTGTTTTATATTTTGCTGATAAAATATTTAAGCCACAAGCTAGCATAATGATAACAGGATCCCATAACCACAAAGATGATAATGGCTTTAAGTTGTTATCACAAGGAAAGTCTTTTTTCGACCAACAAATACAAGCTTTACTGAATAATATTCTAAGTCAAGATTGGTCCACCAATCTTATTATACCAAAAAAATTTTTAGCACTAAGTAATATACGCAATTTAAATGTTACCGATAAATATCTAGATAGGATTTTGCAAGGAATAACTATAGATCCTCAAATAAAAGTCGCATGGGATCCTGCCAATGGTGCGGCTGGAAATATTATTGACTTATTAGCGTTAAGGTTACCTAACAAAAATATCGTTATCAATTCACAAATTGATGGTAATTTTCCTAATCACCATCCAGATCCAACTATTCCCAAGAATCTAGAACAACTAATAGAGATAGTTAAGACTCAGGATTGCGATATTGGTATTGCATTCGATGGGGATGGAGATCGTATAGGCATTATAAGTAAGAAAGGAAGAATAATTTTAGGCGACCAAATCCTTGGTATATTGGCAAAAGATGTAATTGATCAAAATCCAAATGCCACTATTATAATGGATATCAAATCAAGCAGTAGCATATTTAATCAGATTAAGTCATATGGCGGAAACGTGATAATGTGGAAAACAGGTCATTCCTTTATCAAAGATAAGATGCAAACAACTAAGGCGTTACTTGGCGGTGAAACTAGTGGTCATATATTTTTTGCTGATAAATATTATGGATATGATGATGCAATTTATGCCGCCCTACGGTTTGTTGATTTACTATCAAGGTCAAAAAAAACTTTGGACGATATGATAGATGAGTTACCTAAATGTTATAGTACCCCTGAAATTAAGATTTCTGTACCAGATAACCTTAAATTTGATATTATTCAGCAAATAAAAGAGGATTTAAACAGCAGAAATATCACTTTCAACGATATTGATGGTATAAGGGTTGACTCACATAATATACCCAATGAATTTCAAGGATATGCATGGTGGTTACTAAGAGCTTCGAATACTGAAGCTAACATTATTGCTAGATACGAATCAGATAGTTTGGAAAAACTAAATAGTATAAAATTAGAGCTTTCATCTTTACTAGCCAAATATGGTTTGAAGCTATAGCTAACCCGAAAAACGCGAATTTGGGATAAGAATTGACAAATTCTTATCCCGAATTCGCGTAGGTTAAATTACAATGAATCTACAAGACCCAAATATTTCAAAGAGTCAAGCTACTTTGCCTAAGGTTATCATATACACTGATGGAGCTTGCTCAGGTAATCCTGGACCAGGTGGCTGGGGGGCATTGTTACAGTTTCATGGAGCTAGTGTAGAGCTAGACCCAAATGCTTTGAAGAATTGGTATAGCAAAAAAAAGTTAAACGTGTTAGATATATGTGAGAACTCCACGAAGTTTTGTGATATAGTCAATTCAGGAGAATTTGATGCTAGGAACGATGGAGCGAAGCCTATAGATAATAGGCGAGCGACGAGTGACGACGTCACCAAATTCTCATCAATTGACTATAGCTTTTCTTTAAAGCAGAAGAGCATATTTGGTCATGAACTATATACCACTAATAATCGCATGGAAATGACAGCAGTAATTGAAGCATTAAAAGTTCTTAAAAAATCATGCTATGTAGAACTTTACACAGATAGTAAGTATTTACAGCTTGGAATAACACAGTGGATTAACACATGGATAAAAAATAACTGGCATAAAAACAACAATGATCCTGTCAAGAATGTTGATTTATGGAAAAAATTGTACGAAGAGTTAAGTAAACACTATATTATTTGGAATTGGGTTAAAGGTCACAATAATAATGAAGGTAATGAAATGGCTGATAGACTAGCTGTGAAAGGAAAAGAAACTGCTATAAAAATACTTAAATGTCATTCATAGATAATTTTTTTATACCTATTTTCTCTAAGGAAATTGGAAAAGATCAATTTGGTAACAAATATTATCAAAGTAAAAAGCAGAATTATTTAGGTCAAGCTAGAAGACAGGTGGTTTATAAAGGTAAAGTGGAAGCATCGAAAGTTCCTCCTATGTGGCATGCTTGGTTACATTATATGACTAATGAAGTGCCAACTAACAATAATAAATTTGACTGGCAACAAAATTATCTCCCTAATATCACTGGCACTAGCTTATCTCATAACCTAATAAAAAATAGTACAACTGAAGCTAAATATAGTAGCTGGAAACCTTTAGATAAATCAAAATAATGAAACAGAATGTTATAGAAACTTTAGTTGGCTTTATAGTAATACTAGTTGCTTTAGGCTTTTTTGTTTTTGCTTATAAAATTGGTAACTCATCAAAAGTTGAATCTGGGTATATACTTAAGGCAAATTTTCAGAATGCAGAAGGGATAGTTCAAGGCAGTAGCGTGATGTTAGCTGGTATAAAAATCGGATCAGTAACCAACATAACTCTAGATAAAACTAGCTTTTTTGCCTTATTAACCATTAGCATCAATAATGATATAAAGTTACCTAAAGACACTAGTGTAGCAATAGTCACAAGTGGAATACTTGGTAGTAGATACATATCCGTAACTCCCGGTTCATCTGAAGAAAATTTGGCTGGAGGTGATCAGATAAAATACACCCAATCAGCAGTTAATATTGAATCCTTAATAGGTAAATTAATTTATTCCTTTGGTAGTGGTCGTAAGTAATATTTTTGAATTATGACAAATAACCTATTAGTGTAGCTCGAAATTAGTGTATACTGCAAAAATATTGAGAATTGATGAATTATATTGTCAATGTTTTTGTTATTAAATTAACCTCAAGTATTGATGTAAGACATCGGTTTAATAGCCTAGGGTGTCATCCCAGCGAAAGCTGGGATCTGAAAAAAGTAGATCGAGGTTGTTGAGCATTTTTAGACCCCGCTACTTTCGCCGGGGTGACATCACCCCTAAAAGGGATGATTACTTGAGCCTACTATTAATTTATTACATCAATACTTGAGGTTAAATTAAGTTATGATCATAATGTTTGAATTAATTTATTCACTAACTTGTCTTAGGTTTTACAAGTAGTGGGGATGTATAATGTTTAAGTTAGCTAATATATTAAATATACTAAAATCACCTTCTAATGCGGTAGAGGCTCAAAGCGTTCAGTCTAATAACTTTGTTAAAGTTACTAGGAATTGGTACGAAGAAAGATCTGATAGGTTAATTGTACAACGTAATATCTTGTTGGTATTATCTATATTACTAATAATACTTATAATGGCATCTATAGCAGCGGTAACTATAGTAGTAAATTCAAGAGAGTTTAGTCCTTTTGTTATCCAAATTGATGATAGTACGGGGATGGCAACGATTGTAAATCCAATATCTTCGGAGATACTAAACGGTGATGAGGCACTTTCAAGGTATTTTATTAAAAAATACCTCATAGCTAGAGAAACATATAATCCTGTTGATTTTGATACTGAAGCAAGGAAAAGCGTTAGATTATTATCTTCAAGTTCAGTATATTATAACTATCTCGGATATATACAAAATAAAGAGGTAAATCCAGTTTTAATGTATGGTCAAAACAACACAACTTTTTTAATAATTAAATCTTGGTCAGGAGTAGAAAAAAATAAATATATGGTTAGGTTCTCTATTAATGAAACAGCAGGCAATAAAACGGTTTTCAATAAAATAGCCGTGGTAAGTTACGCATATATTCCAATGGAATTAACAGATGCAGATCGAGATATTAACCCAGTAGGTTTTCAAATTAATGATTATAGGGTAGATGATGATAATAGTTAGACTTCTTTTCGTAGCGGCAATATTAGTACATTCGGTTATTGCCAACGCTTGTGCAGGTAATATGCATATAGATAATGATATAGATGATCTAGCCATAACTACTGATAACAGAATTAAAACTTATATACATAATCCTAATGAAGTTTACTTATTAGTTCTGCATTTTGGTTTTCAGTCAAGTATAGAATTCGCCAAAAATGAGGAGATCCAAAATATTGTTCTAGGAGAATCCTACGCTTGGAAAATGACTCCGTTGGCAAATAGATTATTCATTAAACCATTGGAAAAAAACATTAGAACAAATATGACTATCATAACTAATAAAAGGACTTACCAATTCGATGTTGTGTCCAAAGAATTAGAAGAAGGACGTGAAAAAGACTTGGTGTATGTAGTTAGGTTCTATTATCCTAAAAAAAGGTTTAGTACTTCACAATAATACCCCAGTTCGGGATAAGAATTAGTTAATTCTTATCCCGAATTGGCTTTAATATAAGGAAAAATGCATTCTTAAAGTGGCTAACGCGAATGCATTTTAAACCTTTCTAAAGCTAAAAATATTAATTTAACAATCAGATGCAGAGCCGTCTCAAATCTGATTGTTTCTATAATTTCGCGTAATAATGATATTAATTTAACTATGGCAAAGCAAAATAATACCTCTTCTCAAATCAGTACACAGAGTGCAGAGGAACAAGACATACCAGAAGTTCAAAATGAACTATCAAAAGTTGCCACTAATCCTAAGCAAAGCATTCTGATTCTACTTGTCATTTCTGCTGTCTTTATATTTATTTTTTTTAAACTTTTTATTACTGATAATAAACCAGCTGAGGTGGTAGCTCCATCAGCACCTACTGATATTATTAAACCGACACAAGATAATTCTCAAAATCTACCAGAGATTCCAAAATTACCAGAAGCACCTAAACTCGAAACACCTGTGGAGCTTCCACCGCCTCCACCACCACCTCCCCCTAAGGTTGCTGATGTACCAAAGCTTCCTTTACCTACTGCTTCAGTAGATAATAATAGTGCTGACAAAGCTTCTCTTCCTTCCGTTGTATCATCACCCCTTCCTGGAGGAGCTGAAAGTGACGAGGAAAAGAAACGCCGTGAAGCAAAGAGAAAATCTTCTATAGTATTAATTGCAGGAGTTCCAGAGAAAAAAACACCAAGTCAAATTGCCGAAGAAGCAAATTTTCAAGATCGTGGAGATATGGCATTTGTTCTTGGTCGTGGTAAGATAATTGAAGCGGTACTAGAGACTGCTATTAATAGTGATTTAGGTGGGGAAGTAAGGGCAATAATTAGCAGAGATGTATTTTCTGAAAGGGAGAAGATTATTTTAGTTCCTAAAGGATCAAAAATTTTTGGTACTTATACAACTGGTATTAATGGAGCGTATGGTCGAATTGCAATAATATGGAATCGTATTGATCTGTCAAACGGTTATACCATTACCTTAGATGCTGTAGCTGTTGATAATCTTGGAAGGAAAGGTGAGCAAGGAAGAGTAGATAATAAATATAGAGAACGATTAACCAATGCTGTATTATTATCGGCATTTAATATTGGACTTGCCAATGCCCTTGACAAAGTGGTAGCTCCGCCAGTTAATTCACAAGCTGCTGCCGCTAATACTGCTGCCGCTACTAATATACAAAATTTAGCACAAAGTATTAATAATGGTCCTGGTACTGAGGATGTTAAAATTTCACAGATATGTTCTGCTGTCATGAACGCCATTCCCGATAAGACCTCAACAGCCTATACTGCTATGATGCAGGCTTGTAATACTGCACAAAATCCAACTGGATCACAGCCTGGTCAAAGGATTATTGCATTAATGACTGCAGTAACTAATGCAGCAGCTAGTTTGCTAACTAGCACGGCAACTGCTAGCACTCCAACCCAGGCACAAACAGCTTCAAAACAAGCTTTTACTGATATCAGTGATACTATGAAAGGTATGATTCAGCAACATGAATTTAACCCAACTATTACCATAGATCAAGGTACGGTAATTAAAATTTATGTCAATAAAGATTATAAATTTCCTCAAGCTGTACTAAGAAAATCAAGATTGATAAAATGAGTGATAATTTTGCTGCATTAGAGACTTTTCTATTACCATTTAAAGAACTGTTCGCAGAAGATGGTGTTAATGAGATCATGGTAAATAAACCAGGAGAAGTATGGATTGAGAAGAAAGGAGATCAGTTTTGTAAATTAGTACCTGAACTTGATTTTGAACATCTTATATCGCTTGGTAGGCTTGTAGCTCAGTCAACTGATCAGACAATTTCTGAGGAGAAACCTTTACTTTCTGCATCCCTACCAAATGGCTATCGTATCCAAATAGTGTTTCCTCCTGCTTGTGAACCAGGTCATGTCGGGTATGCTATCAGGAAAGGTAGTGCAATGAATCTTACATTAGATCAATATGATAAAATGGGAGCTTTTGATTCAACATCTACTGGAGAATTAATTGACGAGAATGCAAAAATCTTAAACAATTATTTAAAAGAAAATAAAATAAAAGAATTTATTCGACATGCTGTAATTTCTAAAAAAAATATTATTATTAGTGGTGGTACATCAACTGGTAAAACAACCTTTACTAACGCTGCTTTAGCAGAAATTCCAGATAGCGAGCGATTAATTACTGTTGAAGATGCTAGGGAGGTAATCTTAGCAAATCACCCTAATAAATTACATCTCCTCGCTTCAAAAGGGGGGCAAGGTCGTGCAAAAGTTACTACTCAGGATTTGATTGAGGCGTGTTTACGTCTAAGACCTGACAGAATTATTGTAGGTGAACTTAGAGGAGCTGAAGCATTTAGTTTCTTACGAGCAATTAATACAGGCCATCCTGGCTCTATATCTACTTTACATGCTGATGCACCAGCAATGGCTATAGAACAACTTAAGCTAATGGTTATGCAAGCTAGTTTAGGCATGCCACCAGATGAAGTGAAAAAATATATATTAGCGGTAGTCGATATTGTGATACAATTAAAACGTGGTAGTGGTGGGAAGAGATATGTCTCAGAAATATATTATAGTAAGAATAGGCAAGACTAATGATGGGATTGGAGAGAATAGTAAACCTTGCCCGTAACCTCTTGGGTCATTTTATAATACATCCTTTGGTAGTATTTTGTACGATATGGATTAGTGGAGTACTAGTTGCATTTACTACTAACGAGATTAGAGCTATAAATATTGACTTAACAGCCATAGATATAGCTTATAAGTGGGCTTATTGGCTAGTTAGTGTATGGTCTCAATTAACTTTTCAAGCATATAACTACTTAAAAGTTAAGTTAATATTATCCCTTACTATACCGACAATTACAGTTATCATATTTTACTGGAAAAATTTTAAAAGAATAAAGAATTTACAATTTTTTATTCAACCGGAAAAAGTTTATGGTGATGCTAGTTGGGCTACTGAAGCTGATGTAGATAAAGCTGGTCTACGTTCAAAACATGGTATGTTGCTTGGTACCAATAGCGGAGGATATTTTGTTGCTGATGGATTTCAGCACGCTTTGCTTTTTGCCCCAACTGGTTCAGGTAAGGGTGTAGGATTTGTAATTCCTAATTTATTATTTTGGGAACACTCTATTATAGTACATGACATTAAGCTAGAAAATCATGGTCTTACAAGTGGCTGGCGGCAGAAACAAGGACAACGAGTATTTGTTTGGGAACCTTCCAATCCTGATGGGATAACTCATTGTTACAATCCTATAGACTGGGTAAGTACCAAACCAGGTCAAATGGTGGATGACGTACAAAAAATCTCAAATCTGATTATGCCTGAAAAAGATTTTTGGAATAATGAAGCACGCAGTTTATTTCTTGGTGTGGTACTATACTTAATTGCTGACCCGACAAAAACTAAATCCTTTGGCGAAGTGGTCAGGACAATGCGTAGTGATGACGTGGTGTACAACTTGGCAGTAGTTCTAGATACTTTAGGCAAGGTAATACATCCTGTGGCCTATATGAATATTGCTGCATTTCTACAAAAAGCAGATAAAGAACGTTCAGGTGTCATCTCTACAATGAACTCTTCTTTAGAATTATGGGCAAACCCGCTAATCGACTCAGCTACTGCATCATCTGACTTTAATATACTTGAGTTCAAGAAGATTAAAACAACAGTTTATGTTGGTTTAACTCCAGATAATATACAGCGTTTACAAAAATTGATGCAGGTTTTTTACCAGCAAGCTACAGAGTTTTTAAGCCGCAAAATGCCTGATTTAAAAGAAGAACCTTATGGGGTTATGTTCCTGCTTGATGAATTCCCTACTTTAGGCAAAATGGATACATTTAAGGCTGGTATCGCATTTTTCAGGGGATATAGAGTTCGCCTATTCTTGATTATACAAGATACTCAACAGCTCAAAGGAACTTATGAGGATGCTGGAATGAACTCGTTCTTGTCAAATGCTACATATCGTATTACTTTTGCAGCTAATAACTATGAAACAGCTAACCTAATATCACAGCTAGTGGGTAATAAAACAGTTGAACAACGATCTTATAGTAAACCACTATTTTTTGATCTTAATATTTCAACAAGAACGCAGAATGTATCCCAAGTTTCAAGGGCTCTGCTTTTGCCTCAAGAAGTAATTCAATTACCAAAAGATGAACAAATCGTTTTAATTGAATCTTTTCCACCTATTAAATCTTTAAAAATTAAGTATTATGAGGATAAGTTCTTTACAAATAGGTTATTACCGCCTACATTTGTTCCAACTCAAAAACCTTATGATCCTAATAAAAATAATGTAGATGAGGAGAAAGAAAATACAGATTCTACTACTAAAGAAGATTAATTTTTTAAGTAAAAAATAAGATAAACCTCTATGCGTTCAGCCATTATTGATATTGGCTATAATGCCATAAGAGCTGTAGTTTATGAATGTGATAGACTTGGAGCTCCAGAAATTTTCAATGATAAATTTAAAAGTGATGTTATCAATTTACTTAATCTAGATGACCTAGAAGTAAAGCATCAAGCATATCTGTCACTACAATATTTTGTACATATTTTTGATAGGTTATCAGTAACAGATGTTAAATGCGTTGCTACTGCTGTACTTAGAGGCCATCCAAGAGCTGAAGAATTTAGAGAAATAGTTAAAAGAAAATTTAATATTAATATTGAAATTATTTCTGGTGATCGCGAGGCCTATCTTACAGCTGCCGGATTAATTTCTGGTATCAATGATGCTTGTGGTATAGCAGCAGACCTAGGTGGAGGCAGTCTTGAGCTTGTCCAAATCAAAGACAGAAAAGTGGGTATCTTAAAGTCTCTACCTTTAGGCACTAGCCTAATCACTAATAATCATTTTGATGATATTAATATAATTAGCCAAATAATCAACAAAGAATTTGGAGAGGTATACTCAAGTCATTCGGGTATACAACAATGTCAACAAGGGTATCATTGTCCAAACTTATACTTAATAGGAGGAGCTTTAAGGCTAATTGGACGTTCTTACATGGAGTTTGTTCATTATCCTCTTAAGAACTTACATAACCTTGAAATAAATCGTAGAGAATTTGAACTATATCTCGAAAAATTGGCTCATGCTCATAGTATGAGAACACAATATAAATCAAGAATTCATTCTAACGCAATTTTGGTGGCAAAATCTATGCTAAATGTCTTTTTACCTGAAAAGGTAATAATTTCAAATTATGGTTTAAAAGAAGGTGTTAGATTTACTTGTCTCCCTAAAGAAGAACAGGAGAAAGATATTATTTATGAAAGAATCAAGACATTAGTAAATTTTGATGAAACTACTTGTAATATCAAAAATTATACAGAAGTCATTAAGCCTATCTTAATTCAACCAAATACAACAACAATTAGTATAATTACTTTGGTCATAATGCTTGCACAATATAATAAAAATATAGATAAAACTCTTCGCTCTAATTTTATTGTTGAATTTATTTTAGCTTCAGATATTCCTTTTAGTCATCGTCAAAGGTTGATGCTTAGTATTGCTCTTGCACTTACCTATACAGCAAGAAGTGATACATATATTAATAGATTAGCAAAAAGAATGATTAATTCATACGATTATTGTAACAGCCATATAATAGGTAATTTTATAAAAATTGCTAGGGCAATTGATGGCCCAAGATTTCAGTCACCATCTTTTTCTCTTGAGTTAAAAGATAATAGATATATTGAAATTTCTACACTAAATATTTTACCAAAAGCGATGTTTGAAAAAGTGTGCGAACGTCTGAAAGCTATAGGTTTCGCCCGAAAAAATATTTATTGAAATAAAATGATAACAGCCTTATATTGCAAGGGTACAAGCTTTTTTAGAGTACGTGAGTCTCTCATTGTCAAAAAACAATTCTTCAAAGCAGAATAGTATATATACTACTCGTAAATGAAGAGTTGATAGACGAAGATCAAAATTATGAAGTGCTAGGAGTCGAAGGGTCGAGGTGCTAGGCGTACATTTAGTACGTGAGTACCGAATATCCCTGAAGACGACAACGCAATTCTTGATTTTCATCGAGTATACAATAAATAATACAACTACTTTTACATAATACGTCAGGAGATATATATGTTTATAGAAAATGCCTATGCAGATAACAAAGATACAATATCAATAACAGAAACTGAGGAAGTAGCTCCAGTAGCTGAATCATCATCTACTCAATCAATATTAACAAGCCTTGTACCGATGGTATTAATCTTCGTTGTATTCTATTTTTTTCTAATTAGACCACAAGATAAACGTCGTCGTGAAAAAGAGGCTGTAGTTGGTAGCGTTAAGAAAGGAGAAGAGGTGGTAACTAATAGTGGAATCTTCGGGGTGGTAAGCAAGATTAACGATGCTGACAACACAGTAGATCTTGAAATAGCTGAAAATATACGAATCAAAATTCTAAAATCTTCAATACTTGATATTACAAGTCGTCATAAAACAGAAGTTACTGCCAAAAGTAAAAAAGATAAAGGGAAATAAGCTGTGTATAATATTCCTAAATGGAAAATATTCCTTTCTATTTTATGTACAATAGCAGCCTTTATTTGTGCTTTACCTAATTTTACAACTATAGATTCTAAAATACTGCCAAACCATAAGGTGAATCTTGGTCTTGATCTAAGAGGTGGTGCTCATCTATTGCTAGATGTAGATTTTGATAGTTACTTAAATGATGTAATGGACAGTCTAGCTGACCATTTACGGAAATATTTACGGGAAGATAAAATAGGTTATAAAAATCTTGTTGTTAAGAACAAGGCGGTGCAGTTTGAATTAAGAAACCTAGAAGATTATAAACAGGTCAAAAAGATCTTAGGTAAAGTTGACCGAGAAATTACTGTGGAAAATGATAATACTAATATTAAGTTTAGCTATAGTGATTCGAAGCTTGCTGAATTAAGGTATCAAGTTATTGCCCAATCAATTGAAATAATCAGAATGAGAGTGGATAGCACCGGCACAACAGAACCTAACATACAAAGGCAAGGTGATAAACATATATTACTGCAAGTACCAGGTGAGGAAAATCCACAACAACTCAAAAATATTCTTGGCAAAACTGCAAAACTAACCTTTCATTTAGTAGATGAAACTGCCAACATACAACAAGCATTAAATGGACATTTACCCTTTGGTTCAATTTTAGTGAAAGGGGAAAATGAAAATAAACAAGAATATTACGTAGTTGTTAAGAAAAAAGTTATTGTTAGTGGTGACCAGCTAACAACTGCCCAAGCTTCTTTCAATCAAAATTCTCAGCCTGCTGTTGCTTTTTCTTTTAATAATCTTGGTAGTAAATTATTTGCAGAAATAACCAAGAATAATTCTGGCAAGAGGCTTGCTATCGTGCTTGATAACAAATTATTAAGTGCACCAGTAATTAATGAACCAATTCTTGGAGGAAGCGGGATAATTTCAGGTAATTTTACTGTTGAATCAGCAAATGAATTAGCGTTATTACTTAGAGCTGGTTCGCTGCCAGCCCCTTTAAAAATAATAGAGGAAAGAACCGTAGGGCCAAATCTTGGAGCAGATTCAATAGAGGCGGGCAAGAAAGCAGGTATGATTGGTTTTGTTAGTGTGGTGATATTCATGATTTGGTCTTACGGAATTCTTGGCATTTTTGCCAATATAGCATTAAGCTTAGCTTTACTTTATATTTTAGCGTTATTGTCACTTTTCCAAGCTACATTAACTCTGCCAGGAATTGCTGGTATAATCCTAACGATTGGTATGGCAGTTGATGCCAATGTACTCATTTATGAAAGAATAAGAGAAGAACTTAAAAAAGGTGCATCTAATCTATATGCTATAAGGATAGGATTTGAATCAGCTTTTGCTACAATCCTTGATTCAAATGTTACAACTTTGATTGCAGCATTTTTACTTTTTATATTTGGAGTTGGAGCTATAAAAGGCTTCGCAGTAACACTAACTATTGGTATAATATCATCTATGTTTTCTGCGATTATTATTACTAAGTTGTTGATTGATATTTGGATTAAGTACCAAAAGCCCAAAAGTCTAGGGTTATAATTAAACGAAGAAAATTATATTATGCTTCAAGCCTTAAAAAGAATGCTATTATCTGTAACAGTTACCCTAACTACCAGCGTAACATACGCGGATTATAAACATTCATCAGAACTTTCAGGGTTCGAATTAGCTGCTAGCAAATTAGGTTTTACCTCACCAACCCAGCAAGAAGCTTTGTTAAAGATTTTTTATCTAGCTGGATATTTTGAACCACAAAAATTATGGCACGATCTAGTATGTTTTGACAAGACTAATGCAGACAAAATATTTCGTTTGATTCAGGGCAGTTTGGCTAAAGCTAGTGCTAATCAAAACGTTCCTAGTAAATTCAATGCTAAATCATTGCGTAAAAATTTATTTAAATCTACTAATGAGATAAATGTACGAAATGTTGAAGATTGGTTACTATTTATTGCTCAGGATGCGTTTGATCTTAATCCTGGTCAGGAACGAAATGAACTGACCACTAAAGATTGGATGACTAAATATAAGTCTCAATATATTGTAGATGCTAGACAATTGGGACTTATTAATGAAATAAAACCTAACTATCAAGAATACGACGAAGCTTGGATTGCCGGGGCAGCTAGAATTAGGTTATTGACACGTATGATCTATTATAATAAATTAACAGAACAAATTAAAGTTAACGGATCAGTACTAGTATTAACAGGAGCAAGACCATTATGGGCTAATCTCGATGGCATTACTCCCAAAACATACACTGAATTGCTAGAAGCATGGCAAGGAAAGGCAGATATTAATAATAGATTGGATACTGTACAATTAGTTGGAAATGATTCATCTTGTATTGAGGAAGGTGAAAGGTATATCGAGTCTCTTGCTAAAGATTACGATATTAAGTTAAATAAAGCTCAGCCATTTATTCAATATAAAACACAAGAAGAATGTCCATTAGGTCTTTTTCCTAGAAGACTCTATCCTAATTATGCAAGCAGCAATGAGAGAAAAATCACAGAAGACCTGATGAGCAGTGACCTAGTAAACAAGTTCCTTAATAAGGATCAAGTTAAGCGTACTGAAATAATCAATACTAAAGTAGGCAAGAATAACGAAAGGCCTGATACAGCCACTACTGCTCATGATGCAGCAGTTAATTTTGCTAAAAGAATTTTAAGTAGAAAATTTGGTAGACAAAAAGACTTTGTTATTTTGTTTGTCAGTAACAATCCTCATATTGAACGCCAAACAATTGTTACTCAAAGAGAAGTTGATAAAGTATTACAACAATATGGATTAGATAAACAGGGTTATCATATTAAAATTGCAGGGGTAGGTGCTAGTGCCGTACCGGATATTCCAGTTATTCATTCTGAGCTGGGTAAATTGATAATGGCAAAATGGATAAATAAAAATCTACTAAGCACTGATAAATTTGGGCATTCTATTGATCAATTAATGTTCCAAACTCGTAAATGCCCTGATCCTAAATCAATACCTCCAATACCAAAAATTCAAGAATAGATAATATACTACTCGTAAATGAAGAGTTGATAGACGAAGATCAAAATTATGAAGTGCTAGGAGTCGAAGGGTCGAGGAGCGGAGCGTACATTTAGTACGTGAGCACCGAAGATCCCTGAAGACGACAACGCAATTCTTGATTTTCATCGAGTATATAGGGCTAATTGAAGGTATAATTGGATTAATGAAATTAATCCTAAACTGAGGTTAAAAAGAATCAATTCACAGGTACTCCCAAATTATATTTCTAAATAACGCCAAAGTCTGTCTGTACCTTTGCTAATACCAATCCTAGGAGTACTAATAAATTTAGGGGTATTACCTACATCAATAATACAAAAAGACTTATTACTAGTTACATCTTGACCATTTTGGGTTTTATTAATTCCAAGAGTACGACATAATTTACCAGGTCCATCAAGTAAAACTTGTAAAGGGCTATATTGATACACTCCCCTAATTAATACAGCAGCTGGAAATCCCTGTTTTTCTGTTACTATATTTAAACAATAATACATACCATAAATCAAATATACATATGCATGACCTGCAGAACCATACATAATCTTTGTACGGGGCGTTATACCCTTTGCTGCATGACAAGCAGGATCATCTTCTCCAACATAAGCTTCTGTTTCAATAATTCGTGCTTCTATATTACCAAAACACAAAACCTTTCCAAGTAACTCTTGTGAGACAATAAGCGTATTTCTTTCATAAAATGTTTTTGGAAGTATTTTAAACATCTTAGTGGTTTAATAAAATATGATATAATTGTAGTGATACACTATAATTCACTATTACATCATTTCACAGCTTTTTCTTGACAAATATTAAAGGTGAGATATTTTGTACTTAGGTTTGTATATTATAGAAAAATATTTGAGATTATTACATATATGTCAAAAGCTAAAACAGCGTCTAAAAATAACCCAACCTCTAGAGAACAGGCAAAGGAGTATTTTCATAATGGACAAAAAATTAGGCCTGTAAAACTTATATCAGGTAAATCTTCTTTTTTAGCAGCAGAATATGATGTATCAGGAGATTTGGTAGTTGGATCTGATGGCAAGGCATTACCTTGGGACAGAACAAAAATTTAGCCTAAATATTAAGTTTTCAAACAAGTTTGTTGACCTTGCCTGTAAAAAGGTATATAAGCTACCTATCATTAATACGGTTTGGGGATGTAGCTCAGGGGTAGAGCATCTGCTTTGCACGCAGAGGGTCGGGGGTTCGATTCCCTTCGTCTCCACCAATACTTATGCCCCTTCTAGGGTTTTCTTACTTTACTAAAAATTTCATATGTAATTTATATGTAACTTCTCAGACAAATTTCCTGAAATTTGACCTACAAAAAAATCTATTTTTAACCCTATTACAAGGGGAGGAAATATGACAGAATCGTTAACTTTTTCTCGCTCTGTAGTTGAAAATCAAGATATTATCTTTTATAACATAGTCGGTAATTTTGTCCCGCCTGAGTGGCGGAATCTTACCGACAATTGTGGTAAGCAATTAAGTAAAACTTCTCGTCAACTTTTATCGTTGATAGTTTCTTGCATGAAAACTAGTAATTATAGAAATTCGGATGAATTACAAGAAGGCTATCATTTTTTCGAGAAAGAACTAGAAGTTTGTCAAAAACGGGTTAAACAATGTCTAACAGAATTACAAGAAAGTGGATTTATTGCTTTTACTTTAATTACTACTACGATCAAACATAACGTGAAATGCCGTAATATTTTATCTATCAAACTCCTTAAGAAATTTATGAATTTTCGTAAAGCTAATAATAGTTCTTATCACTTTAATTACACAAATATTCAATCTAGCCATAAAAAAATTTCAATTCAACCGGAAAAAAATTACCACCCAACTGTAAAAAATTTTCAAAAAAACGCATCTATAGATATATCTATAATATCTAGATATGGAAAAAATCAAGAAAATTGTGGACAAGTCTGTGGACAAACTGTGTCAAAGCCTGAATCAACTGAGGAACACAACATTAATTTTCCGCTTGAGGTAACGGCAAAAAGAGGTGAAAAAAATGTGTCAGAATCTGCGTCAACTACGGAGCAAATCTTTGATTCATCGCCGGAGATAACGGTAAGTTCAAGTGAAAAAAGTTTACCAAAACCTGAGTCAACTGAAGAAAAAAGTTTTAATTTACCTATGGAAACAAAGGTAAACTCAGTAAATGAAACGTTACCCTGCAATTCCACAGACGACAATTCCTCTGAGGCAGCTCCAACTGATGACGAGTCAGACTGCGATTCAGATTCTGATTCAACAGATGGGTATTCAGGAGGTAGCGGGTCTGAGCAAGAAGCTAGTGGGAAATTGCCTAGGTGGCTCAGTGATATTACCAAACAGGCTAAAGGCTGGTATTCACGTAGGAAGCTAGAGATGTTTTACCCATTGACCGAAGAAGATGCTGCTTGGTTAAGAAAGACAACAGGTCGTAATTACGAATTGAGTTTTATCAACAAGCTATTGATTAAACATAGCTTGGACTCTCCTAATAATCTCTTTCCCTGCAAGCAAGCAGTACTGAATTACATGAAGATAACTTTGATTCATGAAAGGCGTCCACCAGCTAAGGCAAATAACCCAAATTTTAACTTCGATCTGAACAATGCTACTAGTGCAAGAAAGGCTTATTTGCAAAAGGTAAAAGATAGTAAGGGCGTTAAACCACTGAATCAATTGAAACGTAAGATTGTTGAAGCTTTTGAGGAGCATCAGCCTAGTACTGCTTATCAATTGCTGAAGAGGTGCAGTTTTTTTGGAGTATGTGACGATGAATACAAGATTGATCTAGCGGATATCTCTTTGTCAGAAACTGACAAATGCACATTGCTCAAGACAGTGCAAGAGGTATATGGCAAAGATGTTCAGCAATTGCGTATTACCAACAAAAGAGAGGTATCGGATTATCATTTAGAGCTAAGTGGGCTAAATCCAGAGTCAGTATGGTATAAAGTAAGGAAATATTTGTTAAAATTATACGGTGAACACTTGGACAAAGCTTGGTTTAGCAAGTTAGAAGCAATTGAAGAAGATACGACTTGCAATAAGCTTATTCTCAAACCAGCTACTGCCTTTATTGGGGATTGGATTAAGAATAAGTACAGCAAAGATTTGGAATATGCTTGCAGTAAACTGAATTATACTTTTGAGTTTATGAAAGTCGATAGAATGGCTGGGCTGTAAGCTATGGTAAATAGCATTTAAAGCTATTTTAAATATGTTTATAAGAGGATTTAATTTTTAGTTAGGGGAAATATTAAAAACAAATAACGCTATTGTACGAGTCTATATTTGCGAAATTTTAAGGTATTATTGCAATAACAAACGAAAATTTGAATTGGTAGTTAAGTTGATGAAACTAATTGTATCAGTTGAGAAAAAAGAATGATTACAAAGAAGTTAATAATAATCAACCAGTTACTGAAGGTTGAAGAGTACATAAAAATCACATATGAAATTGTAAGGATTTGGAAAATATGAGAGTAATGCAGGTTACAAAGGTCGAACCTCTGCCGGCTAGGCAGAAGCTCGCCCTTAAATTCACCATCTATAGCTATTTTGCTGAGATTTTTAGCAGTTTTTGTCACTTTTTTACATTTTTTGGCAAAAATTGTTCGCGGAATCACCCGGGGGGTGTACGCGTCGCAAAATGGGGTATAGGGGGCGTCACGCGAAAAATTTTTTTGAGGTAATTAATCAGTTAGTATTAAAATCTCATTTTTAATACTAAGCAGCTAATTCGCTCTTAAAATTATCTCGTTTACTCCACGGTACAGGGATAATTTGATAATTTTTTAAAGCATCTTGAAAATTTTCTGGTATAGGTTTCTCATTATCATTTATGAAAGTATATGCTTTTGCGTCGGATGAACGTACTTCTCTCGTATCAAACCAATCTCCCATAATACTAGTTGCTTTATTTTTATTTGGAGTATTTACTGTCTGAATCATACGCTCAGGGGCATATTTTGATTTTGGAATAAGAAAATCAAAATGTCTAAGGTAACCGGATTGACCTAAAAATGCAACTCTTTCAGAATATCGGATATCACAAGCATCTAGCCACATTTGTACATCTTCATAAAATAACGAGGCAATGTTAGGTCTTGCTAAGTAAAACATATCGTTAACGGCAAGAATTGCTTGAATGAGATTATGTTTGGCTAAAGCAAAATTTTGCTGATTGGTTTTAACAAACATTTCATTATTATTTTTATGTACACCAAAACCATTAAGAGTCATTTCTAAAAATTTCTGTCGTCTGTCAGAGTCCAGCAAACATCCTGATTGTTCTAAATCATCAATAGTCCAACTATCATCAGTCAAGATATAACTATTCCCCTCTTGTTTTAGATAAATTTGTATGTAGTCATTATGGCGGTCAAGATAAGGGGTAGTTATCTCAAGCCAATCTTTTAATTGTTTCCATGCTGTTTTATCTCTTAACCATTTATAGTAATTTTCTAAAAGATGTTCTATATTTAAGCTTGAAGTCATGAGAATAATCCTTTTGAAAAATTTGGAACTTCAATAATTTCACAATACCCCATAAAATCATGTAAAGTTTGCCAAAAATCATTTATATCTCGAAAAATATTATTTGGGATAGCAAATGCCCATTTATCACCATATCCTTCTCTATATAAGTGCAAATGCGGTATACCTACTTCTTCACCATCAGGATTTCTATGACTACTCCCTAAATCTAAGCGTGCCAATATTATGACTTCTCTAGAACGATTTTGATATTTTTGTCTTTTCATATCTAATCTTCCTCTACTAACATCCAGTATAAAATGTTCCCTTTTATCAAGAGATATCAAAGGTACTGCTATTTTACCGCCAAGATCCGGAAGACTCCAAATATTATTATCCGTTTTAATTTTTTTCATTTTAAACAGAAAATCAGCTTCATCTTGTGTAATGTTAATCTGTGTCATTTAAAAATCTAATTATTTTTATAAAAAAATTAGTTGCTAATATTTATTTATTCTAAAAACAATATATAAAAAATTCAGCAAGAATAATATATAAAATAGAAAATAATTAATTAATAAGCACTAATAAGTAGAAAATAATAATGCAAGATATCTAACCTATTTTAATTAATAGACTGGAAAAAAGACTGAAAAAGAGCTATAATAAGGCTAATAGCAAAGAAATTTCAAAGAACAGAAATGACTACAAATTATAGCTTATTTGAAAAATATTTAGCAAAGATATCATCTAGCACTATCAACAAGTTTGGTTCAATCAATAATATCTCTAGTTTTCTGTTGCATCTTTGTGAGTGTGGCAACATTGTTACTGCTATTAGCAAGGTTGATTGTATCTCGCCTCTTATGTTACATCGGATCATTCACAATGATAAATACCTAAAAAAATGCGTCAATTTAGCTTTAGCCATTGCAGTAGATAGAGCAGAAGGGGTGTTATATGACAGGGCAATTAACGGTTATGAGGAAGTGACCTATGACAAGGATAATCAGGCAATAGCTACTAAGAAAAAATATTGTTCTAAGTCATTGTTGGAATATCTTAAAGCCAATTCGCAAAAATATCAAACGAGGAAGCATGATGCTAGTTACCATAGGAAAAATAGTGATGAAGCTGAACAAGTAACCAAAGCCCGAGAAATGTCAAAAATGATAGATGTAGCTAATTTTGAAATAGAATCGTATGAAGCAGAATATGCACTTGCCAAAGGACAGTAAGACCAAAGTGATGAAAACTACTAGTGAAACTAAAGGCAGCAAAGAGGTTACTAGCTCTGCCTCTAAAAGTCTTAAATTCCCGGTGGATTGGTCACCCTATCCATTTCAGTTGCCTTTGTGGAGATATTTATACTCGGGTGGTAAGAAAGCTATAGCCATTTGGCATAGAAGAGCTGGTAAGGATATTATGGGTATTAACTGGATCACTGCTAGTGCTATTCGAGAAGTTGGCATTTATTGGTATGTCTATCCTACCTATAATCAAGCTAAAATGAGCATATGGGATGGTATGACATTATCGGGGCGTCCTTATATGTCATTTATTCCTAAAGGGATTATTGCTCGTAGTCAGCAATATAAGCAACGGATATTATTTAAAAATGGTTCAGTGATTCAGTTTGTTGGTAGCGATCGTTATGCGACTATCAGGGGTAGTGGTATTAAGGGAGCAGTTATCTCGGAGTATTCTTATCATGATCCACGAGCTATGAGTTGCGTTATAGAGCCGATGGTAATTCGTAATAATGGTTGGTTGCTTTATTTGTATACTCCTTCCGATAATCCGAAATTAACACATGGTGAAGAATTATACCGAAAATATCAAGATAGCCCGGAAGTATTTTGTCAAATAAAAACTATCGAAGATACTACTGATCATGAGGGGCAGCCATTAGTTGATAAAAACAAGTTGACTTCAGTCGACATGAGTAACGAAGAGATTCAAAGAGAGTTTTATTGTGACTTTGCTGCTTATCGCTATAAGAGAGCTGATCAAGGTGGTACTTTTGTTGAACAGTTACGACTAGCTGAAAGTCAGGGGCGTATTGGCTATGTACCATATGACCCAGCCTATCAGGTTCATACTTACTGGGATATAGGGATTGTTGATTATACGGTTATTTGGTTTGTTCAAGAAAAAAAAGATTCTATCGATATTATTGACTTTTATATGAACAGGGGTAAGGATTTAGAGTTTTACTTGACGCATTTAAGAACTAGACCTTATCAATATGGACGCAATGTATTGCCCCATGATATGAGTCGAAGACAAATGCCAACTTTGGATACAAGATTACAACAAGCTAATGAGGTAGCAGAGAAAGTAGGCTTCTCGCCTTTTGCTATTGGTCGGAAATATTTACGGGAAGAAATGATAACCAAGGCAAGAATACTACTGGGTAAATGCCGCATCGACGCCCAAAAATGTCAACGTGGCATTAACGGACTTTTCGAGTTTGATGCTACCAAAAGAGGAGTGCATTCTAATTCATCTAGAGCAACTGATATAACCGAGAGCTTTTGTTATTTAGCGATGGATGTAAAAACTGGTAATGAGCAACAGCAATCCCAATATAATATATTACAGTATCGTAAAGTAATGAATGATTACAATGCGTTGGAAAGATGATGGAGCAGAAGAAGCAAGAATTGATGATGAAATAATTGAAATGGTAATTAATAAATAATTAAGGCAAAGTAATATATGTGGCCAATATTAGGTTTACTAGGACTTGGTGCTTTAGCGGTTGGTGCATCTAGGAACAGGTACATTACTGGAGCTGATACATCAAGACAGAAGCGTCTCTATAATGAGTCACGAGATCGTTATAGTAGTTATGCGAGTGAAGCACAAAATACTATCAATAATTTGTCGCAGCAATTGCAACAATCTCAGCAGGGCTTACACTCTCTAGAAGAGCAACAGTATCAAGCTAGCATGAGAAGCTATGATATGCAACACCAACTAGATTATCATACTCGACAATATGATAGTGGCTTAAGAAACATAGAATCACAAAGAGCTAGTTTGTCTGCATCAGCCAATCAACTAAAACAAGCTTTTGAAAGCTTGAAACAAAAAGCTCCCGCCCTTGATTTCAAAATAAGTGAGGTAGAGCAATTACCGGGTCAGTTTCAAAACCTGTATGATCAAGTAGCCCAGCGAAGAGAAAGCTTGAAAGGTTTAACCGAAGAGGAAGCCGGTAGCCATATTACTCAATATCAGCAAGACGTTGAATTGTTAAAAAAGCAACGTAGTGAAACAGAAAGTAAAATACGCCATTCGATGGATAGCATCACCAAAGAGCATCAACAGCTAACAAGGGAAAAAGCTAATCTTGAACATCAGCTTACTAACTATCAATCACAGCAAAATCGATTGTCGCAGGATACTAGTAACTTTGATAATGCTAGACAACAATTGCTCAGCATGATTGAACAATACAAACAAGAACAGAATAGACAAGAGCAAATCACTGCTGACTATACAAGGCAGCGATCGCATGCTGAAGGGTTGCAAAACCAGTTAAGAAGTTATGGGGAAGCTGCTCAAAGCCAGTTGGATAGCTATGGCAGGGATTTAGAGTGGCGAGCTGGTAAGTATCAAAAATCGGCTCTGTCCAAAAAACTGTGTAAATTCGAAAAAATAGGTCATTAAATTTTGTTAAGCCTATCCTCAAATTTAACCATCAAATGAGCCATAGCTTCATTCCAGTTTGGAATGGGCATAGTCCATTTTTTGGTCATATAGTCAATTGTCAAATATAAACTTTTAAAAACAGCATTATCATTAGGAAAAACCCGCTTATTATTTGTTACTTTACGCAATTGACTATTGACAGATTCAACTGAATTAGTTGTATAAATTACCTTTCTAATTGACTCAGGATACCCTAGAAAAATCATTAGATTGTCCCAATTATTATACCATGATTTGGCAATTTGTGGATATTGTTTATTCCATTTTTCTTCAAAAGATACTAAAGCTAAATGGGCTTGTTCTTCCGTTACTGCAGTATATATCGGCTTTAAATCGCTAGACAGTTGCTTCCTATCTTTATACGACACATATTTTAAACTATTTCTAATCTGATGTACAATACACAATTGATGTTCTGTTTTTGGATAAACTGCTTCTATTGCCTCAGACATACCAGTAAGATTATCGCTACAGGCAATCAGTATATCTTTTAGCCCTCTATTTTTCATTTCGGTAAAATTACCGAGCCAAAATTTTGCCCCTTCATTTTCACTGATCCATAATCCCAATATATCTTTTTTACCAGATAAATCAATTCCTAATGCAACATATACTGCCTTATTGATTATCCTTTTATCTTGCCTGACTTTTACTACTAAACAATCAAAAAATACTATCGGATATATCTCTTCTAATGGTCGACTCTGCCAAGCTTTAACCTCATCCATTACATCATCAGTAATTTGGCTGATTAAGCCTTCACTTATTTCAACACTGTATAACTCCTGTAACTGAATCTTAATATCAGATATACTCATGCCTTTAGCATATAATGATAGTACTTTATCGTCAAAACCATCAAAACGTTTCTGGCGTTTTGGTAGTATTGCGGGTTCAAAGGTATTATGCCTATCCCTTGGTACTTCTATTTCTACAGCTCCATGTTCGGAGATCAGTTTTTTGCTAGTTATACCATTACGAGCATTATCATTATCTGCACAACTGTATTTATCATAGCCTAGATGATTATTCATTTCTGACTGCAGTGCCTTCTCTATTAAACGTTTGGTCAATTCTTTTAATAAACCTCCTTCTTTCAGTATTGTACTTACATCTGTATCATTATCTATTAATAAATCTACTGCTTGCTTTATTGATTCATTAGTTTTTTTATTCATGTAATTTCCTTTTTTGTTATACTTTTATATATAACCTATTTCGAAATTTACACAGTTTTTTGGACAGAGCCGGAACATTCCTTGAGTATTTTGATCTGATGTTATATGTACATATGGCTGTATTGTTGAACGAGTTATTTTTTCCAAAAACTGATGCTCATACGGCAACTATTTATTCCGCTGCCGCTTTCTGCTCTACATTCGTTTTCAGACCGTTTGGAGCTTTGTTATTTGGTTGGGTAGGGGATAATTACGGTCGCAAATCATCAGTTGTTATTACAACTTTTTTGATGGCTATATCTTGTGCTATTATGGCGACTCTTCCAACCTATGCTCAAATAGGTATAACAGCTACTTGGCTGATTACAATATGTCGTATTGTTCAAGGTGTGTCATCATTAGGAGAAATAGTAGGAGCAGAGCTTTACCTCACAGAGCTAATAAAAAATCCGGCTATACAATATCCTGTTGTAGCAATAATCTCCTGTTTTGCTGGTTTTGGCAGTGTCGCTGCTTTAGGTGTAGCATCCATTGTTACTTCCCAAGGTTTTAGTTGGCGTATAGCTTTCTTCATCGGTACTGTAATCGCAATAACTGGTGGTATTGCTAGAATTAGATTGAGGGAAACGCCTGATTTTGTCGATGCAAAACGCCAAGTCCAAAGTAGTTTCAATAAAGCTAAAGTGGATATTAATATCCTTGAACATGATCCTGTTTGGAAAGAAAAAGTTAATTGGAAAACGTCCTTAGCTTATCTTTTAATACAATGCTCTTGGCCCGTATCTTTTTTTCTTGCGTATATATATTGCGGTGACATTCTAAAAAAACTTTTTAATTATCATACTGAAGAAATTATAAGACACAATCTTATTGTTGCAATAGTACAATTAGCCGGTGGATTAATATTGAGAACTTACCTAAGTAGCAAAGTACACCCTCTAAAAATTCTTCGTTTGTTTTTAGTAGTATTTTCATTATTTATAGTAGTATGTCCTTATTGGCTAAATAATATTCACAGCCCGTTTGAATTACTTTTAATACAATCGATCATAGTTGTGTTTGGTTTAGGAGATGCACCAGCTGTGCCGATTTTTTTCAAATATTTTCCTGTTTTCAAACGATTTTCTTACTCAAGTTTTTTATATGCTCTATCACGTGCTTTAGTATATGTGGTTACATCTTTTAGTTTTGTTTATCTTGTAGAGCATTTTGGCAATTGGGGAATATTAATTATTACTATTCCTTTAAGTATAGGCTACAGATTCGGGATACTGCATTTTGAGCAGTTAGAAATGGATAACGATAATTATTCTGAAAAGAAATTTGTTGAACAGCTGACACCTCTAAATCCTGTACAGTAGATATCGATTGTAAATAAATCTCCATAAATTCATCTTTTATTTCTGGCATACCTAGATACATACTAAGAGTAATAAAGCTCTTTAACGTTTCTAGCAATACCTTCTCTCTTTTCTCCGGAGATTTAGCCCCTATTGTTTGCAAGTTATGCTTTCTGTCAAATAATTTAATCAAAGCCACATCATATTTTTTTTGTTGAACTAATAAAGCTAATGTTTCTGCCGAGCTAATCTTACCGTGTGGCTTGTTCCTACTTAAAGATTCTACTTGACTAGCAACCTGATCCCCAAAAATATAAGCAATCATTTTTTCGGTAAGTTTTGTATCTTCGAGGGTATCATGTAGTATGCTGGTAACAATAATGTCAGTGCGGTAAAGATAATCAGAGATCATATATGCCACCTCTATTGGATGAGAGTAATAAGGCTCACCTGACTGCCTCATTTGGCTACCATGATATTTCTTGGCGTAATAAATAGCCTTTCTAACCTCATCAATATCTATTGGTCGGTTTACTTCCTCATTCATCTTACGTAATTTGTCCAGTAATCTAGTGCATATTGACAAGATTCATACTGTGAGTTGTCCCAATAATTAATCTCTTCTTCTTCCATAAAAAAACTATAATATTTTAAATCACTATACAAGTTAAACTAAAAATTAGAATATTACTAGGAATTTATTATATTTTTTTGAAAAAGATGAATATTTTTGCATTTTGTTGTATAAATAGACAGCTACTCCCTTTATATTCACATACCCTACAAATCGTTGTGTAAACGTGACTAGACAAGAAAGTACCAGTAAAATTTATATTATAGAACTCTTGCTAGAAAAAACTAGAATAATATTTTAATTTACAATATATAGTAGTTGTTCGAATGTAAACTATATTAAGTTTGTAATTAACGATTATGAAAGAATTCTTACTGAAAAACCTTCTAAAGAGATTCGGGATGCTATTCGTTCCCATTCACTCAAATGGAACAGATTGCGGGAAGAATGGTATGGATACGTTACAAATCTACCAGCTTTAAAAGATGCCCTTGCTGAGGTTAAGTACGATCTGCAAATTATTAAAGATTCACTTAACTAGTATGTCATTAATCTACATATCCTCTAATATCTAATTCTACTAATAGCTATAATTTATCATATATAATTATACTGTTGTTATTTTGCATCAATCAGTAAATATAATAATTTTTTTATAAAATATCCAATAAATGTATTGTATTGTAATGTATTATTAGTAAGTAAGATAATTTAGGAGTAATACTATGAACAACAATATTGAAAAATATTCAGAAGAAGATGAAAAATTTTTTGCTGAAATGTCACATCAAGAAGCTACAGCAGCTTGGCTTGAAATTTGCTCTCAAGATCCGGATTACATCGAAGCTTGGGAAGAAATTCAAAGAGAAGAAGTAGTAGAAAAGCAAATGATGCAAAAAATAGTATATCTAGAAAAATCTAGAGGGAACGAGGTTGACCATTGTCTTATTCACACTATGACTTTTGATTATAGCCAATACGATCTCGAAACCAATTTACCTTACGTTTTTTCAACAAAAACTAAGCTTCACTCTTTTTTAAAGAATTAAGCATTTTTAACAAAACATGTAAGAGCATTAACATGGCTAATGATATGCAGAACAAGAAACCACTTAATTGTACACTTAGTACTTATTTAAGTGGTTCTTTACTTAATCAGTTAAAAAATATTATTATTTCAAACAAAGCAGCCGGTAATTATCAGTATACTAGTGTTTCTGATCTATTACGTAATGCACTTGTAGCCCACAAAAATGGCATGACATTAACTGCTCATGATATAAAAGAGAGTACGAAAAATAAACTCACTTATTCTTTACGAGTTCCACAAGAATTATATGACTTCTATTTGACTTTCCCTCAAAATGTTAAATCAGAAATCTTTGAAAGAGCAGTTAGGACATATATCAAACTTTATGAAAATAAACCCGATGAATGCCAATGGCATTCATCCTTGAATTGAACTTATAGCGGAGCTATAACTTTTTTGAAATGCATACTCTTTTGCTTTAAAGAATTGGTATACGATAGAATCAACATCAAAGAAGTACTAAGGTTCACAGTAGCCGTGACGTATAAAAATACTCTTCCTCTATGTTTGATTTATGGGAGTAGGATTATTTTTGTTTCTTACGCAAATTCGGGATAAGGTAAGAGAGAATAGTTGATATATAATAGGGGTTGCAAGGATTTTAAGCCTGTGATAAATAGTTGATTTGAAAAAAAATAAATAAACACAGGTATAATAAGCTTGTTAATTTTTATTTTAAGTATTCTGATGATATAAGAAGACAGCGATTAACAAAAGAGGGAGTAAACATTGCCATCCCTCTGTCTTAATTTTAGCTTTATAAATTCAGCCTTATAGCTATCAGTAGTCATAAAAAGTTCTTTCAAAATAGCTAAGGCGTTAAATTTAGATTCAACCCCTTCTTGTATGAAGTTTGCTACTATACTTTTAAAATGTTTGGGATCATCTTCTATTTTACAAGCATTAATATATGCATCTATTAACTCTTGCTGCATAGGTGAGTATATATGAAACTCAGCAAGATTCGTTAAAAACAACAAATTTGTAGGGTGATATTTTAACCCTAAAACTAACAGTTTTTTTAGCTGATTATTTGCTTGTTTAAAATATCTTATCATAAGAGGAAAATTTGGTGTCTTAGAAATAGTCTCGAGAGCAAAATCCCTCACGATATCATATTCCGGATCACTATCACTAGAAAAATAAGAAACTAAATGTTCTTGTCTATGATTGAGAGGAATGGCGTTTACTTCCTTTTTTGTTAATCGCTGTCTTTTTGTCATCATAATACTCAAAATAAAGATTAATAAGCTTATTATACAACAACCTTGATTTCAACAAAGCAATAGTTTTACTGAATCCACCTTATGACACCCCTGACAGCCTTAAGCTCAGAAAGGATAATTATCATTGCCAGCCAAAAGCACGGACTAACGATAGTAGAAATTATCCAATCTGAAGAACCCTTTACTCTTGACCAATTAATCTGCCAAGCAATGGTTTGTAGTGATAAACCTGACACCATAGACATCTAGCTTTGTGTTATGAAAAAGAGGATATCTCCTTTCTATGCTTTTGCTGCTATCAAATCACACTGTTACCTTAAATATCACCGATTTAAAAAATAAATACAAGTAATTTTACTAAAATTTACCAGCTAAAGCATCGATAATCACTTTATTATTAATTAGTATTAGACCTAGCAAATACTCTAAATTCATCAAGTAGCATTTTAAGATGCAGATTTATATCTTCTAACTGAAAGGTAGCATGCAATATGTGATGTTCTTTCTTAGCTGTACTGTTAGCTAGCTCTGTGGTTTTTTGATACAGACTTGCTATTTCATTTTGTGCTTTAATGTAGATATTAGAGAAATCCTTGCAAATAACCTCGATCTCGCTATAGGCTAATCTGATATTATTAAGCCATTTTATCGATATTAGGAGTAAGAGTATCTGTCCGATGATTATGCTGAATGCTAAAATAGCCAAGGCCAATATTTGGTAATTCATATGTTACTTCCTTTGTTGCCTAGGATTGTGCTTGTTTGCTATAGCCTTTCGCTTGGCTGATTGATTGCTGCTATAGAACTGTAAAAATAAAGGGGGTTGATTTGGCTAAGAAATTTGTATATGATCATAGTGATACCTCAATAAAAAGGTTGTTATTTAAATAGCATTTGATGCTATTTGATTAATTTCACTGGTAAGTACTTTTGAGCCTGCAAAACTTTGAGTACTTACCAGTATATTATTCCCCAATGTAACATTTAAGTTTTGGCTTTATTAATAAGCTTAATACTTAAGTATTACACTGGGTTTTTTTAGTTTGAGATTTAGCAAAGTATATTCTTTGCTTTAAAAAATTAATCAATAATCACAGATCTTTTTTTTAATGATCTCATCCTATTTTGCTAGTTTATTATAATTATTTTGGGGTGTCAAGAGAAATGAACAATGTTTGTTCATTTTTTATTAGAAATATTAAATTATTTAAAGTATGGCTCTTGTTCATCAAATACAAATATTTTTAACACATAAATTAAAAGATAATAATTTAAAACGTAAAACTTTCGCACAAAATAGTAATATTTTATATAAAACCGTATGTAATATTATTAATTCTGTACGATCTAATCCGGAATTGGAAACTATATTGAAAATTGCTAATTATTTTAAATGTTCTATGAACGAAGTAATTGGTAGAAATGAATATGTTTCTATAAATCAAAAAGATTATAACTTTCAAATAATTAGTTCAGAAGACATAAATACTAATTTAAGACACTTTCTTAATAAAAAACTTAAAGAGAAAAATATTAATCCATCTCAATTAGGTATAACTATTGGTTTTAGCCAAGAAGTCATTCCCAAATTCTTAAAAGAAAGTAATCCTAAGAAGACACTTAGTAGTACAGTTACTGTAGCCCTAGCAGATTATTTTCAAGTATCACTAGATGAAATGGTTGGTAGAATTGCCCCTACTAAAGATACTGACAAATCTTCTGAGCAAAGCTCCAATAGTGATTCTGATCTGAATAATTTATAACGACTCCAACAAACTGATTATATCAGCGTAGTTATCTCTCTTCGCACACATTAAGACTGTCCTATTAAATTTGTATTTATGTCAAGGATATTTCTTTATTCATGTAAATATTTTGTCTTTATTTCTCGCTGTTTTCTATAATGTTTGATTATCTCATGAAATTCAAGTGGCTTCAGTATAAATTTGGTAATCTTACATTTTGGCTTTTTAATTAGTTCAATAATTTTAGTGTCTTGGAATATCTCTAAAGCTTGATAGACCATAGGTCTAGAGACATTTGACATTTTATAAAGCTTTGTAATACTAACTATTACAACATCATCTATAGCCAACTTAACAAGCGTCTTTAATACTTTACGATAACTTGGTGCATATAAATCATAATTATCAATTGCTTCTAGCAACAATCCTAATTCTTTATCATCTATTTCACTCATACTATTTCTTCTCATTTTTTATAATTGTTATTATTTATAATATAGTCTAGGTGACAAAGAGCCTAAAAATAATTCCTATAGTCAACTGATTATATCAATTATCTTTTCACCTAATTCAATGTGCTTAATTATAATAGTTATTGTTAAAATTGTCTAGATTATAAATATTTACAAGAAATCAGAAAATAAGTTACTATTCTATTTATAACTTCATTAACTATGTTGTTAATTTGCAAGTCTATTTATTGAACTTTAATACCAATTAAGAACTAAAAGAGGAAGGAAGTTAATGCAAAATGAAAGTTATTTACCCTGCATTAACTCCGGTTTCAGAATATCTTGCTCTAGGGCTGAAATACTTCTAGAGCAAAATACCGAAAAACATAAATATTAAATACCAAGTGCTTGTCGTACTCTGTTGGTTACATCTTTTCCTACCACATATTCAAAATATTTGTCACCTTGATTATCTTTAGAAAAGAATGTACTACATCTATCAATCGTATTATGTACTAAGACTTGATAAGCATCTAATTTAGGCGACAAATTCATACCGCACCCCGATAAAGCTAACATATCTATTCCCTTATAAGTAAAAGGTGTTAGCCCACATTCTAAAGCTACTTTCTCATCAAAAATTAAAGGCTTAAAATATGTAGACCAGTAGCTCAAATTATCCCAAAATATCTCCTCCACTGCGTCCCACTTATCATTCTCATCCTTATACTCTTCAAGATCAGGGGCATAATATTCCATTAGTAATTCCATATTATATTCTATATCCTCGATAATAGTATCAGTGTGATAGTCTATTTCATGTTTGGCATAAAATGTCAGTTCATAAAGCCCACTATTAAAATATTTAGTCATAAATCACCTCAAAAAAATGTTAAAATTTAATAAAAAAATAGAAATAAATCAGATGAATGCCTTTGGCATTCATCCTTGAGGAGACCTTTTCAGCATAGTATCCATGGAAACTCAATGCATTTATAGCGTAGCGTGCATTGAATTTTCATGGATACTATGCTATTAATTTTTTGCATTATATTACTTAGTGCTTTATAATTTCTGTGCTATACTATGCTAAATAAAATATGATATAATTTTGATTATCTAGTATGGCTATTTCCCGTTTTCTCGATCCAAAAAATGATTTTTGCTTTAAGCAAATCTTTGGTACAGAGAAAAATAAAGATATATTAATTCACTTCCTTAATGATATTTTGGGATATCAAGGAAAAGATCAAATCATTGAGGTTAGTTTTCTTAAAACTATACAAGACCCTGCTATTGCAGCATATCGGCAATCTATAGTAGATGTTTTGTGTAAAGACCAAAATGGCACGCAAGTAATTGTCGAGATGCAAGTTAGTGAACATGCTGGTTTTGAAAAAAGGGCTCAATATTACGCAGCTAAAGCCTATTCACAGCAAATACTCAAAGAAGATGAGAATCATAAGAAGTTAGCAGTATATGCTAAACTGAAAGGAGTGATATTTTTGGCTATTGCTGATTTCATCATGTTTCCTGACAAAAAAGATTGGAAATCAACCCATCGAATGTTGGACAGCAAGACGCATGAGCATGATCTCAAAGATTTTTATTTTATCTTTGCTGAACTAAAAAAATTCCATAAAACCATTGATCAGTTAGAGAATATTGAAGAAAAATGGATGTACTTTTTCAAGCATGCTCATCATAGCACTTTAGCTGAAATGGAACATTTAATTGGCCATGATATTATCATTAAAAGAGCTTTTCAAGCGATAGACCAAGCCTCTTGGACGGAAGCAGAGTTAAATACCTATGATAAAATAACCAAAACCCAGCTAGACAATCTAGCAGTAGAACAGTTTAAAATTGCACAAGCTGAAAAAGCTGCTGAAGCTAGAGGTAGGGAGGAAGAAAGAAAAATCAGTGAAACTAAATTAAAAGAAGAAAGAATAACTATAGCTAGAAAATTACTTAAAGAAAATATGACATCTGAGCATATAGCTAATATTACTGGTTTAAGTATTGAAGAAATCAACAAACTACTAAAATAGTATATTAGCCATATGGTTATTGGAAGTTTTATGGTTGCGTGCTGGCATAATATAGATGCTGATTTATAGCAATTCTTACATCGATTTGGGTTCGTAAATCATCCACTAGGGTCCACCATTCTTCTATTAGGGATTCAGAATTTTTCTAATTTCACTAAAAAATCCATATGTGGTTTATATGTGGTATTCAAGCTAAAATTCCTGAAATATTGCCCCCTAAAAAGTCCATCCGACAAACTGTTTCTGATGGATAAACATATTGATAACCTGACTTTAGCTTTTTTATTTTTATTCTATAACTTAAATTATACCATATTCATTCTATATTGAAAGCTAATTAGTATTAGCAGCCTTGTACATACTAAACCCAAATTTAGAACTTTTAGCAAATAAAATGCTTGAGCAAACAACAAAAGTAGAAGTTAAAGAAGCTGAGGAAAAGCTGAGTTTAAAGTTTATCAAGCCAATCATAAGAACAACTGGTTTTGTCAAAAATTGGTAAATTAAAATATTGTTAAAACCTAAATTAAGTACTATAATAGGTACATAATTAACCTCAGTTTGATGTAATACATCGGTTTAATAGCCTAGGGTGTCATCCCTGCTTCGGTGCGGGATCTAAGAAAGTAGATCGAGGTACTGTTGAGCATTTTTAGACCCCGCACTGAAGCAGGGGTGATATCACCTCTGATGGGGATGATTACTTGAGCCTACTATTAATTTATTACATCAAACTGAGGTTAATTAAATATTAATCACGGTATAACAATGCACCATATTTATACTAATCTTACCGACAGTATATCAGAATTTAAAAAAAGTCCTACAGCATTGCTGGCTAAATCTAGCGGTGAGCCAATTGCTTTATTGAATCATAATAAACCAACGGCTTATTTAGTTCCAGCTGAGCTATACGAACAAATAGTTGAAATATTAGATGATAGAGATTTACTTAAACTTGCTGAAGAAAGACTAAAAGAAAAGAAAGAAGCTATAGCAGTTAATCTAAATGATTTATAAACTTGAATTTGTTCCTGCTGCAAAGAAAGAATGGGATAAATTAGGTGAAGTTATTAAACAACAATTCAAAAAGAAATTATCAAGCAGGTTAATTAATCCTCATATACTAAAAGATGCCCTAAGTGGAGGGACTAATTTATATAAAATAAAGCTAAAATATGCAGGATATAGGTTAGTTTATGAAGTTGATGACATACGAATAACAGTACTTGTTTTAAGCATAGGGAAAAGAAACCGTAATGAAGTATATAAAAAATTAACTTCTAGGCTGGAAAAAACAAGTAAGTACGGGAATCTTAAAAACACTTAAAAAAATCTCGATATATTATGCATTGCCGACTTTATGTAATTCTTCATCATCTGTTGCTTTAGCAGCATGCATTATAACGTTAAAATATGAGAAACAGTATTTTAATAAATAATGCTCTGTTATTATGTTACTTGCTAAAAAATTATCAAATTTATCTTTTTCAGTATTGGCAGTATGCAATATATTTTCTTGAATATAAAGCCTATTAATCAGCTTAGCTTCTAATAAAGTAGTAATTACCACCCAAGTTACGAAATAACAAATATTACCAAATATACTATCATCGATGATTAGATTGATAGGACTATTATAATTATTTTGTTTGCTTACTGTATAAATTAATTCGCGAAGTATACGGTCATCGTATTTATTTGGTGTGTCGATAATTTTTATTATTGTAAAATTATTTTCCTTACAAAAATTGATCAAAGATTGCCTTATGAGTTCAAAACGGGCATGTGATGAATATAATAAGATAATGGCTTGTTGGTTGTTCATATGCGACCCCTTCTCTAATATTTTAATAATTAAGAGTTTTGATCGCCAAGATAAAATGATAAAAGACAAGGTTTTATAGGTTATACATAATCTTGGCGATCGGGGGGTAACAACACCGTCAGCAGACAGCACAATAGCTTTTAGGCTTGAGATTTACACCCCAAGCCCTGAACATAGCTATCATCACCCCGACCATGGCAAATCGAGGGGCATCATTTTTACAGGCTGATGTATACCGCTGCTGAATGGAGGTTGTTACACTCCAAAATAACCTTGCAGTTATTTCACTTTTAGTTTTAAACTATAGTTAGCAAAAGTCAACAATAAAATTTTTCAATTACTAAATCATATCTTACGGTGATTTCTGAACCAACATCATTTACTGCAGGTGAAACTGTCGAGTGGCAACGATATTTAAACAAATATCCTGCTACTGAAGGCTGGAATTTATCTTACAGCTCTTAGTATGTAAATTGTAATCAGCTATTGACCCCTTTAAGGGAAAAATTGTAATGAAAATTGCCCCCCTAAATAAGTAACAATATCTCCAAAAAATTAATATTTTTAATATTTTTTTAAGGAGTTTTTAAAAGGTTGTTTATAGTGGAAACAATTGGAAGAATACGTAGAATGTATTACGTTGATGGCAAAGCAATTAAAGCAATTGCTAGAGAACTGAATATATCAAAGAATACAGTAAAAAAAGTCATTCGCAGCAATCAAACTAAATTTGAGTTAGCAAAATATAGCAAAGGTAAGCCTGTTCTTGGCAATCATCTTGAAGTACTAAATCAGCTATTAGCAGAGAATAGCAAGGAGTCGGTTCGACGTAGAATGACGGCAGCTATACCAACAGCTTCAGATATCGGGTTATACAGGAAGTTACGAATCTGTGAATCTAATTGTACGAAACTTCCGTAGAGAATACGAGGCAAGGGGCGGGCAAGTTTTTATTCCATTAAATTTTGAAGCTGGTCAGGCGTTTCAGTTTGATTGGGGAGAGGAAGAAATATGTTTAAATGGGGAGGTTACTAGAGTTAAAGCAGCGAGAATAAAGCTATGCTATAGTCGTTATTCTTTGGTAGTGGTTTATCCTAATGAGCAGCTGGAAATGGTTATGGATGCCCATGATCAAGCTTTCAAGTTTTTTGCTGGTTGTTGTAAGAATGGTATTTATGACAATATGAAGACGGCTGTCAAAAAAATATTGATTGGCAAGGATCGTATCTTTAACGAGAAGTTTATCCAAATGGTCTCTCACCATTTATTTGAGCCACTTGCCTGTAGTCCAGCATCAGGATGGGAGAAAGGACAGGTTGAGAAACAAGTAGGAGACACTAGACGTAACTTTTTTACTCCAATATTGAAAGGAGATAGTTATGAAGCTATTAACATTCAGCTAAGAGAGATGTCTATAGAGTGGGCTAAAACTAAAAGACATCCTGAATTTACAGAAAGAACGATTCTAGAAATATATGAGGAAGAGAAGGCATATTTAATAGGATATAGAGGGCAGTTTACCGGTTATAGATTACATCCAACGACCGTATCACCTTTGAGTTTAATACAATACGACAGCAATATGTATAGTGTTCCGTGTGAATATGTGGGACTTAGCGTACAGATTAAATCCTATGCTTGGCAAATAGTGATTTTACATAAAAGCAAGATTATTGCAGAGCATGTTCGTAGTTTTAAACGCTATCAGAAGAATTATAATCCATGGCACTATATAGCAGCTCTAGAACGTAAACCCGGTGCTTTACGTAATGGTGGACCGTTCAAAGAGTTAATGAGTTTGTTACCTGAGATATTTGGCAAACTACGAAATAAGTTAGAGACTTACAAGGATGGTGATAAACAATTTATAGATATCCTGCTACTTGTTAATAAGTATGGATTAGAAAAGGTAACAAATGCTTGTAACCTAACAATTGCTGCTGGCGGCTGTAGCTCTAAATTAGTTGAGCAATATTTGTTGCAACCAGCAATGAAACTAGATATCCAAGAGACTGAGTTTATTCAGCTAAAAAATCCTCCTGATGCTGATTGTAGTATTTATAGCAAGTTGCATTTAACAACGGAGGTAAATTAAATGAAAGACTTAATATTGTTATTAGATAAATTAGGTTTAGTCGGTATGAAGATGCAGTTAGCTGAGTCAAGTAATTTAACAAATGATGTTCCTACTACTAGTGTGTATGATGTGTTAAAGAAACTTCTTGAAGCAGAGTGTGAATATAAGAAGTCACGCTCGCTAGGTTATAGGTTGCAACTAGCTAAGTTCCCAACCATAAAGTTACTATCAGATACATGCCAAGCTAAATTGGTTGAAAATATTGATATACAAAAAGTGATTGATAATCATCAGAATATCATGTTCATAGGTGGTTCTGGGTCTGCAAAAACTCATCTAGCAATTGGTTTGGCGTTCACCGCCATTGAAAAAAGTTACAGGGTAAGATTTTATACTTTAAATGAATTAGCTAGCCAATTGCTTAATGCTAGAATCCATAATTATGAAAGCAAATTCATCGATTCAGTTAAGAGATTCCATCTGATTGTAGTAGATGAATTAGGCTATGTACCAATAAAAGGCGAAGCTAGATTCCTGTTATTTGAGTTATTTGCTAAATTGTATGAGCAAACTTCAGTGATCATTACTACCCATTTGAGATTTGAAGAATGGAATGATATGTTTGGTAATGCTAAGGCAACAAAAGTAATTATCGATAGATTGACACATCATTGTCAAATCATAGAAACTGGTAATAAAAGTTTTAGAGGAGGGAAAGATGTAGATTAAAGATTAAAATAATAGACTACGGTATTAATTAAAAATTACAATGATTTTAGAAAATTCTATCTGAATTTTAACCAAAATTAACTAATTTTTTTATGTGGTTAGGGGGGGCAATAGCGACGAAGCAATCTAAAGCTTCTCGCAATGACGTCAATATCGTGGTAATACTTACGTTATAAGACTGCAAAAATAATAGAGTTTGACTAGTGGAGAAAATTTGTGTATGATCATAGTTACACCTCAATAATGGTTGTAATTTAATAGCAGTGCTATTGGATTAATTTTTCTAGTAAGTACTTTGAGCACTCAAACTTTAGAGTACTTACTAGTGTATATCCCAAATGTAACATTCAAGTTTTAACTTTATTAATAAGCTAAACACTTGAGCGTTACACTGGCTTTTTTAGTTTGAGACTCATAGCTAATCCGATTAGCATTACTCCGTCATTGCAAGGAGTGCATAAGCACGACGAAGCAATCCAAATTTAATTTTTCTAGATTGCTTCGTCGCTACTAAAGTAGCTTCTCGCAATGACGCCAATTTATATGGCTAAATACTAATCGGATAGCTAAACCAAAATGTGTATTTTGGTTCTAAAAAAATAGTCAGTAGTTACTGACCTATTTTTTTGCTCTCATCCTATTTTTGGGAGTTTATTACAATTATTTTGAGGTGTCAAGAAAAAAATTGCGTCATGGTGACGTGTTTTTATTTAAGTAGCACTTTTTATGTTAATATAATGGCTCTTGTTCATAAAATACAAGAATTTTTAAAGAAAAAATTCGATGAATTGAACTTAAAAAGAAAGGAATTTTCTAGAAAAAGTGGTATTCCTTACTCTACTGTAATTGATATAACAAAAGGACTTAAATTAAATCCTTCTATAAATAGTATACTTAAAATTGCTAATTATTTTAGATGTCCAATTGATGAAGTTATTGGGAGAAATAAATATATTACTTTACATAGTTCAAAAGACTTTGAATTTCATGAAATAACTTTAGATGAGGTGACAGCTAATATAAAGCATTTTCTAAAAAATAAAGTCAGTAACCAAAATATCAATTTGTATAAACTAAGTATAGATATAGGATTTAGTAATAACTCTTTACATAGTTTTGTTAATAGTAATAGAGAACAAAAAACTTTAAATAATCAAATTATAGTAGCCCTAGCAGATCATTTTCAAATATCAATAGATGAAATGGTTGGTAGAATTAAGCCCACTACTGCTGATAATGATGAGGCTTCTCAACAAAACTCCATGAGGCTTCTCAACAAAACTCCAATAGTGATTCTGATCTGAATAATTTATAGCAATTACTTTCCTATAGTGAACTACCAAACTGCCAAAAGACACTTGGTAATTCACATTTTACGATTTTTTTCACATTATATTACTTAGTGCTTTATAATTTATGTGCTATACTATAGCTAACCCGAAAAGGTTTTAGTTATAGTTAATCTTAGTTTAGCTAGAAGCGATGTCATTCCTGCGAAAGCAGGAATCTAAAGAAACAGACAGAAAGGGTGCTTTAAACATTCTAGATTCCCGCCTACGAGGGAATGACATCAATTCTATTACCATTACTATGCCTTAAACCTTTTCGTGTTAGCTATAGCTTTATAATTGATAACTACTAATAGCAGCATATATATGGATAAAATAACTCCTAGAGTTGATTTGGCATTTAAGAAAATCTTTGGCGTAGAAGAGAATAAGGATTTGCTGATATCCTTGATTAATTCAATTGTATCTAAGGAAGATCAGGTGGCAGAACTAACGCTGCTTAATCCATATAATCCAAAGAACTTTAAGAGTGATAAACTCTCAATATTAGATGTTAAAGCCAAATCCGTTGATGGCAAAAGGTTCAATATTGAAATTCAAATTAGCGACGAAGCTGATTATGATAAGCGAGCTTTATATTACTGGGCTAAATTATATACTGAACAATTAAAGGTAGCTCAGGACTATTCTACCCTAAGCAAAGCCATTGGTATTCATATTCTAAACTTTACTTCTATTCCGAATGTAACTAAGTATCACAATGTTTTTCATATAGTTGAAAAAGATAGTGGATTGTTGTATTTCAAGGATCTCGAATTACATACTATTGAGCTTAATAAGTTTACTGATAATTCTTATGAGGAATTACCTGATATACTGAAAAAAGTAAAAAACTCTTTAGATATGTGGACAGCTTTTTTAACAAGACATGATCTACTGAACAAAGATAATTTGCCTAAAGAATTAGACAATGCCTCCTTAAAAAAAGCTCTAACAGTGCTAGATGTTATGAACTTTACTGACGAAGAAAGAGAGGCCTATGAAGACCATCTTAAATGGCTTCGTATAGAAGCTAACACTCTAAAAAAACAACTGGAAAAAGGTAGAGAGGAAGGTAGAGAGGAAGGCAGAGAGGAAGGTAGAGAGGAAGGCAGAGAGGAAGGTAGAGAGGAAGGTAAAAAGGAAGGTAGAGAGGAAGAAAGAATATCTATGGCAAAAGAAATGCTATTAAACAATGAGCCGATGGAAAAAATTATTAAATACACTAAGTTAAGTAAATCTCAAATAGAAAATCTAAAATAATGACTTACGATCCTCAAACTGTTACTGCTCTAAAATTATTGGCAGAAAATGCCACATTTGAATATATTGCCAAAGTTATTGGTTTAACTATTGAAGAAATCCAAAAACTAAAATCTTCTAATTGATTCAAATAATCTAGGATAGTTGGCGGAGTGTTAGGGAACAAGCGACAAAGTGCCAGTTTGATAAAATAAGAATAGAAATATTGCAATTTATAAAGTACCGAGTATAATGCAGTGATAGAATTAGATTAGAAATCTATCAAATATATTTTTGCTTATGTCTACAAATCAGGCTTGCAAAATTATAATTATTCTATATCTTGGTTATTAAGTGCCGACATTAGTGGTTCTAGGAACTTAATATAAATCAACAGAATAACAAATATGATAACAAAAGTCTCTAATATTTATCAATTTAAAATTACTTTGAAATATACAAAACCTAAAATTTGGCGACGTATACAAGTGCTAGAAAAATACAGTTTTGAAGATCTACACTTTGCCATTCAAAACTGTATGGGATGGGAGAACTATCATTTACATCAGTTTGAGATAATAAACCCTAAGACTGGCCAAAAAGATTTGATTAGTATGCCAGATGATGAAGGGTTTTGCGATGTAATTCTTGAAGATAAAGCAAAAATAGCTAAATATTTTCTATCCCCTAAAGATAAAGCGATTTATGAGTATGATTTTGGGGATGGATGGAAACATGAAATTGTTTTAGAAGAGATTTTACCTGCAGTTGTTGGTGCTACCTATCCTCAATGTCTTGCTGGTAAAATGGCATGCCCACCAGAAGACTGTGGAGGAGTAGGTGGTTATGAATATCTTTTAGAGATTATAGCCAATCCAAATCATGAAGAATACGAGGAGCGTATCGAATGGTTAGGTGATGATTTTAATCCAGAAGAGTTTGATCCAAAATTAGTTCAGTTTAAGTAATAATACGGATCTAAAATATAGAAAATGCAAAACAATTTATCCCAACATAATAATATTCTTGATAATGAAGCTATTTTTACGTTAGATAGCGAAGAAATTGCTTTGGCACAGGGTAAAAATACTCAAGAAAATAAATTAGCTTTTGCTGTTATGCTTAAGTTTTTTCAACTGGAAAAACGATACCCTAGGGAGATTGATGTAATACCACAACCAATGTTTAATAGTCTTGCTATCCAACTAGATTGCCTAGATGTCAGCCTTGATAATTATAACTGGGATAGCAGAAGTTCAAAGCGATTTCGTCAAGCAATTAGGTTGTTATTAGGGTATAGAAAAGCTAGTGTAAATGATAGCAAGAAGTTAATTGCTTGGTTAATAGAAGATATCTTACCACAAGTACCAACATTACCTCAAATTACAGAACAAGCTTATCAATTTTGTACTAAACATCAGTTTGAACCATTTAAACCTGCACAATTAGATCGCTATATTGCATCAGCTTGTCATAGATTTGAGATGCAATTTTTCTTTAGTATTTCACAGCAATTATCTGTTGATACTATGAACTCTATAGATGCTTTATTAAAAATAGAGGATGACAATGAAACACTAGAGAAAGAGTCAAATGATGCAACCATCTATAAAGTCAATAATAAAGAAGATATTATTAAAAGATTAAAGCAAATTCAATTAAGGCATCTTAAAAAAGATATAGCAGGAGCTAAATTAAAAAATGTTAGTGATGAAATAGATAAACTAAAGCGACTAAGAATACTGAATTTACCTAGTATGCTAAGCTTAGTTCCAAGAAAACTAAAGCAAAAATACTATACAAGAATTTGTGCTGAGTTACCAAGTGAGATAGAAGATCTTAAGACTGATACTCATTATGCAACTATGGCAATATTTTGTCATTTTCGTTGTGGATTAATAACAGATAATTTAGTAACAACATTAATTCAGTTAATTCATAAAATAAGAACATCAGCGGAAATATCAGTTAATAAAGATATATTGTCTGAAGTTAAATGTGTTAATGGTAAATTTGATATTTTGTATACTCTAGCCGACACATCTATAGCCAAACCACATGGTGTAATTCATGATACAATTTATCCAAAAGTTAGTAAAGAAACGCTGAGTGATCTAGCTAAAGAACTAGTATCTAATAAAAATAGCTGGTATCAATCAGAAGTGCAAAAGAAAATGCATTCAAGTTACTCACATGCCAATCGCCGCATATTACTAATGTTATTAGAAATATTTACTTTTCGATCAAATAATCAAGCTTGTAAAGCAATATTGCAAGCTATTGAATTTATTAAGACTAACAAGAATATTAAGGATAAATATTATCCTGACTCCAAGCTTGTACCAGCTAAAGAGGATATCCCAAGTAAGTGGCAAGCTACGGTAATAGAGGAACAAGAAGTAGTTGAAGATAGTAAGAAAAATAATATAAATAAAGTTATAAATGTTAAAATCAATCGAATGAGTTATGAAGTAGCGATTTTAGAAACATTACATAATTTATTAGATACTAAGCAAATATGGGTTGAAGGGGCATATCGTTACCGTAATCCAGAAGAGGATTTACCAAAGGATTTTGATTCCAATGCACAATATTATTATCAAAAGTTAGGACTACCAATGGATGGCAATGAATTCATTCAATCATTGCAAGATAGCTTAGATAAGCATTTACAAGAATTTAACAAAAACATCTGTGATAATAAAAAGGTAAAAATTGCTATTGCTAAGAATAGTACTAATGGACATATTAAGTTAACTCCATATGATGCTCAAATTGAACCAACTAATTTGTTAGCATTCCAACAATCAATTAATAAACGTTGGGGAACCATAAATTTAATAGATGTATTAAAAGAAGCAGACTCACGTATTGGTTTTACTAAACATTTTCATACAGTAGCAAGTAGAAAGAATATTAAGGAATCTAAACTTCTTAAACGTATACTACTATCATTATATGCTATCGGTAGTAATACAGGATTAAAACGTATTAGTGCCGCTAATGATGAAATAAATTACTCCGATTTGCGTTATATTAAGAGACGATATCTCAATACAGCTAATGTACGAGAGGCTACAGCTGAAGTTATCAATGCTATTTTAGAAACAAGAGATTCTAAAATTTGGGGTGATGCTACTACCGGATGTGCTTGCGACTCAACTAAGGTAAGTAGCTGGGATCAAAATCTAATGACAGAATGGCATACACGTTATAAAGGACGTGGTGTAATGATTTATTGGCATGTAGATAAAAATGCCGCATGCATATACTCTCAACTCAAAACATGTTCTTCCTCGGAAGTTGGATCTATGATCAAAGGAGTACTTGACCATTCGAGTAAAATGGATATGAAAAAAACCTATGTAGATACTCACGGACAAAGTATTATTGGTTTTGCTTGCAGTTACTTATTAACTTTTGATTTATTACCACGTCTTAAAAACATAAAGAAACAAAAACTTTTTTACTCGCATGCAAAAGATAGAGGAAATTATAAAAATTTAACTAGTATTTTAGAATCATCGATAAATTGGAGTTTGATTAAGAAATACTATCATGAGGTAATAAGATACATAGCAGCATTAAGGACTGGTCACGTTGAACCAGAGGTTATGTTTAAAATTCTGAGTAACAGCAATAATGATCATCCTGTTTATAAGACGCTAATTGAGATTGGTAGAGCGGTAAAGACCATATTTCTATCTCGTTATCTAATGTCCGAAGAATTGCGTATAGAAATCCATGAAGCATTAAATGTTGTTGAGAGATTAAATAGTATAATGGGTTTCATATTTTATGGTAAGTTGGGTGAAATCTCTACCAATAACCGAGATGATCAAGAATTAGCCATAGTTTGCCTACATTTATTACAAGTATGTATGGTATATATTAATACATTGATTATACAGGAAGTTTTATCAGATCCAGTTTGGCAAAATAAGCTAACTATTGAAGATAAAAGAGCTTTAAGTCCACTAATTCATAGCCATATTAATCCATATGGCTTATTTCCTTTAGATATGGATAAACGCTTAATCATAGAGCAACCAAAAGTAAAGGTAGCAGCATGATTAATAATACTGGATTAACACGTACTCCTGTCCGTCAAAAGGCTAAGCAATTAGCTAAATCATTAAGACAAGAATATCCAAATTATGATTATTTACGCGAGTTATTTCGGCATTTGCGACAAGAATTAAACGTAGAAGTAAATCATAAAGTTAAGAAACTACCATACGTGCCAACTGAAGAGGAGATAGGTAAATATTATAAAGTAGTTTGGCAATCTCGTAATATGAAACATGTAGTAATAATTAAGACTTTATTATATACAGGTATAAGGGTTAGTGAGTTAGTTAAGGTAAAATTAAGTGACGTTGATTCAGATAGATGTCAAATAAGAATCATCGAAGGTAAGGGTAAAAAAGACAGAATAGTTCCGTTTCCTAATAACTTTAAGGAAATACTAGCATTACATGTGGAGACAATGGAAAAAATAGGGGCACAATATTTGTTCGAATCATCTTGGAAAAAGCCATATACTGATCGAGGTATTAGAAAAATCCTAATGCAGTATACAAAAGAAGCTGGCATAGAAGAATCCATTTCCCCACATAAATTAAGACATTTTTTATTTACTTGGTTAAAGAAGCAAGGAGTAGAAGATGCTTTAATTCAGCCATATTCAGGGCATGAAAGTCGTCAATCTTTAGAGATTTATTCAAAATTATCTATAGGGGATGCTCAGAAAGAATATGATAATGTAATTAAGAAATTTCCTGTCTGAAATATAACTGGCACTTTATCGCTTATTCCCTAACACTGGGCCTATTAAGTTAATAAATAAATCAAATGAAAATATGGTGTAAAAGTACTATTTTTTTGTTGGTTTTCTGTAGTGTAAAAAAAATTTTTGTCTTAATTTTAATCATATTGACAAATATAATAAGTTCAGATAATTTGTAACTACTTAAAGAGCAAAAATCTTAAGAGTATTAGGGTTTCAGAGGCAAAAAAGAAGAAAAAGGAGGTTTAAATGTCAAGTACAAAGCAAGATATTAAGCTAAAATTTGCGGTATTCTCCTACGCGAGGATGACATCGATGCAAGGACGAGGATGACATCGATGCAAGGATGATTGCATGGACTTCGTCCATATATGACATCGTTTCTGCCCTTGTAAGTACCATTACTTATGTTGGAGGTTTTGATCATAGTACCCTACATTTTTCTATAATCGTTATCGCGAGGCATCTTTAGATGCCGTGGCGATCTAGGTAAACAGCGAAGCTGTTTTTTTAGATTAACACTTCGCGTATCTTGGATTGCCGCGTCGCCGCTTTCAGCGACTCCTCGCTAATAGACGATCAGCAGCCATTTTAATAGTGGTTATATAAAAATATGTAGGATACTATGGGTTTTGATCCACGCTGGTATACTCAAATGATTTGAAGAATTGGATTTGAAAATGAATGGCGAGCAAGCGGAGCGTACATATAGTACGTGAGCATGCGAATCCATGATATTTTCAAAAAACAATTCTTCAAATCATTTGAGTATATACTGCTATGATTTCAAGAGTTAGGTAGTATATTCCCATTACCGTATATTAAACCTATCATAACTAATCTTATTCTCTACCGATTCAATCAATGTATCAGAAAATTCTTGCACGAAATCTTGCCTTACTATACCAAACCTCTTCTTAAGCCACGATTGTTTAGCAGATATATATTTAATAGTTACATCACCATATTTCTGTTTTATGAAACTATACATATCATCTATACCATCAATTAAACCAAAATCAACAGCAGTTTCCCCAGACCAAAATGCTCCATTAAATAAAATATCATCTTCTTGTGTTAACTTACCAATACGACGCTCTTTAACATAATCTATAAAATGCCCGTGAATCTGTTTTTGTATATGCTTAATAATTTCAATATCCTCCTCTTGTACTGGTTGAAATGGATCGAGAATAGATTTATTTTTACCTTCTGCATAAACCCTCCTTTCTACTCCAAGCTTATTGATAGCAACAGGAAAACCAAAACCAGCCGAAACCACCCCTATACTACCAATAATTGAACTCTTAGATGCATATATTTGGTCACCAATGCAAGCAAGCCAATATCCACCAGATGCCGCTACATCTTCTACAAAACTATAAATTGGTATTTTCTTTTCCCCAGCTAATGACCTTATACGTTTGCTAATCAGTTCAGATTGTACAGGTGAACCACCTGGAGAATTGATAGTTAAACATAAAGCTTTAAGATTTTTGATCTCAAAAGCTTTGTCAATTAACTCATTTAGTGACTCAATGCTGAGTCCTGATTTTACTGAACTTACTTTACCTATAATCCCACTAAGGCGAAGAACAGCAATTACCGGCTTTGATGCCTTAGAACCTATTCCAGGTAGTAATGAAAGTAATTGCTCTAACTTACCTATTTGACGTTTAGCAATTACCTGATCAAATTTTGCCTCAGCAATTGAATTTTTATTATGTTCTATGTGCATTAGTTACTCCTTATTATCGTTTTTAGAAGCATTATTTTCCTCATTATTCTGTTGTATTTTTGGTTTTTCATCTTTGTTTTCCTGCTCTTCAGACTTTAACTGTTTATTAACCGGTTGATTAAGCGTTTGTTCCCGATAACTATTTTTAGGTTCTGGGTGGTTTCCAGGAATATTTGACAAAATAATATTGCGAATTTCTTCATCATACCAATTAATAGTACCAACAAAACTTACTAACATTTTTCCATCTGGATTAATTAGAATAGCAGTTGGTAAACCAACTATTGAAAAAGCTTTAAATAGTTGATTCTTAAAATCATGGTAAATTGGCAGATATCTTATATCATAATCTTTATAATATTTTTGGATAATTTCTATTCCTTGGTAGTCTTGTGATACAGGAATTATCGCAAATGGCAGCTTTCTAAAATCTTTTTGCAATACATCTAAATCAGGCATTTCTTTAATACAAGATGCACACCATGTTGCCCAAAATACCAATAATATCGTTTTTCCTTCAAAATTATCAAGAGAATATTTTTCTCCTTTATCATCAAAGAAAACCACCGTATCAGGAACACTAGATAAATCAAGCATTTTAACACCTGATTTGATCTGATCTAATGCAAAACTATTAGTGCTGATCAACAAATATGTTACAATTAAAAAAAATCGTTTACTATATTTTTTAATATGCATATAAATAACAAATATATTTCCAATTAATTTATTTATCATCATGAAAAACAATATTTTTTTATCTCTAATATTATTAAGCTGCTTAATCTTAACTTCTTGTGGATTAAAAAAACCATTAGAAAACCCACCTTCAGAAAATCCAGTTGCAGAAGATTGTTGCGGAGGGTGTGAACACTCAAAACATTAATATCTTTTGAAAGTTTGTCCCGGCATTACTACGTCAAATTCATACGTTTTAATGCCATCTAGTGCAGTGGACAAAGCATGGCTAACTTCTCCGCAATTTTCTAAATTAGCCCTTGAATTAGATAAATATAGCTTTGTTTGTAGCTGTCCAAGATATAGGTGGTCAACTCTAATGTTTACATTAGGCGTTTCACGCGAAACTCCACTAGGATATATAGTAATAAAATAAAATTCCCCTTTATTATTAGTAGTAGCGATGCCAGATCCGGTAAAACTTGATTTACTTACAAGGTTTAGCATTTTTTTATTGATACAAGTACGAAGTGGTATGTATGAATATTTTCCGTCACTTCCAACCTGCCATAAATATATTTTTGCATCTGCTACTGGAACGCAATCTTGGTCTAATAATCTACCCTTTACTATAATTTTTGTACCACGATAGACTGCTTGTTGTCCTGTCTTTCTAAGTAAGTTATTGGATAATTGGAATTCTTCCGGTTCGTAATCATTCATTGTACTCTTAGTGATCTTACAACAATTAAGCTTATTAGGATAAAACTTAGATTCACTGGCTATAGCAATAGTGGAATACAAACAGATTAAAAATAACAAATTTTTCATTTTTTACCATTTATGTTTAATAACTTACCCCAATTCAGGATAAGAATTAACTAATTCTTATCCCGAATTCGCATAACTTCTATTAGAAGATGGATATTCCACATTTTCTTATAGAGATTTAAATTATCGTATCCTTTATTCTTTTACAACTATATTATATTTATTTTGTTAATTAAAGAACGGGGCTATCCTTTACATCACGTGGTTCTTATGGTACACTGAAGCTAAACTACTTGAAATAATACCATTTCCCATTATTAACTACGCTATTTAGTGCTACAGTTGTAGTACTAATGTCAAAACAATGTCATCCCAGCGAAAGCTGGGATCTAATAATGTTTAATAGTCTTTTAGGCTATTTTTTTAGATTCCCGCCGTTGCTAAGAATGATGGCTCTGGGTAGTAACTACAACTGTAGTATTAGCGTAGTTAATAATGGGAAATGGTATAACACGAATTCGGGATAAGAATTAACTAATTCTTATCCCGAACTGGGGTAAATAGTAAAAAAATAAAATCATTTATGAAAACACATTTAAAACAAACTATTATTGGCATAATGTTAGCTTTATTGCTTTTTCCAACTTCTACAATTGCAAGGAATGGAGACTATCCCAAAACTGTGCAAGAAAGAAATATGGATGAAATGGGGTCGATAGTTGGAGGAGAAGGTTTGGTGTTTAGACCAAGTAGAATCAAAAATGAATCTACAAAAACTGTGGGCTGTAACGTTAATAAATATTTATGGCAAGCTTCTATAGAAACCTTAAGTTTTGTGCCTCTTGCTTCAACCGATTCAGTCGGCGGAGTCATTATTACTGAATGGTATAGTCCAAAAGGACAAACAAATTTTCGATTTAAAATAAATATTTTTATTAAAGATAACGTTATTAGCCCGGATGCCATCCAAGTAAAAATATTTGAACAAACACTTAAAAATGGTAATTGGCTAGATAATCATACTAATTCGAACCTAGCTAATAGCATAGAAGATAAAATTTTAAGAAAATCTAGAGAATTATATATTAGGGCTGAAAGAAAAGAATGATATACTTGCTACAATAAGGATAGTTTACAATACAAATTTATGAGAGATATTGAAAAGAAATGGCAAAGAATTTGGCTTGAGGAAAAAGCTTTTGCTGCAACAAACGATAGCGACAAGCCTAAATATTACGTACTTGAAATGTTACCCTACCCTTCTGGGAAGATTCATGTTGGACATTTACGTAACTATTCTATCGGAGATTGCATAGCCCGTTTTATGAAATCACAGGGCTATAACGTATTACACCCTATGGGTTGGGATGCTTTCGGCTTGCCAGCAGAAAATGCTGCCATTAATAATAATTCTAATCCTAAAGACTGGACTTATTCAAACATCGCAACTATGCGAAATCAGCTAAAATCAATTGGCTTTTCATATGACTGGTCAAGAGAAATAACAACTTGTGATCTAGATTATTATAAGCATGAACAGAAATTCTTTTTAGAACTTTATGAGAGAGGTTTAGCATACCAAAAAGAATCTCTAGTCAATTGGGATCCTGTAGATAACACTGTTTTAGCTAACGAACAAGTAGTAGATGGTCGTGGATGGCGTTCGGGTGCTTTAGTTGAAAAACGACAGCTAAAACAATGGTTTTTAAAAATCACTAATTACGCTGAAGAACTGTTAAATGAGATTACAAAACTGGACTCTTGGCCTGATTCTGTTAAATCTATGCAGGAGAAATGGATAGGCAAATCGGAAGGAGTAAATTTTAGTTTTAAAATACGCTCCTCCTTATGTCATCTGAGCTACGGCGAGGATCTAGATTCCCGCCACAGCTCGAATGACAGTGCGATAGAAGTGTTTTCTACTAGACCAGAAACTATCTTTGGAGCAAGCTTTGTTGCGATAGCCTATAACCACCCAATAATTGGGCGGTTAGTAGATAAAAATGATGCTATAATATCTTTTATTGAAAAATGTTCGCAATTAGACACTAATGTTGTCGTAGATAAAGCTGAAAAAGAAGGGGTATGTACTAACCTTTTGGCCATTCATCCATTTGATCCTAGCATTACTATCCCTGTTATAATAACAAATTTCGTACTAATGGATTACGGTACTGGAGCGGTCTTTGGATGCCCAGCACATGATGAAAGAGATCATAAATTAGCCAAACAAATGGCATTACCAATAAAGCAGGTAATAATTAATAAGGATATTCAAATAGACGTATACTCGAAACCTTACACTGGTGATGGTATCATGATCAATTCAGACTTTCTGAATGGTCTTGCTGTCCAAGATGCTAAGCAAAAATCTATAGAAGAACTTGAGAAACGTGGTTTAGGCAAACGTACCATTAACTACCGACTAAAAGACTGGGGAGTGTCTAGGCAAAGATTTTGGGGCTGTCCTATTCCAATAATCTATTGTTTGACTTGTGGAATCACACCAGTACCTAAAGAACAATTGCCGATAACCCTACCAAACGATGTTACATTTGATGGGCATGGCAATCCTCTTGATTCACACCCTACTTGGAAACATACTAATTGCCCAAAATGTCAAAAACCAGCTATTCGCGAAACTGACACGTTAGATACATTTTTTGAGTCTTCTTGGTATTTCACCCGCTATTGTAATGTAGATGCAAAAGATATGACTGACAAACAAGCCTGTGATTATTGGTTACCTGTTGATCAGTATATTGGTGGAATTGAACATGCAGTAATGCATCTTCTTTATGCAAGGTTTTTCACTAAAGTAATGAACGAACAAGGCTATCTTAATATTCGTGAACCCTTTACTAGTTTGCTGACTCAAGGTATGGTATTACATGCTACTTATAAAGATGCCAATAATAATTGGTTGTACCCAAATGAGGTAACAAAACAATCTAATAAATGGGTTCATAAAAATACAGGAGAAGAAATATTTCAAGGACGAATAGAAAAAATGAGTAAATCCAAAAAGAATGTCGTGGATTTAGAATCAATATTAGCAAACCATGGTGCAGATGCTATCCGGCTATTTGTACTCTCTGATAGCCCACCGGAGAAAGATTGTGAATGGTCAGCAAATGGTCTTGAAGGGTGCAGCCGTTTTATTAGTAAGTTAGAAAATATGGCTGAAGTAATAATTAATAGTGAAATAACAGAGACTCCTAGAAATAGACTGAATAAACTAACAAAGCTTACTCATCACACTATTAAGCATGTTACCAGCGAGATAAGGGAGTTTAAGCTAAATAAAGCCATAGCAAGGATGCGGGAACTATTTAATGCGTTGTCAGATGAAATATCTAAGGGCAAGGAAGCTGATATTGATAGCATCAAAGAGAGTTTCGGCATCTTGATTATATTACTTAACCCATTTATTCCACATATTACAGAGGAAATTTGGCAAAAATTAGGTAAAAAGCAAAGATTATATCAAACCCCTTGGCCTTCTTTCAACGAATCATTCTTAGAACTAGAATCTTATACTATGGCCATCCAAGTTAATGGTAGGCTGAGAGCTACGCATGAATTCGCTGTTGTGGCGAGCAATATTGAAATTCAGAACACAGTAATGCAATTACTAGAAATTCAAAAACACTTAAATGGTAAAGAGCCTAAAAAATTTATTATAGTACCAAAAAAAATAGTAAATATTGTGGTGTGAATAAGGATGAAAGACAATGTCAATAAAAATGCTACAGTTAAAACAGCAAAACAAAAAGAATCTGCCTCAAACATTACTCTTATTTCATTATTTGCCGGTGCAGGTGGTATGGATATTGGTTTTGAAAAAGCTGGGTTCAAGACAATTTGGGCAAACGAGTATGATAAAACAATTGCCCCTTCTTATCAAAACTACTTTCCTGAATCAAAGTTTGATGGGCGTTCTATTTTGGATATTCCAGATGAAGATATTCCACTTGGTGCAACAGGTGTTATTGGTGGACCGCCATGTCAATCATGGTCAGAAGCTGGTGCTAGGCGTGGACTTGATGACTTAAGAGGTCAATTATTCCACGAATATATCAGGGTTATTAGGCATGTACAGCCAAAGTTTTGTGTTGCAGAAAATGTTCATGGAATAATCCATTCAAGAAATATTGAATCCTTTATGAATATCATAGATATGTTCAAAAAAGAAGACTATGAGGTTACTTGGAAGTTGTTAAAAGCAAGTGACTACGGTGTAGCCCAAGATCGCGAGCGAGTTTTTATAATTGGTTATCACAAATCTTTGAACAAAAAATTTGAATTTCCTAAACCTTTGGGAATCAAAATCACTTTAAAACAAGTGATAGGTGACCTAGCTAATCTAAAAGTTGGAACAACTAGAGAAGTTAAAAATCATGAGCTAATTGATTCAGGCTATTCCCCAATTTTTATGTCGAGAAATCGAGTGCGAGGTTGGGATGAACAATCATTTACTATTTTGGCAACAGATAGACATATTCCATTCCATCCACAAGCTCCTAAAATGATAAAAGTTGATGGACAAGAGTTAAGAAAATTCGCCCCTGGTCATGAAAACAAATATCGAAGATTAACAGTCCGAGAATGTGCACGAATTCAGACATTTCCAGATGATTATGAGTTCATTTATACCAATATCAGAAACGGCTATAAAATGATTGGTAATGCTGTACCAGTAAATTTGGCGTACTGGGTAGCCAAATCAATTAGAAAGGACTTGGGGGTATAAATGGCTACGCAAACAAATAATGGCAGAGCTTTTGAGTGGGCGGTAGGCTTAGTACTTAAATTACAAACAAATATGTCAATTGAAGAAAATGCCTATTCAGAAATTAATGAGAAAGCATTTTATGAAATAGCAGATAGGGACAAATCTGATTTCCTGAATGCAGCTACTATCGCCATCGAACATATTATGTTGAAAGAAAAGGTCTTCTTTGAATCCGGTAACAATGGATTAATTTCATTTAATAGTGATACTGCAGGTAAGCAGGGTGATGTACGAGATGTGTTGATAACAATAAATGGCAAAACATTCGGCATATCTTGTAAAAATAATCACAAAGCCTTAAAACACCCAAGGTTATCAAGAACAGCTAACTTTATTAAAGAATGGAGTATTGATGACTCTGGCTGTAGTGATGAATATTGGCTCATTGTCACAACAATCTTTGATGAGTTAGCTAAAATTAAAAACGATTCTAATGGAACTGCATTATGGAGGGATGTTATTAATAAACCATCTCGCTTTTATTGGCCGATATTGGATGCGTGGAGCAATGAAATAAGTAGAGTGTGTGCCATCAGCGAGATAAAAGAGATTGAACTTTGCAAGACAATTATATCTTTTATCGTTGGACGTTTTGATTTTTACAAAATCATTAGAGAAGGAAAAAAACGGGTTATTGTACAAGGGTTTAATTTAAATAATACCTTATCTATAAAACGTACAAAGCACCCAACATGTATTAATGCAATAAACAATAAGAATGGTGGTCAATATTCAAAAACCATCGTATTTAACCGTGGTTATAGCATCAACTTTAGAATCCACAATGCAGAAAGCAAAGTAACTCCATCTCTTAAATTTGATATAACTGCTATAGGTTTACCAGCAAATGAGATTTACCAGCAAACCTTTGATTTATAATTATATTACAGGAGAACTTTGGCAAAAAGGAAAGATTATCATAATACCCTCAAAAATAGTAAATATTGTGGTATGAGACTATTAAGTTACAATCATAAGGAATAATTATAAAGTTTTTCAACCAAACTTTATAATAATTATTATTTTACACGAGTTGCAATATACTCTCTTAAAATGCATGCTTAAAGGGCAAACTTCTTAGAACATTAAATTGCTAATAAAATGAAAAAATTAACTACGCAAGAAGCATGTGATGTTTTATCAGCTTGGACTGTCTTGGAAATATTAACGCCTCAATCATTTAATAAACCAGAAGACCTAGTAGGAGGAAATAAAGAATTAGTTGTTTTATTAGATAATAGACTACCTTGGGAGAATGGCGGCGAAAAATTGCCTCCTTATCTCCAATTATTCTATCAAATAATAATAGGTTCAATTAATCTTAAGAATGTATTTTCCGCTCTAACTAAAAAATATGGTGACACAAATGTAGAAGCAAAATATGTATCAGGGGAAGCCATTATGGGTGTAATTATTGTAGATCAATATGGCCATCTTATTAAAAACGATAGTTCTATTAATATTTCAAGTTTTGCATGGGGTGCTCCTCAAGCTTTAAAAGGAAATCTTAAAAACTTAGGTAAATGGTCATCAACTGAAAAAGATACTGAAATAGCTCTTGAAACAATCTTGTGTAAAAGAGATAAAAATGGTCAAAAACTTCCCTTGAATAAAGTAGTAATAGATGAGGCTCATAATTACCTTACTAATACTTTTGAGATACCAGCAGAAATGCTAATAAATAAACAATTTGCTATCAAAAGTTATGAATCAAGTAAAAAAGATACCCCTACTAAAACTTTACTACTTAACAGCTTTTACCTAAATGATCTAATTAAAGCTAGTAATTTAATTCAAAAGCCAAATGTTCAAACAAACCTCTTGCAGTATTTAGGTGTGAATATCCCATTAAAGCGTTATAATATCCTAGATCCTTCTGTTTTACAAAATATTCTTTCTCCCAAAAACATTCCTACAGCAAGATGGCCTGGATTAGGACGACATCCTTTAGTATTACTTCAACAGGCTGTAGTTAATTTATCCATGACTGAACTAAAAGACAGTGGAATTCTTGCAATTAATGGACCACCAGGAACAGGAAAAACAACTTTATTACGTGATATTGTTGCAAAATTAGTCACAGAGCGAGCAGAAGCGTTACTGAAGTTTGCTGATCCTGAAAAAGCTTTTACCGATTCAGGACACAAAATAAAAACGGGACAGAGTTGGTTAAATCTCTATAAATTAGATAAGAGTCTAAAAGGTTTTGAAATATTAATTGCATCCTCTAACAATAAGGCTGTTGAAAATATTAGTGCTGAATTACCTAGTTTAAAAGCTATTGCAAACGATGCGAATGATTTGCGTTATTTTACAGTTCTATCTGATTTAGTATTTGGATGCAAAAGTTGGGGTTTGATTTCAGCAGTACTTGGAAATATTGCTAATTGTAATAATTTTAGTAAAAATTTTTGGTGGAATAATGATTTTGGGTTTTTAACATATTTAGCAGAAGCAAGCGGAATGCCACAGATATTTGAAATTAAAGATCAAAAAACCGGCAAAATCCTTGAACGTAGAAAACCGAGAATTATTGAAGAAAGTGATCCCCCACATAATCACAGTGATGCTTTAAAACGTTGGAGACAAGCTAGTACAGATTTTAAACATGTATTACAAGCAAGCCAAACTAGACTCTCTGAATTACAAGAAATAAAAAATCTAGTTCAAGATTTAGCAAATCTAGAAAATGGATCAGAACAGGGGCAAACGTTAGAAGAGCTTTTATTAGAACATTATAAATCAAAACCACATGTTATTTGGCGTATCCTAAATACTCCTTCATTTCGTGCTTGGCAAAAAGAAGGGCAAAGGATTGCCCATAAAGAAAGCCAAAAACTTGTTCATTTTGATTATGTAAAAAGAATTGTACCTACATTTGCTAACAAACTTGGATCTCATTTTATTGATAATAATTTATTTTCAAAATCCCATGAAGAAAGGCATATAGTTTCCCCATGGTGTGACACGCAAACACAATCCTTACGCGATGAGGTATTTATTTCTGCTATAAAGCTGCATAAAGCTTTTATAGACGCAGCAGCAAAACCTTTACGTCACAATCTTGGAGTTCTGATGAGAAATTTTGGTGGCTCTTCTAGTGAAATAGATAAAAAAACCGTGGAACTTTTGCCAGATTTATGGTCATCTTTTTTCCTTGTAGTACCTAGTGTATCAACAACTTTTGCATCTATAGGAAGAATGTTAAAAGATCTCCCTACAAATTCTCTTGGATGGCTTCTTATTGACGAAGCTGGACAGGCTCTGCCGCAAGCTGCTGTAGGAGCTATAATGAGAACAAAACGTGCTATAGTTACAGGTGATCCTTTACAGATAGAACCAGTGGTTACGTTACCTAACAATTTAACAAAAAGTATCTGTGAACAATTTTTGGTAGACCCAAATCGTTTTAATGCACCAGAAGCATCAGTTCAAACCCTATCAGATTCTGTAACTTCATATTTTTCTGAATTTAATACCAAAGACGGAAGTCGTTTAGTCGGTGTACCTTTATTGGTTCATAGGCGTTGTGCAGATCCTATGTTTAGTATTTCCAATGCAATTGCCTACGAAAATTTAATGGTACAAGCAAAAAGTCCCAACAATTCTCCAATACGTAACTGTCTTGGTCCTTCTATGTGGTTTGATGTTCAAGGTCAAGCACTAGATACATGGTGTCTAGAAGAAGGAAAAAAGGTAGTTGAACTATTATATAAACTAAAGAGTGCCTCAATATTCCCAAACCTATATATTGTAAGCCCTTTTAAACTTGTTGCAGGTAATTTACGCAAAATTATAAAAGATCATCATGTTTTAGATTCTTGGATAACTATGGATACGAATCTTTGGCTTAATGAACGAATTGGAACAATACACACTGTACAAGGACGAGAAGCTGAAGCGGTAATTCTAGTATTAGGGGCTCAAGCACCAAACCAAAATAAAACTCGGATATGGGCAGGTAGATCTCCTAATATCTTAAATGTAGCAGTTACACGTGCTAAAGAAGTTATCTATGTTATAGGAAATAAGAACTTATGGAAAGAAACAGGAGTATTCAAAGAACTAGACTGTAAAATTAGAATAGATTGATATTTATTATTCAGTAGCACTTCTCCAATTCTTTAAATCATTTGAGTATACTCTTCACCGCCCATATGGTAACTAAAGTAATCATTGCAATATAAACTCCTATGGCTATAGAAGAGCCAGTAAAATGCCAAAGAGCTATGCACACTGCAGGGGTAAATCGTCCAAATATTGAAGTACCTAAAGCATCACCAATACTGACCAGCATATATTTATCTGAGCCATGGAATAAGCTATTAAGCCAATAATTTAGTGGACATAAGAAAGTTACCCCTAACGTAATAATCCATAAACGGACAAAATTAATATACCATAAGGAAGCATCAGACATATATAACCATAACGGTACTATGCTAATAAATAAAATGCTAGTACTGATGATCATTACATTTGCAGGACGATATTTCTTAACCAAAGACCCTATTATTGGAATCATTGCCGCATCTATAATTAATAAGATTGTATTAAAAGTCATCATCATCTCCAAAGAGATAGAGGTAATAAGAGGTATAAAACTATTCATCACGACAAAAGGTATCACATATGTCATATAGGAAAAGCCACTAACTATAGACACACGCAGAATATTGCACTTATTATTCAATATCGTATGTAAAGTATAAGACTTTTGTTTTATTGTATTCTGAAACATATTGGAATAACGTCTAAGATAAACCCCTACAATCCCAGTACTTCCTCCTAATATAAAACATAAACGCCAATATTCATGATGATTAGAACTAATTAGAATGGTACTTACAAAAGAGGCAATAATAATGCCAAACATTGTTGACAGTTGGTATAGATAAGATGCTTGTATGCCTTTAGTCTGTACCTTATTTTCTAAAATATATAATTTGGCAATAGCACATTCTCCTTCGGCAAAAATTCCTTGTATCATTCGAATAATGGTCAACATCAACGGTGAGAACCAGCCAATCGTTTGATAAGTTGGTATAAATCCTATTGATATAGTGGTAATGGCAACACCTATTAATGAGTAAGATAGAGCTAATGTTGGCCCACGTTTTTTTACAATTATGCTAAAAATTATCGAACCAACTGGTCTAGTAATTATGGAAGTTGTCAATACGCTATAGGTTAAGATCAAAGCAACTATAGGATCACTCTTGGGAAAAAAGATTGTTGCTAAGATTGGAGCAATAAAACCATAAATAGCCGTATCAAAATGATCTAGAGCATTACCTATTAGAATTGATATATCTTTTTTTTGCATAAGAAACCCTAAATTTCTTGTTAACAAATTATCTACTAACTTTACATGGGCTACTATATACTGCTATGATTTGAGTATATACGTGGTAAACATACACATAAAAACTAATTAGGCTATATTTAAATTGCAAAAATTATTTAACTATTTAAAAATTACCTTTGCTGCTTTTGTTTTGGAAATATCTACTAAATTTAGAGTTCTATCTATAGTTATTGGGCAATGCCGAATATTCCTGTAAAAAAATTTGCAATGGGGTCGGTATTATGTAGAATGTAAACCTTTAATTTAGTTAAGGAGTATAATCAAATGCCAAGATATGATTTGTATAGAAGTGTACATAAGTTCATTCGTAAGGAGCTGCACCAGTTCGGAGAGGAGCTAGGTAAAACAGATTTTCGAAAAATAGCAGCTGTAACCGGTATTAAAGATTCTTTTGATAATATTGTATTTGATCTAAAAATGCATGCACAAAAAGAAGAAAAATATTTTACCCCACTGTTTAATAAAAAAGGATCAACCGTGCATAAGCATGTTGAACAAGAGCATTTCAACCAGCAAGATGAGCTGATGGAGTTCCAGGGGATTTTTGCAAATGCGATAAAAACAGTGGATGATGAAGAACGGGTTATACAGGGTTGCCATATCTGCTCCTTATATGATAAGTTTTTGTCTGACAATCTTCTGCATTTTTATCAAGAAGAAACCATATTAATGCCTGAATTATGGCATCTTTATTCTGATAAAGAGCTGCAGCAGGTTACCGTAGATAGTTATAGAGGTCTGCCTAAACATGTTTTATTAGATAGCTCGAGCTTCTTCCCGGTTTTGAATTTTCTTGAAAAGCACACTTATTTACAAGATCTTAAAGAAGCTTGCTCACCTGAAATGTTTCTTGAAATTTGGAAGCGTACATTAGTCTCAGAAGGCTGTTTCACTGATGATGAAAAATCCGCTTTCGCCATTGAGTTTGATTTGCCCTTAAAAGACACTACTGCAGACAGTACAGAACTCCGTACCGCAGATCAAGGCTTTGGGGAACTGTAATATGGTAGTGACAACATTTAAATAACATATTATGATGCAGATAATGAATATTTTATGTTGCGACTCTAGACTAGTTAAATCAACTAGTCTATTCTTCGCCATTAAAGGAGCAAGTTCGGATGGTAATAAGTTTATTGATGATGTAATAAACAAAGGAGTAAAATTCATTGTTACCGATGATGCTGAAAGTTTGAAAAACCCTAACATTATCGCTAATGGTGTACATATAACGCTTGTGAGTGATGCACGGGTGGCACTAAGCCAAGCTGCTAATATTCTCTACCCTTTATTACCACAATATATGGTAGCTGCTACTGGTACTAACGGTAAAACCTCGGTAGTATCCTATTGCAAACAGCTATACACATTGCTAGGAGCATCCAGCTGTTCTATTGGTACTATCGGTATAGAATGTCCTGAAAATTTCGATTTAACACCCATCCAAGAGATTTTAGATAAGTCCCCTGCCCTCACTACCCTTGATCCTGTAACTTTCAGACATATTTTACATAATCTAGCTGAGAATAATATAAGATATGTAGCTTTTGAGGCTTCCAGCCATGGTCTAGATCAAGAAAGATTACATGGTATAAAAGTAGATGCTGCCTGCTTTACTAGTTTTAGTCAAGATCATCTTGACTATCATAAAAATATGGATTATTACCTTTTAGCCAAGCTAAAATTATTTACAGATAATTTATCGCAGGCAGGAGTTGCTGTATTAAACTCGGAAATAGAACAATTAGATTATATCAAAAGTTATTTACAAGAACGTAATATAAAATTTTTAACCGTTGGCATGAATGGTGATCTGAAAATTATCGACAATACAATTTGTACTTATAACGGGCAGAAATATAATTTTACTACCGATATAGTTGGTAGTTTTCAAGCAACCAATTTGCTGATTGCCGTTATGATGGTGCATTTGACTGGCTTTCCTTTTGAACAAGTCATATCGAAATTACCACAAATTAAAGCAGTTAAAGGACGTTTAGAGAGAGTAGCTAATAGCAATATTTTTATTGACTACGCTCACACTCCAGATGCCTTAGAAAAAAGCTTGCTAGAACTAAAAAAAATAAAATCAGAAATATACTCAAATAGGGGGTCATTAAAAGTAATTTTTGGCTGTGGGGGTAATAGAGATAGTGGTAAAAGACCATTAATGGGGCAAGTTGCTGCACAAATTGCAGATAGAGTTATTATCACTGACGATAATCCGAGGGATGAAGACCCAAAATTCATACGGCAGCAAATTATACAAGGTATTATAGCTATCACTAATAGATATATAGAAATAAATAATAGAAAAATTGCAATTACTGAAACAATAAATAATTTACAAGAAGATGATATCTTGCTGATTGCCGGCAAAGGTCACGAAAATTATCAAATAATCGGTAATAAAAAACTACCATTTAGCGACTTCGATATAGCCAAGGAAGCTCTACAAAATAGAAAAAGATTTTGAATTAAAAAATATCAACTAATAATAAAATTATATGCAAATTTCTAGAATACTCTTAGTCTCCTTCTATGTGATTCTACCATCCTTATTAACTATACATTTTGTATATGCCAGCCCATTTAACCATCCAAAAACATGGAAAAAAGTTGAAATCTCAAAATTGCTTAAAACATCTAAAGTACACCATATAGAACCTATGAGAAAATTTCTCACGGAGAAAGGTAAAAAAGTGGAATTCAATGGAGAAGTTTTTTTAGTTACTTTAGATGATCAGGTAAAAGCTGTTTTTAAAAAATTACCTGTAGATGATTTAGGAGATGCACAAGCTGAAGTAGCAGCGTATCAAGCTTCTCTAATTTTAGGTTTCCCTCATATTCCTCCAACAGTAATGCGTAAAATTAATGGAATGACAGGATCCTTACAACTTTACATTGATACTAAAATTGATCCTTTAGTACCTGAAAAGTATGAAAAAGCTCTTCAAGAGGTTTCCATAGAAGATCAAATGAACCTACGCATTTTTTACTTTGTTTTTGGGCAGTGGGACTCTGGACCACATAATTTATTAATATTTAAAGATACTAATAAAACATATTTTATTGCAATAGATAATTCAGGCATTCGTAATCGCCAATATGTTAAGCTTGGTGAACTTCCTTTTGTTAGAGTACTGTATAGTGATAAATTAAATACCAATGATTATGATAAACCATTTCCTTTTGATAAAGCAGAGGTTATTGATCTCCCTAATGAAGAAAATCTAAAACAAAGATTTAAAAAACAAATACCTAATAGCTTTTACAAAAATTTTCAGTCTTATAACCAACCTTTTCGGTTTGTTATTTATCAAAACAGCCTATGGCGTCAGTATCATGCATTTGATAAGAGTTTTATAATATCTTATCCGACACAATGTTATGACGACACTATAAAAGCTATAAAAAAATTAGACTTACCTCTTCTTAGAAAGATTTTTATAGCAGCAAAAGGTTCTGATTTTTTAAATAATTCTTACCTTAATGCTATATTAGAACGCCGTGATCAAGTTTTAAGGCATTGCCTTAAAATTAACCGGAAGTTCGATGTAACTTACCTCAAGTATTGATGTAATACCATTTCCCATTATTAACTACGCTATTTAGCACTACAGTTGTAATACTAATGTCAAAACTATGTCATCCCAGCGAAAGCTGGGATCTAATAATGTTTAATAGTCTTTTAGGCTATTTTTTTAGATTCCCGCCTACGCGGGAATGACAGCTCTGGGTAGTAACTACAACTGTAGTATTAGCGTAGTTAATAATGGGAAATGGTATACTGCTCGTAAATGAATAGTTGGTAGACGAAGGTCAAACTCAAGAAGAGCTAGGAGTGTCAAAGTCAAGCAGCGGAGCGTACATTAGTACGTGAGCAGCGGAGATCTTTAGACACGACGACGCCAATTCTTGAAGTTCACCAAGTATATAAGACATCGGTTTAATAGCCTAGGGTGTCATCCCTACCCCTTCGGATGTCACCCCTGCATCATAGTACCCTACATTTTTTATATAACCACTATTAAAATGGCTGCTGATAGTCATTGCGAGGAGTCGCTGAAAGCGGCGACGCGGCAATCCAGGATACGCGAAGCGTACTAGACAAAACAGCTTCGCTGTTTACCTAGATCGCCACAGCATCTAAAGATGCCTCGCGATGACGATTATAGAAAAATGTAGGGTACTATGCCCCTGCGTAGGCAGGGGTCTAAAGAAATTTAACAAACCCTCTCGGTCTATTTTTCTATATCCCAGCTTTCGCTGGGATGACATAATGGCGGTGACATCACCCCTAATAGGGATGATTACTTGAGCTTACTATTAATTTATTACATCAATATTTGAGGTTAACTTGTTACATCGAACTTGCGGGATACATATAGAAACAATCAGGTTTGAAGCGGTTCTTCACCTGATTGTTAAATATTAAAGTAAGAGAAATTTCATCCTATAATTTTATTAATTCTGCTTTTTTTGTTAAAGATTCTATGCCATTTAAGTCAGTTGCAGTCACCCATAGCTGTAATCCTAACCCTAGAAAGAAATCAATTAAGTACTGCCTTCTTTTGTTATCAAGATGTACAAAAACCTCATCTAACAGTAAAATAGGCATAGCAATGTTTTCTTTAATAGAATAATTAACTTGGGCAAGTATTATGGCAATGAGCATAGCCTTCTGTTCACCGGTGGAACAGTATTTAACTAAGGCATTTTTTTCTTTATGAATAACTACAAAATCACTTTTATGCACTCCAAAATTAGTTCTATTAGATATCTTATCACGAACACGAGACACCATTAACTCATTTTTTATAAAATCAATATCTATTTCAGAATTTCTTAATATTATATCTTCTATAACCCCATTAATCGATAAAATAGCTTTAGGAAAATCATTATCCAAATCATTGATAGCTTTTTGCATATGTTCTAAAATTTTTAGCCTATTAATAGCGATCTCAATTGATAATTCCGCCATTTTTTCTTCAACCACTCTTAGCCAATTTGTATCCACTTGGTCTTGTGCTAGTATTTTGCTACGTTCATACATGTAATATTCGTATTTACTAACTATTCCTGCATGCGATGGATTAAAGTTATAAACAATCCTGTCAAAAAATTTACGCCTATCGCTAATACCGGAAGAAAAAATACCTTCCATTTGGGGTGTAAGCCAAATCATAGCAGAGAACTTACTTAGTTCATTATTTTGTATTTTAACACCGTTAAATTCCGTAAAACGTCTATTAGATTCACGCTTTAAATTCGTTGAAATTTCAACTAAGCCAAGTTTACTGTGTAATAATGCATAAGCTAAGCAATGATCTTCTCCCCTTTGACAAATATCATCTAATTTGGCTGATCTCAAACCTTTACCAGGTGAAAATAGTGATATTGATTCTAGAATGTTAGTTTTTCCACTACCATTCCCCCCTATTAGTATAACAGGATTATTACCAGCACTAATATCTAAATTCTGAAAATTACGATAATTTAGTAATTTTAATTTTTGTAGGTAAATATTATGCATAACTTATTTGAAATAGTGAGAGAAAAACCAAATCAACCCAATTAACTACAGTTGTAGTACTAACGTCAAAACGATGTCTTACATCAAACTAAGGTTATATTATCTAAATTAACCATATACAGTATCTCTATTTTAACTATATCAACTCTTTCAATTCTTTTATATTACTAATTGGGCAAATTAGGTTATTACTTAACTTTTCAAGTTTGGAGCAAATTAATTTATTGAATCCTAATTTCGTTGCTTCTTTTATTCTCATTTCTGCTGCATTGACTTTTCTTATTTCACCAGATAAACCAATTTCTCCAAAAAAAACACTATGTTTTGGCACAGCTTTATTATTTGCTGCAGAAATTAAAGCAGCTGCAACAGCTAAGTCTGAAGCTGGTTCTGAAATTTTAAGCCCACCAGCAACAGTTAAATATACTTCCTTAGAAGTTAAGTTAAGACCAAACCGTACATTAAGTACAGCTATTATCATTGATAATCTATTTAAATCCCATCCTACAACCGAACGTCTTGGCATTGGCATATTGGAGGGAGCAATTAATGCCTGAATCTCAATTAATAACGGTCTAGACCCTTCAATTCCAGCAAATACCGTTGTTCCGCTAACATTTTTATCCCTTTTCATCAGAAATAGCTCGGAAGGGCTAGAGACTTCCATAAGACCACTAGCAGTCATCTCAAAAACACCGATTTCCCCTATTCCACCAAATCGATTTTTAATAGAACGCAAAATACGAAAATGACTATTATGATCACCTTCAAAATATAGTACGGTATCAACAAGATGTTCGAGTAACTTAGGACCAGCTAATTGCCCATCTTTTGTCACATGACAGCTCAGTAAAATAATAATATTATTTTGCTTAGCATAGCTAACCAATTCATTAGCACAGGCCCGAATCTGCGAAATAGTACCAGGTGGTGATGATAGTGTGCGAGTTACCATTGTCTGAATTGAATCGATTACTACCAAATCAATATTGTTCTTATCAGCATCAATAGTTGAGATAATATCTTCGATATTAGTGGCAGCTAAGATAGATGTTGTTTCATTATTAAGGCCTAATCTTAAGGCTCTTAGCTTTATTTGGTCAATGGATTCCTCACCAGTTACATATAAGCAATTCATTCTAATTTTATCACAAAAAGAACTTGCCACTAAGTGTAATAATAAAGTTGATTTACCAATGCCAGGATCACCACCAATTAAAATTGCCGAAGAGGAAACCAACCCGCCACCCAACACCCTATTTAATTCATTTATAGGCGTAGGAGTACGTAATGATTCCACAACAACACCATCAAGTTTTTGTATTTGTTGTTTATTGCCTAACCTAACTTGTACTTGACTAATTACCTCTTCCTCAATCGCTCCCCATAAGCCACAATCAAAACATTGTCCTGCCCATTTTGATGTACTATTACCACAATTTGTACATATATATTGCTTTTTAATTTTACTCACTTTCCTAATTTTAATTCCTAGTTAACCTAGTACTACAGTTGTAGTACTAACGTCAAAACGATGTCATCCCAGCGAAAGCTGGGATCTAAAAATGTTTAAGCACCTAATCCTCGCTACTTCTTTAGACCCCTGCCTACGCAGGGGTGACATCCACAACTGTCGAAAGTTCGAATGGGATCATATTTTCAGTTCCACCAAGTTTGGATTACCGCCATAAAAAAGTACAATATCTTTAATAAGTTCCTTCTCAATGAGCAAAGTAAACTTTAATAGCGCCATCTTAAATCCTGTTAGTTTATTACTAACTCACCTTACACATAACCCCCATGGCAATTTAAAAATTGCAGAAAAGTACAAGAGTCTATTAGCGAGACCATATAGTGGTCGTGGCAATCCATTTCTAATCACTTTTATGGATTGCTTCGTCTGTAGCTCCTAGCTAATAGACGGGGTAATGCTAACCGGATTAGCTGTATAAAAACTTATACAATAGAACTACGATCATAATTCCATAAAATAATATTGCTTTTAATAGCCTATGCTCTTTTAAAAATATTGATAAAAAAGTAAGAGCAATTAAACTTGGATATGAAATTTCAAGTAGAGGTGCTAAGAAACCAGTTATTCCTTTGAAATCAACTAATGATACAGCAAAAGATATAATAGTTACAATCAAAAGAATAACAGGAAAGCTTTTTTCTTTTACTTTAAGTGAAGAACATATATAATGTGCATATATATTATTTAAAGCTACAGCCGTTGTAAGACAAGATAAAATAACTATAACTCCTATAATCAGTGCTGCTTTTGACCCAAGCAAATGTGAAATAATAGTTGGAAAAAACAATTCAGCTGTTGTATTTTGTAATAAATGACCATATTTAGATCCTAAGTAAACAAAACCTAAATAGACAACTGATAGTAAAGCTGCCCCTATAATACTAGGTTTCAGAGCAAATTTGATAATATCTTTGTGATTTACTGATTCTCCCATAAAAGATTGGATTTGTTTAAACACTAATGACGAAAAAAAGAAAGCAGCAAATAAATCCATTGTTTCATAACCTTGTAGAAATCCAGTTAAAAAAGTCTCTTTCAGTCTTAGAGTGGGATTTTCAGTTGTAATTTCAGGAGCGTTAATTACACCAAGGATAATTAGAAAAGTTAGAGAGAGCAATAATAGAGGAGTTAACCATTTACCTAAAATTGAAATCATATAACGATCATTGAGGCAAACAACAAAACAAACTGTACAAAATAAAAAGCTAAAAATTATTAATGAAAGTCCTGGAAAAATATATTCTATCCCGCCATATGCAACAGTAATGCACCGGGGTACAACTCCAAAAGAACCTAAAAGAGATAAGGTAAATAATGGAAGAAACAAGCGAGATAAGGTTCCAGCTTCTGCAAAAAAATCATTATAATTTCCTTTGTGCAGCTTTATAACAAATAGTCCTAAAAAGGGTAAAATTATTCCTGTTAAAAATAATCCAATGAAACCTATAAACCAGTGATTACCAACTTCTACACCTATTTGTAATGGGAATACTAGATTACCTGATCCAAAAAACATTGAAAATATTGAAAAGCCATATATTAAGAGATGTCGCTGCATAAATTGTATCCTTTATTTATGTAAAGTATGTAAAAATTTATTTATGTAAAGTGTGAAAAAAATGGAAATATATAAGAGAAAAATTTATATGGTCGTGCCGACCACAATAACCGAAACGTAGAGGGTGATGATTAGGAAAAAGGTAAATAAAATAAGATAATATTCTGAATAATTAAAAGGGAAAATCCTTGAACTTAAATTTATATTAGGTGTCATATATTTTGAGTTTTGATCCATTACCAGTGAAACTATCATAATATATAATTATTATCAAGTTAAAAAAAGTTAATGTCAATAACATTCTAAAATGTCCGGGTTTTGTAACAAGGTAATTGTCCGTTTTATTGTGAATCTTTACACCCGTATCATTTTGACTTACTTACTCGTCCATATATGACATAATGACATCCTATATGGTATTATGCCACCAATAATTGCTCCAACAGACTATTCGCTTCCTCTATAATATCCTTTCCTACCAATGTTTTGGTAAATACTAACTTAGTATCCGGTTTTATTTTGGTTTGCTGAGGATATTTTATAACAAAATTTCTAATCTTATCAGCTATATCTGATTCTTTATAAAATTTTAAAACAAATCCTCGATCACCAGAATCTAAATTTTCAATATTAAGCTTACTGCATTTATGCTTTATTTTTACTATATTAAGTAGATTATTAAACTCTGATGGGATAGGACCAAAACGATCAACCATTTCGTCCTTAAAATTTTCAATATCTATATCATCAATTAAATTTCCAACTCTTCTGTACAAACTTAGTTTAAGAGCAGAATCTGCAATATAGTTATCGGAAATGAAAACAGGTAATCCCAAATTAATTATTGGAACAAAAGCTTTTGGCTGCTCAATAACTTCATCCTTAAGAATTGCTATTTGTTCATCTAACATCTCCTGATAAAGTTCTACTCCTACTTCTTTAATCTGTCCAGACTGCTCTTCTCCTACCAAATTGCCAAAACCACGTAAATCCATATCATGGCTGGCAATGGTAAAACCAGAACCAAGAGTACAGCTACTCTGCATTATTTCTAGACGTTTTATTGAATGTGCGGTCATTTTCTTATAATTAGCTAAGGTTAAATAGGCATAACCTCTGACTTTACTTCGTCCTATCCTACCCCTGAGCTGATATAACTGACTCAAACCAAGCATATCAGATTTATGAATAATCATTGTATTAGCTTCGGCAATATCTATACCTGACTCAATTATTGTGGTAGAAACGAGTATATCAAACTTACCATCACAAAATTCACTCATAATCTCATCTACTTTGGCAGCTGGCATTTGGCCATGAGCAACTTTGTATTTTAGTTCAGGTACAACCTCCTGTAAGTATTTCTCTATATCCGGGATGTCCTTAATTCTAGGCACTACATAGAAATTTCTACCACCACGGAAACGTTCTCTAAGTAAAGCATCTCTAATAATCACCGGATCAAACGGCATAACTGTTGTCCGAACTTCTAGCCTATCAATCGGTGGTGTTGCAATGATACTAAGGTCTTTCAACCCTACCATAGACATCTGCATTGTACGAGGAATTGGTGTTGCCGAAAGAGATAGAACATGCATTGTAGTTCTTAGTTTCTTTAAATGTTCCTTTTGAGCAACACCAAAATGTTGTTCTTCATCAATTATTAATAATCTGAGGTTACTAAATTCTATATTCTTACTCAGCAAGGCATGTGTACCAATTATTATATTAGCTGTACCATTTTTGATTTGTTCTTTAATAATTTTAGCCTCACTATTGGCAACTAGGCTAGATAATAGTACTATATTTAGCCCTAAATCCTTAAATCTTTTACGAAATCTTAAATAATGCTGCTTACCTAGAATAGTAGTTGGTACGACAATGGCTACTTGAGGAGGGAGGTCACAGTTTGATTTAGCTACCATAAAAGTTGCTCTTATGGCCACTTCAGTTTTTCCAAAACCAACATCACCACAAATTAATCTATCCATTAAAAGACCTGAGTCAAAATCTTTTCTAATATCATTTATAGCATTTAACTGATCTTCAGTTTCGGTATATTTAAATCTCTGACAGAATTTGTCATATTCTTCATGATCAAACTCTATTGGATTAGTTACAGTTAATTTCCTCTTAGCGGCTATTGCTAATAATTGCTCGGCAATTTCTGTAATACGATTCTTGAGCTTAGCCTTACTTCTTTGCCAGCTACTGCTACCTAACTTGGCCAGCTGTGCTTCACTACTACCATATTTCTTAATTAGCTCTATATTTTCAACAGGAATATATAATTTATCATTATTCTCATATAAAATTTTTAGGAAATCATGAGCTTTGCCTTTAACATCTAGTGTTTCAACATTAAGAAATTGACCAATACCATGATCCTTATGAACAACTAACTCCCCTTCACCTAAATTATCTAATTCCATTAGAATGTTTTTAAGCTTACGTTTAGCACCTTGCTGACGAACGTTTACCGCACTTTTTCCTAAAATATCGTGAGCTGCAATAAACAAATATTTATCACTATAAAATCCTTGACTAAGCTGGACATATGCAAGATTTATCACACCAATTTTTGCCTGTTGTAGATTGTCTATCTCGATATATTCTCGAGAGTAGCTATTTATCAAGTTCTTCAGTCTTTCCAAATTACTTTTAGACTGACAAAAAATAATTGGTATTTTAGTATTATTGTTCTCTATAATCTCAAATAGCTTATCAAAAACTGTCTTATCCTCAATAAAACTAGTTGCAATAATTTTTTCTAATGAATATGCATAAGATGAATCTTCAGGACTAATTAAAATATTCTTATCCTGTTCTAATAAAGTTTGTATTTCCTGACTGGTAAAGTAAATCTGCTCAGGAGGCAATGCAGGATAGAATGTGTTTAATTTAATTTTATTAGACTCAATGCGGGATCTGTAAAGATCTGTATAATTATTCTCCTGCTCAAGAATTGATTGTAACGACAAATTATCATAAATAATAATAGGATCATCTAAATAATTAATTAAGCTACTGAAATAATTATAGAATAAAGGAGATAAATGTTCATACCCTTGAAATTTTTTTCCTTCAATTACTGATTCATATAAAGGGCTATTCACGTAATTAACACCAAAAGCTTTTAGGTAATTATCTCTAAAATTCTTTATTGTTTCTAGATTTAATATTACCTCACTGGCAGAATTAATTATTAGCTCCGTACAGCTATTAGTAGAAATTTGACTATCAATATCAAATTCTCTTATTGACTCTATGTGATCCCAACTAAAATTAATACGATAGGCCTTATACCCTGGCAAAACTATATCTACTATCTCTCCTCTTACTGAAAATTCACCACTATCAATGCTACTACTACTCCTTGTAAAACCATTATGTACTAGGAACTCAGCGAGCTTGCCTGCTGAAAGCTTCATTTTATTATGTAATTTCAGAAAAGACTTAACTAGGAATTCCGAAGGTGGTAATTTGCTCAGTAAATTCACAGCATTAGTAACTACCAATTTTTTTTCATTATTAGTTGCTAAATAACTTAGTGCATTAGCTCTTTCTGATAGAATGTTAGACTGCGGCGAAATGCGATCATATGGTATAGTATCAAAACTAGGAAAATATAATATATTACTAGTCTTAATGCTTTGTGCAAAAAATAATAACTGTTTATGGCTATTAATTGCATCATCTTCACTGGCAAAAATAAGTAAAATATTCTTGGTTGGTTTATTTGAGAAATACTCGTTAGCAAAAAAACTTTTTGCACTGAGTGGCAGCGGTTGTTGTATCATTGTTTATTAAGCTTATAGGCGGTTAATATTAAGTATTTGTAACATCACTTTTGAATTTAAATGAACAGGAGGAGTTGTTTTATTGGTAATCCAATCATAAATATCTATATCATTTTGATTAAGTATTAAAGCAAAATCTGTTAAACTATCTATATCCATATTAGCAAGAAATTGTTCAGCAAATTTACCTAATATTAACCCGGTTTCTTTGCAACCACGATTTTTGCTTTGGTGTAGTAATTTTTTAGCTAGGAATGCTTTTTTAAAATAGTCCATATTGATAATCTTACAAAAAAATATCATAATATGATTCAGATAGTTTGACAATTACCAAATATAAAATATAAAATGTAAACTGTATATAACTAGTATATACTCAAATTTAATTAGTCTAAATCTTGTCCTTATTCAATAAATTTTAATATATTCAAAAAAATGCAGATGCCTATAAGTATCAAAAATATATCTTCCTTAAAAGCTTATAAGTTGCTAGAAATGGATGAGTGTACCATTGTTGTTGATGTTAGAACTGCTGAAGAATGGCAGAAAATAGGTATTCCAAAGCTTGATAAAGATCAAGTACTTTTTCTTAGCTGGCGTTTATTGCCTGATATGTCATTAAATCGTGAATTTAACAACCAGTTCATGTCGAAAGTCAGTAATAAAAATAATGTATTATTCCTTTGCCGTTCAGGTACACGATCTCATGAAGCGGCCTTGTGTGCTGGTGGTTTAGGTTATACAAACTGCTACAACATCATTGATGGTTTTGAAGGAGGAGCTAATGGAGCTGGTTGGAAACAAAATAATTTACCATGGCAAGTTCTGTGAATACTAACCAAAATCAATTGACTGTAGGAAAGGAAGTAGCTCATTATAGAGATATTTGGCAGCATGTTTGTTCTGATCTTAATAAACATTACGGTGAGTCTTTGTATAAAAGTTGGTTCAGTAAGATTAACTTTCTAGAAGCTTCTACTACTACTGTTATACTTTCTACACCAACAAATTTTATCCGAGATTGGATAAAATCAAGATATGCACGTGCTATATTGCAATCTTGGCAGTCCTATGACAAAGATATTAAATCAATTGAGATAGTTACTAAAGAATTACTAGAACAAAATCCAAATATACCTGAATATTTAGCAAAAATTCCATCAATAAAAGAAGGAATGGATATCAATTCCGAAGGCATTTTTTCAGCATTAGACTTACGATTTACTTTTGAAAATTTTGTAGTTGGTGGACCAAATGAGTTAGCATATGCAGCCTCTAGAGCAGTTGCTGAATCAGAAAGTGCCGTAGCTGAATCTAACCCCTTATTTTTGTATGGGGGTGTTGGCCTTGGTAAGACACACTTAATGCATGCTATTGCTTGGTATATAAGACATAATAACCCGACTCGCAAAGTAATTTACATGTCGGCAGAAAAGTTTATGTATCAATTCATCAAAGCACTTCGTAATAAAGATGTTATGTCCTTTAAAGAAGAGTTTCGTTCAGTTGACGTGCTAATGATCGATGATATTCAATTTATATCCGGTAAAGATAGTACTCAAGAAGAGTTTTTCCATACTTTCAATGCTTTGATTGATAATAATCGTCAAATGGTTATATCATGTGACCGTTCACCGTCGGATTTAGATAATATTGAAGATCGGATTAAGTCTAGGCTTGGTTGGGGATTGGTTGCAGATGTTCACAGTACTACTTATGAACTAAGATTGGGTATCTTAGAATCTAAGCTTGAACAGATGAATATTCACATACCTAAAAATGTTGTAGAATTCTTGGCATCAAAAATAACGTCAAATGTCAGAGAGTTAGAGGGGGCTCTTAATAAAGTTATCGCTCATTCAACTTTAGTTGGTAGGGAAATAACTTTAGAAAATACCCAAAATATCTTACGTGACTTACTACGTTCCAATGAAAGAATTATAACAATTGAAGATATTCAAAGAAAAGTAGCTGATCGTTATAATATTAAATTTTCTGATATGTCTTCTCCTAGACGTATTCGCTCAATAGCTAGACCAAGGCAAGTAGCTATGTATTTAAGTAAAACATTAACCCCAAAAAGCCTTACTGATATCGGTAAGAAATTTGGTAAGAAAGATCATACTACAATAATGCATGCCATCAAAAAAGTAGAAGAATTATGTGAAATTGATGCAGAATTTCGTGAGGAACTTAGTCTGTTAATGAAGATATTGCAAAACTAGATTACTATGAACTTAAAGAAAATCACGTTTCCCATTATAGAAGTATTGCCTTGAAAATATATTAGACTTACCTAAATAATTTATCTATATTAATTAGATGTATATAAGTAATCTGAGTTTGATATAAAACATTAATTTAATAGCCTAGGTGTCATCCCTGCGAAGGTAGGGGGTCTAGATTCCCGCCACAGCTCGAATGATATTAAGTGGATGGGTAAGGGGAGAGAGACTATTAAATCGATGTCTTACATCGAATTGAGGTTATATAAGCTATATTAAACTCATAAATTAAAAAAGTGGAATCATGTCAGGGGAAGTTGAAAAAAAAGAATTAAACTGTTCTTTTTGTGGTAAAAATCAATATGAAGTAATAAAATTAATTGCTGGACCAACAGTATTTATTTGTAATGAATGTATTGAACTTTGCCGTGATATTATAAAAGAAGAGACTAAAGTAACTCTTAAACAAGTTGCCTCTTCAATTCCAACACCACAAAGAATTTTTTCTACTCTTAATGATTACGTAATTGGTCAGGATCAAGCAAAAAAAGTCTTATCAGTTGCGGTATATAATCATTATAAACGATTAGAATATATCGAGTCAGGTAATAATGATGTCGAATTAAATAAATCAAATATCCTAATTATTGGATCTACTGGCTCTGGTAAAACCCTTTTGGCACAAACCTTAGCAAAAATTCTTGATGTACCTTTCACTATGGCAGACGCCACTTCTTTAACCGAAGCTGGCTATGTTGGTGAAGACGTTGAAAATATCTTGCTAAGATTATTACAAGCAGCAGACTTTAATATAGCTAAAGCCCAACGAGGCATTGTTTATATAGATGAAGTAGATAAAATAGCTAGAAAATCTGAAAACCCTTCCATAACAAGAGATGTATCGGGAGAAGGAGTCCAACAAGCATTACTTAAAATCATGGAAGGAACTATTGCTTCTGTTCCCCCCCAAGGTGGCAGAAAACACCCGCAGCAAGATTTTGTTCAAGTAGATACTTCCAATATTTTGTTCATATGCGGTGGAGCTTTCATGGGGATAGATAATATCATTAATGCCCGTACTGCTCAAAGTTCGATTGGTTTTGCAGCAAATGTCCAATCAAAACAAGAAAAAAACCACAGTGAAATACTCAAGTCATTAGAAATTGAAGATATAGTAAAGTTTGGGTTAATTCCAGAATTCATCGGTAGGCTTCCAGTAATAGCAACTTTAGATGATCTAGATAAAGCATCTTTGGTGGCAATTTTAACTCAACCAAAAAATGCTGTTATCAAGCAATATCATAAACTATTTGAGCTAGACGATGTTGAACTATCAATTGATCATGATGCTTTAGAAGGAATAGCCGAGAAAGCACTGGCACGAAAAACCGGAGCTAGGGGGCTTAGATCGATAATTGAGACACTGCTACTTGACAGCATGTATAATGTTACCAATCTGAAAAAAATGCATGTACATATTTCAAAAGATGTCATAGATGGCAAAGCTACTCCCATAGTTACACCAAAAAACTACGGAAAAGCTACTAAAAAACGTATAGCTGGTTAGAATAAAGAATTTATTAATTCATTTCCTAATTAACAGTTGATATTCTTTTTACAAATAGTTACAATTCTCTTTATATTTCAAAATTAATAGAGGATTATATATGATAAATAATGATAATGATGCAAGAACTATTCAAAGCATAATAAACCGGAATTGTTTGCATCCCGACTATGCAGCAGCTTTAAAAACCGCCCTTATGAATTTCAGAAACAACGGTGGTAATAATTTGAATACTAACGATAGGGCAGAGGGTAATGATTTAAATGTTAACAACCAAAATGTTGGCAACTTTACTACTACAGAGGTAGCTAGTCTTAATACACCTGAAGCCACACTACCACTAGCAGGAGAAGCCGAACATCCTACAGAATAACTACAATACTACCGCTTCAAGAGCTGTTTTTACAGCTCTTGAAGTTAGTTACAATATACTTAAAAAAGTTTTACTGATTTGTCATGAAGCAACATAATTCCCGTAGTAAAAAATGGGGCGAATATATTCTTTACTTCCAATAACAAGGTTTCATTACTAATTTCTTGTTGTAAATCTTCTCTGATTAAATCAAAGATTTCCTGTAAACTTTTACTACCATCTATCATTTGTTTAAAAACACATTTGGTATAATTAGAAATTGGTATAGTAATATTGATATCCTTTAATAATGAATTATTTAATGTAAAGTTAACAATATTGCCAGCTACTAAAGCATTAGTTTCTATATGATCATAAATTTGTTTAGAAATAGCCCCAGTAATACCATAAAAATATGGTATATTATCCAAATTATCAAGACTAGCAATAGTATCTTTTTGATTAGAAACAAAAAAACTGTGTTTAATAATATTTCCAACAATTAATTCACAAATTGCTTGCTGTGTTATGATATCCATCCTCTTAATTTTCTGCAGAAGAGAAAAATCACTAATATAATTTTCGATCCTTAGAGCTAATTTTTCGCTAACATCAGAAAATTCTACAAAATTTAAAGCTGCATTATGAATAAATTCGTATAATTCGGGAATAGAATAAGCCCTATCCTGTTTATGCAAAAACATGTCATATAAACCTACATCACCGAAAACAACATGGTCACTTAGCAGTTCTTGTCCACGTATATACCAACTAGTTGCAGGGAAACCAGCCATAACAGACTTGGTATTCATTATTTCTTCTATCCTATTGCTAACACCCTGGTTTACCATTTTCATGATATCTTGTACCTGATATAATCCAGTACGACCATATTTAGCATAAACCATTATGTTAATTGCTCCCTGATCAGAGAGAGAATCCTTTAAGATCTTTAAACCATTGGGAGGGTTTTTTAAATGGTGCAATACTCCTATACAATTAATATAATCAAACTTACCTAAATTAAGCTTTGGAATATTTAAAATAGAATCATATACCCATTTAATATTGGTAAGACCACGTTTTTCAGCACGTTTTTGGGCAATTTCCATGCTAGGCTTGCTAAAATCTAAATACACCACTTCAGCATTTTTATCTTTTAGTTGCTCTGCCATATATATAGCAGAATCACCAGTACCACCACCGGCAATTAGCACCCGAAAACCTGAATTAAAATCCTCTTTACCTTTATATAAATAATGATTTAACTCACCCAAAAATTCACCGCTAATTACCAGCAATCTTTTTGTTTCATCTTCAGGATCTCTATAAGGATAGGGGTAATCTTGATAATGCTCTTGAACTACAGCTAAATCACCAGTTTTCTCAATGGGAACATGGCTATTTGTTTTAACTTGTTTAGATTTTGACATGGGGAATTTACATTATACTTGGAGCTGATAAAAAACTTGTAATTATAACAAAATAGCTAACAAATATTATATTATCAAGTCCTTTATTTGTAATTGAATAGTAATAGATTCTTTCCAGCTATTCATTTTTAATGAACCAATTACAGAAATATTATGTGACTTAATATTAAGTAAAATATTTTCTATAGGACTAGATACACTATTAAACGCAATAGCATGAAGTGCTTTAGAACCAAAAGCTTCCTTAGAAGGAGCAAGCAAACATCTTATATGTTTACCACCGACTATGTCAGCTTTTAACACAAAAAGATTAGAGAATTTAAATATTGGCTCATGATTTCCTTGACCAAATGGTTCGAGTTTACTCAGCTCATCCATTAGCGGCAAATTTACACTACTTGTAGTAAGTTCCGCATCATATTCTTCATAGGCAATGTCATTTTGATTACTAATATCAATCTTAAAGGCGTGATTTAAGAATTCTTGTAACTCTTGTAATTTCTCTTCCAATACTGTAAATCCAGCTGCCATGGCATGTCCTCCGCCAGCTATGATTAAATCTTTAGTCTTGGCATTGATAATTTTACTACCAAAATCAATATTTTTGATAGAACGGCAAGAAGCCTTACCGATTGCATCATTTAAAGCTATAACTGCAACTGGTTTATTAAATTTTTCCTTTAATCTGCCAGCGACAATGCCGATAACACCCGGATGCCACCCTTTACCAACTATAAATAATGAACTATCATTTTCTTGGGTTAAAGCTATTTGAGTAGCTTCCTCTATCATTATCAGCTCTATTACTTTTCGCTCATTATTATGTTTCTCCAACTCCTGTGCAAGTAGATTTGCTTCTATTGCACACTCGGTAGATAAAAGACTAGCACCCAAGGATGATTTACCAACTCTTCCACCGGCATTGATCCTAGGTCCCAACACAAATCCCAAATGATAACAGTTTGGTTTTTCATTTAAACCAGCAACATCACATAAAGTCTTCATACCTAAATTTTTTCTTTGACCAAGGATTTTTAATCCTTGAGCAACAAAAGCACGATTTAAGTGAATAAGCTTCATTACATCGCATACTGTTCCAAGTGCGACTAAGTCTAAATATTGCATTAAATTTGGTAGAGTCCGTAGCAAACTGGCGTCATTGCGAGGAGATGCTTCAGCAGCGACGAAGCAATCCAAATACTTTCTTTTATCACCATTTTTCTTGATTGCTTCGTCGTAGCGAAGCTGCTCCTCGCAATGACGATCGGCAAAGAAATTTTGTTTTTTTAACTCGGATAATAAGGCGGTAGCAAATAAAAATGATACTCCTACAGCTGCTAGGTACTTATATCTACTTGTCTCATCGATACGATTTGGGTTAACAACAGCAACAGCGTCAGGCAATATATCACTACTAATGTGATGATCGATAACTATTACATCAAGCTTTACTTGCGATGCATATTTTAGAGCCTCATGTGCCATTGCTCCACAATCAACAGTAATGAGTAGCTCAGTAGCATTATCCTTAATTTTCTGCATAGCAGCTGGGGTTGGTCCATATCCTTCAGCAATTCGGTCTGGAACATAAATATCAGCTTCTTGCCCCAAATCTCTAAATACATTCTTAAGTAGTGATGCAGATGTAGCCCCGTCAACGTCATAATCAGCAAATATACAGATTTTCTGTTTATTTATAATAGCTTCTATAGTCCTATCTACTGCTTTTTGCATATCAAGTAAATGAAAAGGATCTGGCAGTAAATTCTTGAGCTTAGGTGATAAAAAATCTATAGCTTGTGACAAGTTCTCTAAGCGGGGAAATAGAACCCGTGCTAGAAAATCACTGATTCCTAAAGAACGACAAAGTTCTGAAACATCATCTTCGTTTACTGATCGCTGTTGCCAAATTTTTCCATTTACTGAACGTTTGGGTTCTAGCAACTCTGGTAGTATCATGTAAGGTAACCCTATTTAAAAATTAAAGCCCTTTAATTAACCTCAACTATCGATGTTAATATTAGGCTCAAGTAATCATCGCCATTAGGGGTGATGTTACCGCCATTATGTCATCTGCTTCCCTTTATGTCATCCCTGCGAAGGCAGGGATCTAGAATATCTAAAGCATCCTTCCTGTCTATTTCTTTAGATTCCGCACCGAAGCAGGAATGACATCGTTTCATCGTATATGTCATCCCAGCGAAAGCTGGGATCTAAAAATGTTTAAGCACCTAATGCTCGCTACTTCTTTAGACCCCTGCCTACGCAGGGGTGACACCCTATGCTATTAAACAGATGTCTTACATCAATATTTGAGGTTATATTACTCAAAAAATTAGTTCCTTTAATTTATAAACCAACTCTAAGGCTTGTTTAGGGGAGAGCTGATCAGGATCGATTTTATTAATTTCTTCTTCTAACTTATTGAATTTTATCTCTTTTTTGCTCTCTACTGGTAAGTTAAATAAACTTAAATTGTTTGATTCGGTATTTAATATATTCTTATTTTTGTACGTTGCGGTTTTTTCTAGTTTTGTTAAAATGTCGTTCGCCCTAATTATAACAGATTTTGGTAGCCCCGCTAAGTAGGCTACATGAATTCCATAAGATTTATCAGCCGCCCCTTCAATAATATTATGCAAAAATAATATTTCTTTTCCTAATTCCTCAATAGCAACTGTATAATTTTTCAGACTTGGTAAAAAGTTACTCATACTGGTTAATTCATGATAATGCGTAGCAAATAAACACCTACATTTGAGATTATCATGAATATATTCAAGCACTGCGAAAGCAATTGATACACCATCATAGGTGGAAGTTCCACGACCAACCTCATCTAATATGACTAAAGAATTTTTAGTAGATTGTGCTAAAATAGCTGATGTTTCAAGCATTTCCACCATAAAAGTCGATTGGCCTGCTTGTAAATCGTCCCCTGCCCCTATCCTACTAAATATCTTGTCTACAATACCTATTTTGGCACTTTTAGCCGGCACAAAACTACCAATTTGAGCTAATATAGCTATTAGGGCATTTTGTCGTAAAAAAGTACTTTTACCTGACATATTAGGTCCAGTAATTAACCAAATTCTATTAGCTTCCGATAAAGTACAGTTATTGTGAATAAAGCTTTTTTTATCATTTGATAAACTTTGCTCAACGACTGGGTGACGCCCTTCAATAATCTCAAAACTCAAATCATTGCTTAAGCTAGGCTTGACATAATTATATTCATCAGCAATATAAGCAAAATTACAAAATACATCAAGCTGACTCAAGGAACAGCTAAGTAATCGTAAGAATATAGCTTTATCAATAACTTGCTGGCATATTTTATTATATAATTCTAGTTCAAGACTAACCGCTAAACTCCTGCTATTAACCATATCGCTTTCTAACTTTTGTAATTCAATAGTAGTATAGCGACTAGCATTAGAAGTTGTTTGTCGGTGAATAAATTTTGATTCGTACATCTTATCACTGTGTCTTAGGGTAACTTCAATAAATAACCCAAGGACATTATTATGCGATATTTTTAGGGTGTCGATGCCAGTATCAAGGCGATATACATTTTTTAATTTTTCTACATGTGCTTTGCCATTGTTAATTAAGTCATATAATTCTTGTATTTTAGGATGATAATGATGATTTATTATCCCGCCTTCATTGATAGTATTAGGTGCATCCTCTCTAATTGCTTGATCTATTAAGAAATATAACTGTTCATCTCCGGATAGTGGTTTAATTAAGTTCTCTATATAATCTAGTAAATTTAGCCCATAATGGGAAATAAACTCTCCTTTTATTTCCAGTGCAGCATTTAACGTATATTTAATATTTAGCAGATCTCGCCCGCAGCCACGATTCATGGTAATTCTAGCCAAGCAACGTTCTAAATCTCCTGTTTTTTTTAGTAGCTTTTTAATATTTCCTACTAGTTCAATATTTGAATAAAAAAATTCTGTGATATTTTGTCGATAATTTATTTCATCAATATCTATTAGTGGTGTAGATAAAAAGTGATATAGTAAACGACTACCAGCCTTAGTAACTGTGTGATCAATAGTGGCCAGCATACTACCCTTGGTTTTTCCTAATAAATTATTAGTAATTTCCAAATTTCGCCGAGTCGCTGAATCAATAATCATAAAATTATGGTAATTGACCAACAAGGGCAAAGGTAGCGAAGGTATATTTTGCTTTTGCGTTAAAGATAAATACTCTAAGATACTACCAATACTACTTATTTGACATTCAGATATTTCCCCTATGCCTTTTAGATCATTGATTTTGTAAAAATCTAAAATAATTTTATGACATTTTTTAGGAGCAAAAAAACTATCAACTTGATACGAGACACGGAAATGTAATTGGTGCTGAATACTACTAGCTAATTGCTCTCCCTGTAAATTTTCGCTAAGTAAAATCTCTTTAGGCTTAAGACGTGATAGTTCATTTAGAATCTCATCCTGCGGAATTTCTATAACTGAAATTTCTGAAGTAGAAAGATCAACATAACAAATTGACGCCCTGTTTTTTAGCAAAACTAAGCTTGCCAAATAATTAGGTTCGCATGACGAAATTAAAGATTCCTCGGTAATAGTACCTGGGGTGATAATACGCGTTACATCCCTATTTACTACAGCTTTATAGCCACCGCGTTTCTTTGCCTCTTCCGGCGTCTCTAATTGATCACAAATAGCAACTTTGTAATTTTCTTCAATTAATTTATTTAAATAGCTCTCAAGAGCATGATGAGGGACACCACACATAGCAATCTCAGAGTCTCCATTAGACCCTCTTTTGGTAAGAGCAATACCTAAAACTTGGCTGGCAAGAATTGCATCCTCAAAAAACATTTCATAAAAATCACCCATCCTAAACAATAGAAGACAATCAAGATTAGCAAATTTGATGTCTAAATATTGTTGCATCATCTTTGTTGATTGATCATAATTATATTTATGGCGAAATTCTTCTAAAGTCATGGATATATTAGTTGTTTGAATTAGATTTGAGTATATACTCAGGTAGAACTCCAAGAATTAAGGTCATCGTACCCTAAAGATATCAACGCACAGTTAGCTCGACTTTGCTGCTAGCTCTTCTTGAAGTTATACTATCGTCTACCCACTCTTGAAATTATAGCAGTATATGTTTAGATTCAAAAGAGCTTTTGATTTTAATTTAACCTCAACTATCGATGTAAGAATAATTATTATTCTCTGCACGCTCGATGTCATCCCTGCGAAGGCAGGTATCTAAAAATGTTTAAGCACTTAATCCTTGCTACTTCTTTAGACCCCTGCCTACGCAGGGGTGACATCCCACACAATAGAGATGATACTGGGTCATTAACTTGTTACATCGAACTGAGGTTTGATTTACTAATTTGAGTAAGTAAAAAGTCAAAAAATATGCCAAATCCAATAACTTACACAATAGAAAACTTAAGCGATGCACGAGAGTTCTTATCCAAATTCCATGAGCCGGTTATTTTAACTAACAAAAGTGGTAGCACGAGATATTACGGTATGCTAGTGTGGGATTATATTTTTAAAAAACTAATTGAAGAATTTCCCCAAATTGTAAAAATTATTGTTAATGTAGGAAACGATCACGCAGCTTTATTTACCGCTATCAAACTTAATTACCAAAATATAGTTTATACTGGTAAATCAGCAAAGGCTAGGAAGTAACCTCAGTTCGATGTAAGAATAATTATTATTCTCTGCACGCTCGATGTCATCCCTGCGAAGGCAGGTATCTAAAAATGTTTAAGCACTTAATCCTTGCTACTTCTTTAGACCCCTGCCTACGCAGGGGTGACATCCACAACTGTCGAAAGTTAGAAGAGGAAGCGGTTTTAGAAGTCATAATGGCAGTTTAGAAGTTGTGGGCTTATAAACGCTGTCATTGCGAGAAGGCGTAAGCCGACGAAGCAATCCACTTATGGTTACTCTTTTGGATTGCTTCGTCGACCTACGGTCTTTCTCGCAATGACGTTACCCTATTTAAAACCCCTTCCTCTTCTAACTTTCGACAGTTGTGGGTGACATCCCCCACAATAAAGATGATACTAGGTCTAGTATTAACTTGTTACATCGAACTGAGGTTATGTTACATAGTTTTAGATCCCTGCCTTCGCGGGATGACATAATGCCACTAACATCCTCCCTAATGGCGATGATTACTTGAGCCTACTATGTTTATTACATCAAACTGAGGCTAAAGTATATAATTATTCCTTCCCTTTTCCAAAAGTCTAGCGATGTCCACGATAATAGACAGTTTTATATGACTGCTCACTATTGGGAAATTTCCGCTCCCTAATTGAGAAGCTACCGAAGCCCCTAATTTCAATACGATTTTGCTCAGCGAGGCTAGACTGTAAATAATCAAATACCAAATCTATAGAATCTTTTATATCTTCCTTAGAAAGATAATTAAGTTCCTTAGATATTTTATCCACTAAATCAGACTTTCTTGCCATAAATTAAAAAACTGCCTTTATCCCTTGAAATTTATTTTTAAAAAAACTTGGTAAAACACTATCAAAATCCTCCATAATAATTTCAAGAAATTTTGATTTCGGTTTTATTTTAAATTCTTTTACCTTCAAATCTTTATCAATTTTTTTGACTTCCTGTAACCATTTAATCGCATCATCCTCAGAACCCACAGCATCAACAAGTTTTAGTTTCAAAGCTTGGCGACCAGAATATATCCGACCATCAGCTATTTTCTTAACTTCTTCAATCGCTAATCCCCTTCTTAAAGCAACGAGTTCAATAAAATAATCATAAGTATCCTGTACATTAGACATTATAGCCTGACGAACAGCTTCTGTAACTTTCTCAGTAGGATTAGGAGCGGCTTTTAATTCCCCTGATTTAAAATTATTGAAGGTAATACCTAGTGTCTTTGCTAAATCTGTGACTTCTAGAGTTTGGAAAATCACACCAATTGAGCCAGTAATCGTTCCATTATGACTAATTATGTAATCCCCCCCTAACGATATCAAATATCCTCCACTCGCTGCCAATGTACCCATAACAATCACTACCGGTTTTTTTGCTGATATTTTTCTGAGTATATTGTAAATTTTCTCTGATCCAACCACAGTTCCACCAGGAGAATTGACATTGACAATTAGAGCATTAATCTTATCATCATCAATGATTTTCTCCAATCTTTTATCACGTTTTGTATCCTCAAAAATTATCTCTTCTATTGAAACTGTAGCTATATAGTTACTATTAGTAGTTGCATATTCAGAACTTGTCAAATTAAATTTCTTAATCATCACAACAATTAAAACTATAAACATTAAAATTGTTGCTAACTTCCACAACCTTAATTTTAATTTATTTTGCTTTCTTTCAATTATGTAGTCAGGAGTTATTGTCATTAACTTTACCTATTTGTTTATATGGAAGTATAATGGGTGCTTTAGCCTCTAAGAAGCCAAGGTACTGTGCTAGTTTTTGGTAAGTCTCCCAAAGAACTGGGTAATAAATTTTGATATTCTCAAAAACTTTTCTTACATCTTGCCATTTGTAAACATACGATGTATTATTTTCACCCTACTTCGCACGCATAATCCGCCCCTGATCCCTCTTCCAATCTTGTTCTTTAATAGACTGTCTTTTATCATGTAATTTTTTACCTTTTGCTATGCCTAACTCAACTTTTACTTTATTTTTTTTATTGAAATATAAAGAAAGAGCCACAAGAGTGTAGCCTTTTAGGCGAATTTTACCAATTATTTTCTTTATTTCACTAGAATTAAGAAGCAACTTACGTGTCCTTCTAGTCGAATGATTAAATCTGTTAGCTTTGTCATATTCCGCAATATGGCAATTATATAAAAACACTTCATTTGCCGAATTTTCTGCATGACTATCTTCTATACTAGCTTTTCCTTGACGCAGCGATTTAACTTCACTCCCGGTTAATATTATGCCAGCTTCAATTTTTTCTTCAATAAAGTAATTGAAATATGCTTTTTTATTTTGTGCTATTATTTTCTTATATTCCGACATAGTCCATAGCTTTATTTACTTTTTCCTCGGTAACTTTCAACGCTGAAGTTAAAGGAAGCCTTAACTCATTAGAACATAGCCCTAATCTGCACGCTGCATATTTCACTGATATTGGATTTGTTTCTGCAAATAATGCTTTATATAAGGGTAGTAATTGCTGCTCTATTCGCAGAGCTTCTTTATAATTACCAGCATGACAATTATCCTGTAATTTTTTGCACAAACTAGGTGCTATATTAGAGGCAACAGAAACGCATCCTACTCCCGAGTGAGCATTATAAGATAAAGCTATTCCATCATTACCACACAATAAGTTAAAATCTTTGCTTACAGCAGTCTTAATTCTCAAAGGACGTTCTAAATCATTACCTGCATCTTTAAAAGCTACAATACGTGGTAGTTTACTGAGCCTAACTATCGTGTCATCTGAAAAGTCAACCACAGTTCTACTAGCTACTGAATACAGCATTATGGGCAAATTACTTGCCCTATCTATAGAAGCGTTATGTATAGCTTCAAAATGTAAATAAATTCCTTCTTGCATGGGTTTTACGTAAGAAGGAATACTACACATAAACCCATCAACAGGAATTTTTGTACATATTTTTATCATATCTATGGCTATACTGGTAGTAATAGCACAGCAACCTGCTATTATTTGGGTACGATTTTTAGTAATTTCTACAGCCATTTCTAACAAAGATTGATATTCCTGTAAACTTAAGCTAGGCCCCTCACCAGTAGAACCAGCAATCACTACTCCATCAACTTTATTATCAATTTGATAGTTAAGTATTTTCTCCAAAGAAACAAAATCTAATTTATTATCCTTAAAAGGGGTTATAATGGCTGTAATAAGCCCTTTAAATATATTATTGTTCATCTTGCATCAGTCCCATTATATCACTATTTACCTACGCACTAAGCTATTATATTCTTTTTTTAACAAATTAGTAATTTTACTATCTTCAAAGATAATATTTTGATCACCACGGTTAATCGATTTAATCCCCTTAACTTCTGCAGCTGTACCAGTCATAAAACATTCATTAAACTCCCCTAACCTATCTAGAGTTATGTACTCTTCCTTAACCTCAAGATTTAACTCTTTAGCAAGTTTTATAACTGTTTGACGCGTTATGCCATTTAAAAAACTATCAGCTATCGGTGTAAATAATTGCTCTCCTTTAACAAAAAAGATATTTGTAGTAGTACATTCAGCAATAAATCCTCGCCAATCTAATAGAATTGCATCATTATAACCCAAAGACTTAGCTTCTTTTTGGCATACTATCATCATATTGTAATGTCCTGACGATTTACACTGCGGCGGCAGCGAGTTTGGATGACATTTCCGCCAACGTGCAATATGCAAACTTAAAGCATCAGAAGGTCTAGGAGTTGATGGAATAGCAGCAATTAATAAATTAACTGATAAATTTACATTAGTTAGATTAAGAGATTCACTACCATACCAAATTAAAGGACGAACATACGCATCTTTAATATTATTTTTTTCTATAAGTAAGTGATGGGCTTTTATAATGTCTTCAAAACTATATGGCATTTCCATAGCTAAAGTTTGTGCCGATTCTATCAAACGCTGCGTATGTTCTTCTAATTTAAAAATTTTTCCATCATAGGCTTTTTCTCCTTCAAAAACTCCACCAGAATAATGTAAACTATGAGTAAGAACATCTACTTTAGCTTCCTGCCAAGCAATAAAATTACCGTTAATCCAGATATAACCTGATAATTGTTTAAGGTTTCTAGGCCGTTCTTCTACAATTATATTTTCTTGTGTTATTATCATTGTCAACCTTTCATTATTCAGTTAGTATAATCTCAAATACCAAAACTTTATTTATGCAAAGCCCTAAGCCTCACATTCTTGTAGTCGATGATGATACTCGAATACAAAAACTTTTAAAACAGTTTTTGTATAAAAACGACTTTTTAGTATCAACAGCAGCTTCCGTCCAAGAAGCTGAGGAACTATTAAAATCCTCTATTTATGACTTAATTATTCTAGACGTTATGTTGCCGAATGTTACAGGACTTGATTTTGCCCATACTATAAGATCAAGTAAAAACCTTATACCAATTGTTATGCTAACTGCACTATCACAACCAAGTGATCGTATCAAGGGATTAGAATCCGGTGCATCTGATTATCTGACCAAACCTTTCGAACCGCAAGAATTATTACTCAGGATTAATAACCTATTAAATAGCTATAATAATTATAAAAAACAAGATAAAATCAAGCGATTAGGCAATAATTATTATAATTTAGAATCAAAGGAATTTATAAAAAATAATCAACTTGTACAATTGAGTTCTACAGAACAAAAATTGCTAGAAGTATTATTAAAACACAATGGACAAGAAATGAAACGTGATGAGTTGTCAAAAATAATGGGAGGGCTTAGCCCTCGCTCTATCGACGTACAAATTGTCAGAATAAGAAGTAAGATTGAAGATGACCCTAAAGAACCAAAATATCTAAAAACCATTCGGAATAGCGGTTATGCTATCTATACATAAACTTATACCACAAACTTTACTGGCTAGATTTGTTCTCATCATTATTGTTCCAACATTAATAGGACAAATTCTAGCAGTGTTTTTGTTCTATGATCGTCACTGGTATAATGTCTCTTACTATACTAGCAATATTATTGCTAATGAGATTATTTCCCTTCTTGAACAAGACGACAATAATTTATTAGAAAAAAATACAACAGAGACAAATTATTTAAATTTGTCGTATCAGTTTCATCAAGAATTAAACTTGCCACGCAAACAACCTAGAATTAGTGAAGAATTAGAGATTTTTAAAAATATTATTAACGTAAAAATTAATAAGAAAAATATAGTAAAGATTAATGATTCAAAAAGAATTGAAGTATTATTCCAATTAACCGATGGTTTACTAAAAATAACTTTCCCCGCAAAATTATTGATGAATCCAACGGCTTACATTTTTGTTCTATGGTTAATCTTCTTAACTATTTTACTACTTTCTGTTTCCTTAATCTTCTCTAAAAAGCAAATTAACTCCATTTTAACTCTTGCAGATGCTGCTGATCAATTCGGACAAGGAATCACAAGATTACCAACGTTTAAACCTTCTGGTGCAAAAGAAATCAAAAAGGCTGGTATTGCTTTTCTGAAAATGAAAGAACGAATTGAACAACAAATTTCTAAAAGAACTAGAATGCTGGCACAGATTTCGCATGACTTATGTACTCCCCTAACTAGAATGAAGTTACAACTGGAGTTAATGAAAGAATCTGAGGAAACAGAAGGTCTTAAGGAAGATATACTTACCATGCAACAAATGATAAAATCATACCTTGACTTTGCTAAGGGTGAAAATGGTGAAGAAGTTCAAATAATTGAATTATCTTCTTGGCTATCTACTATCATAAATAAATGGCCTGTTGCCAATATTGAGCTGCTTGCAACAAAGCAGATAACAGCACAAATCAAGCCTATCAACTTTGAACGTGCAATATCTAACGTAATAAGCAATGCTATAAAATATTCTACAAAAATAAAAATTACTGTATGCTCTACCTCTACTAACGTAATAATAAAAATTGAAGATAACGGTATTGGCATAAAGGATGCAGAGAAATTATTAGTGTTTAAAGCATTTTATCGTTCAGATAAGTCACGCCCACTTAATAATTCAGGTAATGTTGGACTTGGTCTTGCTATTACTAAAGAAATAATCATTGATCATAATGGAACAATATCCTTGCAGGATAGTAAAATTCTAGGTGGTTTATTGGTTGAAATTTCACTACCTCTAATAACATGAATTCGATGCTCAAAGGTTTTACTTCACGGTATAATTGTATACTATTAAGTCTCCCCGTCAGAAGTCTAGAGATATAATATCTAATATGTTTAGCGAGTAAAAAAATATAGAGAATCCATAAGAAAATGCTATAATATGGGCATAAACCTTATGGATTAGTTGATTTATGCCGATGGAAAATATAGAGAAATCACAAAGACAAGGACAACTTTTTGGTTATAAATTGACCGAGGAATTAAACCCTAATAATAAGTTATATAAATTAAGATCGTTAATAAATTGGTCTAGTTTAGAGGAGTGGTTGTTGGCGAATGTTGATATCAAGAAATTTGGTAGGAATCGCAGATGTCACCGTCTGTTACTTGGAGTGACTATGCTGCAAGCGATGTATAACCTGTCAGATGCAGCTTCTGAGGAAGAGCTAAGAGAGAACGTATATTGGCAGTATTTTTGTGGTTGGGAATATTTGCAGAAAGATGCTGAGATATCAGAATCTAGTATCCGGCGGTTTCGTGCTATATTAGAAGAAGATGGCTATAATGAGATATTAAAGGAGCTGATAAGAATCGGCTGCAAAGCTGGTGTAGTAAAAAAAAAGACTTAGCATCGATAATCATTGATACTACTGTACAAATTAAGAATATTAAGTATCCACATGATGTATATTTGATGGATAAGGCAAGAATAGAGCTAGTAAAGTTATGTCATGCCTTAGGCATCAAGTTAAATGAAACATATGCCAAGCAATATAAAAAAGACATATTAAAATTATGGAAATATAAAGATAATAGTAAAGCCAAAAAGCGTAAGAAAATAATGAAGCATTTAAAAGTGTTGTTGGGTCGTTTAGTTAGGATATGTCAGCGAGAAATAGCTAAAGCAAAATTAAGTTTATCGGCAAACCAACAAGAAATACTAAATAAGATAAAGAAGATACAGGTGCAATCTATACTGAGTAAAGCAGAAAAAGAACAATATAAAGAAGATAATAAAATATTATATAGTTTTCATGCCCCGGAGGTAGAGTGTATTGGTAAAGGGAAATTAAACAAGCCATACGAGTTTGGTAATAAGGTTTCGATAGCGGTAAGTGGACGAGGTAATTTTGTATTAGCGTCAAAGTCTTTTCATGGCAATCCGTATGATGGGCATACATTATCGCAGACTATAGAGGTTGTAAAAAAATTAACAGGAGTCGAAGTAGCAAGAACCTTTGTTGACTCAGGCTATAAGGGGAATAATTTTAAGGAGAAGGGCAAGGTGTATAGCCCATATTGCAGGAAAAAACTATCCTCAGATGATAAGGCAATGATCAAGAGACGGAGTGCCATAGAGCCGATAATAGGGCATCTTAAAAGTTATGGTAGAGTTGGCAGAAACTACTTAAAAGGAGTAATAGGGGATATCGTTAATCCGTTAATTTCCGCTGTAGGATTGAACTTACGATGTATTGCTAATCACCTTCTCAAAACAAATCCGTCTACATAGAAATTAGCAAATAAAGAAAATTAATCAAATAATTATAAAGTCGTTAACAAATCATCATGTCAAAGTTTCCGAAAGATTAGCTTTTTATAGCAAAAAATTTACTCCAAAAATCAAACCCCCAAATTTTATGCAAAAATTTTTTGTTAAGGTTTTAATTGTTTGATTTATTCTTAATTCTTAGCATTTCTGACGGGGAGACTATTTAGTCTTTTACTCGATAATCAAGTTTTTATTGAGTTATATAATTCAGGACAGTTTAAAAGTCATGAAAAGAAGTCGAGAAGATGTCATTCCCGCGTAGGCGGGAATCTACCGTCTTGTTAGTCAAGAAAAAAAGTAGATTATTATTCATAAATTTTATTATTTTTTACCATAGAATTTAAACAAATAATTACTTTACGCATAACGGCTACTAAAGCGACCTTTGCTTTTTTACCAGCATTAGTCATACGTTCATATAATGCCTTCATTTTGTCATTATGACGCATCGCTACTAAAGCAGCCATATACAAGCTTTTTCGTACAAAAAACCTGCCGCCTCTAATATGAGCCCCATTAGTTTTTTGACCGCTTTGGCTTGTTTTTGGGGCAAGCCCAACTAAGCTTGCAATCTCTTTATTGTTTAGCGTACCGAGTTCTAGCAATTCTATTAACAAAACACTAGCTGTTTTTTCACCTATACCTTTATAGCTTATGAGTAAATCATTTTTTGCCTTTAAACTCTTATCTTCCTGTATGGCAGCCTTTATATCTTTTCTAATTTCCTCAAGCTGTTTTTTGCCACACTTTATCATTTCCTCGAGATATTTCTTAGCCTTCTCGGATGCAACTTTTGCTCTGCATTGATTAGCATGTATACCTTCTTCTATATTACGTTCTATGCTCCTTAGAGATTGTAATTCTTCTTGTATAACAGAAATTATTTGGTCTCCTTTCTCATCATTAGCAATAAAAGCTGCATATTTCTCAAGTAATAACGCATCCAATTTATCAGTCTTAGCAAAATGGTTACAGACCTTGGCAAAAGCGTGAACTCTATTAGGATGAGCTCTATGCACAGTAAGCCCGGCTTGTTGCAACACTCTCATAACTAAACGTTCATAACCACCAGTAGATTCCAAAACAGTAAGCACAATATTTAGAGAAGCTATTTCTGATTTTATAAAATCAGAAATAGCTTTATCTGTATTTTTAATCTTATAATGAATATTATTAATAGATATATCAAGCGTATTTTTTGAAACATCTATTCCCATAAATATCTTGCTTTTTTCAGTCATTTGCTTTACCTATAATAGTGGTTGTTTTGCAAAGTTTTGATACATGATTGTAAATTCGATCTCTAAAGGATCATCCTACCGTTCGTATTATACTTTGCGATTCAAGGAAGGAGTGCACCAAGATTCCCTCGATCTTTAAAGACCAATCTAAATTAAACGGCGTCACTCCTTCCGACCATATTAACTCCATATTGAGCTAATATTCAAGATACAATCTAAAAATACAAAAACACCTTAGACTTGAAGGTTTTTGAGATCCCCGCCTACGCGGGGATGACATAAACTGCCATGAATTGTAGCCTTCAGAAAAAAACTTGATTATCGAGTATATACCCCAGCATCCGTAATGGAAGTCAATAAAAAAATAGTAACTTAACATAAATTTTCATTCCAGGAAGAATTATTTTTTACAATAGAGTGCATAAAAGCTAGTAATTTGCGCATAACAGCAACAAGAGCAACTTTTGCTGGTTTATGTTTAGCAATTAAGTGGTCATAAAAATTGCGTAAACGCTTATTACATCGTAAGGCAGCAACTGCAGCCATATACAGCACTCTTCGTAGATTACCTCTACCGGCAAAGATACTTCTTCTACCTTTATAACTACCGCTTTCTCTAGGTTCTGTTGACAAAAATTATAGTTAGGAAAGAGGAATAAAAAGTTGCCATAGTAAGAAGAAATGGTAGTTTCTAGTTATCAAAAAAAGGAACTACCAATATGAAGTATTACATAGAAGAACAAGCATGGGAAGTAATTTTATCATTTTTTAAGAAAAAAAAATGGTATACACAACAAGAATGAAGAAAAAATGAGACATTTTATTGAAGCAATATGGTTTATTGTTAGAACAGGTTGCCAATGGCGTCTTCTACCTGATGATTATGGTTGTTGGTACAGTATTTATCGCAGATTTAAGAGATGGGTTGACAAAGGTATATGGGAGGATTTAATGGATTATGTTAAAGTAGATGCAGATATGGAATCAATTATGATTGATGCAACTATTGTGAGAGCACATGCTTGCTCATCTGGATATATCAAAGGTAATCAAGAAGAAGCGGCTTTAGGTAGAAGCAGAGGTGGTTTTAGTACTAAAATTCATGCCCTTGTTGATGCCCTTGGTAATCCATTAAAGTTTATACTAACTGCTGGGCAAAGAAATGATATAACTCAAGCGGGAAATCTTACTCAAGATGTTCAGAATACGACTGTGATAGCCGATAAAGGATACGATAGTAGTGCATTTGTAGAAAGTTTAGAAAATAAGGGGTGTGAGATTGTTATACCACCAAAATCTAACCGTAAAGTACAACGTGAATATGATAAACATACTTATAAGGAACGACATTTAATTGAGTGTAAATTGTAATCAGCTATTGACCCCTTTAAGGGAAAAATTGTAATGAAAATTGCCCCCCTAAATAAGTAACAATATCTCCAAAAAATTAATATTTTTAATATTTTTTTAAGGAGTTTTTAAAAGGTTGTTTATAGTGGAAACAATTGGAAGAATACGTAGAATGTATTACGTTGATGGCAAAGCAATTAAAGCAATTGCTAGAGAACTGAATATATCAAAGAATACAGTAAAAAAAGTCATTCGCAGCAATCAAACTAAATTTGAGTTAGCAAAATATAGCAAAGGTAAGCCTGTTCTTGGCAATCATCTTGAAGTACTAAATCAGCTATTAGCAGAGAATAGCAAGGAGTCGGTTCGACGTAGAATGACGGCAGCTATACCAACAGCTTCAGATATCGGGTTATACAGGAAGTTACGAATCTGTGAATCTAATTGTACGAAACTTCCGTAGAGAATACGAGGCAAGGGGCGGGCAAGTTTTTATTCCATTAAATTTTGAAGCTGGTCAGGCGTTTCAGTTTGATTGGGGAGAGGAAGAAATATGTTTAAATGGGGAGGTTACTAGAGTTAAAGCAGCGAGAATAAAGCTATGCTATAGTCGTTATTCTTTGGTAGTGGTTTATCCTAATGAGCAGCTGGAAATGGTTATGGATGCCCATGATCAAGCTTTCAAGTTTTTTGCTGGTTGTTGTAAGAATGGTATTTATGACAATATGAAGACGGCTGTCAAAAAAATATTGATTGGCAAGGATCGTATCTTTAACGAGAAGTTTATCCAAATGGTCTCTCACCATTTATTTGAGCCACTTGCCTGTAGTCCAGCATCAGGATGGGAGAAAGGACAGGTTGAGAAACAAGTAGGAGACACTAGACGTAACTTTTTTACTCCAATATTGAAAGGAGATAGTTATGAAGCTATTAACATTCAGCTAAGAGAGATGTCTATAGAGTGGGCTAAAACTAAAAGACATCCTGAATTTACAGAAAGAACGATTCTAGAAATATATGAGGAAGAGAAGGCATATTTAATAGGATATAGAGGGCAGTTTACCGGTTATAGATTACATCCAACGACCGTATCACCTTTGAGTTTAATACAATACGACAGCAATATGTATAGTGTTCCGTGTGAATATGTGGGACTTAGCGTACAGATTAAATCCTATGCTTGGCAAATAGTGATTTTACATAAAAGCAAGATTATTGCAGAGCATGTTCGTAGTTTTAAACGCTATCAGAAGAATTATAATCCATGGCACTAAGCAGCTCTAGAACGTAAACCCGGTGCTTTACGTAATGGTGGACCGTTCAAAGAGTTAATGAGTTTGTTACCTGAGATATTTGGCAAACTACGAAATAAGTTAGAGACTTACAAGGATGGTGATAAACAATTTATAGATATCCTGCTACTTGTTAATAAGTATGGATTAGAAAAGGTAACAAATGCTTGTAACCTAACAATTGCTGCTGGCGGCTGTAGCTCTAAATTAGTTGAGCAATATTTGTTGCAACCAGCAATGAAACTAGATATCCAAGAGACTGAGTTTATTCAGCTAAAAAATCCTCCTGATGCTGATTGTAGTATTTATAGCAAGTTGCATTTAACAACGGAGGTAAATTAAATGAAAGACTTAATATTGTTATTAGATAAATTAGGTTTAGTCGGTATGAAGATGCAGTTAGCTGAGTCAAGTAATTTAACAAATGATGTTCCTACTACTAGTGTGTATGATGTGTTAAAGAAACTTCTTGAAGCAGAGTGTGAATATAAGAAGTCACGCTCGCTAGGTTATAGGTTGCAACTAGCTAAGTTCCCAACCATAAAGTTACTATCAGATACATGCCAAGCTAAATTGGTTGAAAATATTGATATACAAAAAGTGATTGATAATCATCAGAATATCATGTTCATAGGTGGTTCTGGGTCTGCAAAAACTCATCTAGCAATTGGTTTGGCGTTCACCGCCATTGAAAAAAGTTACAGGGTAAGATTTTATACTTTAAATGAATTAGCTAGCCAATTGCTTAATGCTAGAATCCATAATTATGAAAGCAAATTCATCGATTCAGTTAAGAGATTCCATCTGATTGTAGTAGATGAATTAGGCTATGTATACTCGATGAAAATCAACAATTGCGTTGTCGTTGTCCAAGACCTGCGGTGCTCACGTACTAGTGTACGCTGTGCTCCTCGGCTTGGACACTCCTAGCACTTGTTGATTTTGATCTTCGTCTACCAACTCTTCATTTATGAGCAGTATACCAATAAAAGCCGAAGCTAGATTCCTGTTATTTGAGTTATTTGCTAAATTGTATGAGCAAACTTCAGTGATCATTACTACCCATTTGAGATTTGAAGAATGGAATGATATGTTTGGTAATGCTAAGGCAACAAAAGTAATTATCGATAGATTGACACATCATTGTCAAATCATAGAAACTGGTAATAAAAGTTTTAGAGGAGGGAAAGATGTAGATTAAAGATTAAAATAATAGACTACGGTATTAATTAAAAATTACAATGATTTTAGAAAATTCTATCTGAATTTTAACCAAAATTAACTAATTTTTTTATGTGGTTAGGGGGGGCAATAGTTTATTACAATAGGGGGGCAATAGCTGATTACAATTTACAATTGAGTGCTTATTTGGTAAAATCAAACATTTTAGGCGTATATTTTCTAGATTTGATAAAGCTCCAGCCACTTTTTTAGCTTTTCTAAATTTCGTTGGAACTTTAATATGGTTACGTTAAAATTTTTGTCAACAGAACCTAAAAGATCTTGGTAAAAGATTTGGGATTACAGGCACTCAAGTTGGAAGAATATTAAAGAAGTTAGGCTATAGTTATAAAAAAAAACCTTCAGCTATTTGGAAGCAAGTGCAGAGAAACGATCTGAATATTTAGAAAAGGTCAGTAAATATGACAAAGAGCAAATGGTGTATCTTGATGAGAGTGGTATAGATAGGACCATTTGCCAAGATAGAGGTTGGGGTAAGATAGGAGAATTGTTGGTTGGACAAAAAAGTGGTAAACAGTATCAAAGAACTAATATCATAGCTGGTTTAGTAAATAATAAGCCGATAGCCCCTTTTGTGTTTAATGGAACTTGTAATACAGAACTATTTAATAATTGGGTTGAGAAGTTTTTAATTAAAGAATTAAAAGCAGGACAGGTTGTAGTATACTCGATGAAAATCAAGAATTGCGTTGTCGTCTTCAGGGATCTTCGGTGCTCACGTACTAAATGTACGCTCCGCTCCTCGACCCTTTGACTCCTAGCACTTCATAATTTTGATCTTCGTCTATCAACTCTTCATTTACGAGTAGTATACTAGATAATGCTAGTTTCCATAAATCAAAGAAGACGAAAGAATTAATAGAATCAGTAGGTTGTAAGGTTATTTTTTTACCCCCATATTCACCAGACTTAAATCCAATAGAAAAATTTTGGGCTAATATGAAAAAATGGATTAAAAATAAGATAACAGAAACTAGTAAATTATTCGAAGCTATTTCTATGTTCTTTGTCACCTAATTCAATGTATTTTAGTATAGCAAAAAAATTAGATAAAGTTATGCAGTTTTGCTGCAAGTATACAATGATACCATCTTTACTCCGATTATCACCTTGTTAATCTCTTTGTCCTGTACTAAGATACAACATTACAAAAAAATTTAGATAAAATTATTAAAGACCGTAATTACCAAGTTACTGAACTTGAAAGAAAAGCTGGTTTAAAGAAAAATAATATATATAGTGAAAGCTATTGAATTAGGTGATACAAATTTTGTGTCATACCTGCGAAAGCAGGTATCTAGATTCCCGCCGTTGCTAAGAATGATGGTATGGACGAGTAAGTAAAAGAAACTTTACTTACTACCGTGATCACGAATATAATTCGGTCACATAATTATACTATTTAATAATTAAAAAGGAGTCCATACCATGAAAGATATTAACATACTAGGCATTGATTTAGCAAAAACAATTTTTCATATTGTTGCATTAAATAAAGATGGTGAAAAAATATTAGCTAAAAAATTACACAGAGAAGAATTTGAAGACTACATTTTAACAAACATTCCCAAGAATAGTTTATTGGTAATGGAAGCATGTGGCAGTTGTCATTATTGGAGCAATAAGTTTATGGAATCAGGTTTTACAGTAAAATTACTTAAACCATGTGATGTAAAAGCTTTTGCAAAAACTCGGCAAAAAAATGATACAAATGATGCTTTGGCAATAGCAAGAGCAGGAAAAGATCCGGAGTTAAAATCGGTTCGTATAAAAAATATATCACAACAAGAGATTAGTTGGTTACATAAACGTCGGCAACATATTATTAGACAAAGAGTACAATATAGTAATGGTTTAATGAGTGATTTACTTGAATTTGGTTATTACATAAAAATGAGTAAATCTAAATTTGCCCGTGAGGCATTAAATATAGTAGAAGATGCCAAAAATGCTGGTGTGATTTCAGAGAGAATGTATAAGGAAATGAAGGTAATAGCTGAAGAAATTGCTACGTTATTAATACAAGAATCAGCAATAGATAAACAGCTAATAGCAATAAATAAAGAATCTGAAACAGCTACTTTATTAAAAACAATACCAGGTATTGGAGAAATTAATGCTAATATACTAAGCATAGCAGCTTATGAAAATTATGATGATTGTCGAAGTTTTGCTGCAAGTTTGGGATTAGTGCCTAAGCAAAATAGCACAGGTGGTAAAACAAGTCTTGGATCTATCACTAAGAAAGGAGATAGATATGTTAGAACTATGCTGATACAAGGAGCAAGGTCTATTGCAATCAGAGCAAAAATACAAAAGGACTCCACTGATCATTTAGTGCTATGGGCAAAAAAATTGTTGGGAAGGATGAGCTTTAATAAGGCTGCTGTGGCAATAGCAAACAAATTAGCTAGAATAGCGTATGTATGTGTTACAAGAAAATGTGCATATGCTTGATAGTTGGTGGTGTATATAGATTTATCTGTATTTTATCTATATAAAAGAAGAAGTAAGTAAATAGGATTTAAGAGGTACGATATAAGCGAAAGTGATTGGAGATAATAAATGGGCATTCCAAAAACAAGTCCGAGATTTTATGTCAAGGCTCTAGAAGCCGTAAGAATGAGTGGATAACTCCAAGGATTGCGTGGAATGCGAAAACTATTATGGCACTAGATGCCGAATATATGACAGCTTATTTTTTTATTACTCCCGCATCATTTTTCTTATTGACTTACTTACTCGTCCATATATGACAACTTACAATCGTTATGTTCTTTGTCACCTAATCCCATGGAATTAACTATACAATATTCTAAAGGGGATATCTAAAAAACCTTCAGCAGAGTTGTTACAAACGGTAGCCGATGTACTAGGTGTAACCGTTAAAGATTTATATAATCCCTTTATTGAAACAAAAAATTATTTAAATAATGATGATTTTGAATTGATAGAAAAAGTACTTAAGACTGTAATAGAAGAGATAAAAAACCTTAAGTTAGAAGTTACTGAAGTCGATCTAGTCAATATTATGTTAGAAGTGTTTAATTACTCGAAACCCGAACCCAAAAAAGAACTAGAGAAAAGGTTTATTAATTGGATATTACAACAACGCATACAAAAAAAGTAAATTTGGGGCAAAAGTGAATATTTTATCAAATTGTTATTAGTTTTTACACTTACTCAAAATATCTATACTTCTAAAGTGGTTTTCACCAAATTTTTCTATGAGTTGGGTGCTAAATTTTATATACCAAAATTTATTTGGTATATTGCAAGTCGCTTTTGCTGCAGCCCAATACAAGTAGCTTACTTCATCGACATTTTTCATATTGTCCCGATAATTATTATAATATAATACTTCTGCTGAAGCATAGGATTCAGCCGCCTTTTCATTCTGACCAAGAGCTGCTAATGCATCTCCTTCTGCAACAAAAGCCTTTGCTAAATATGTGTCTGATGAAATGCTGATATCTTTATTAGGTCTAGCTGGGTCATTAATGAATATGGTTTTAGCCTTGCTGGCACAGTCTAGAGCTTTATTAGTATTACCTAAACCTAGCTCTGCTCTTGACATTTGGATAAAAATGCGACCAAATACTTCATGATCATCTTTTTTAGAGGGTTTATGCATATTATATAATTGTTCAACTTGAGCATAGGCTTCTTTATATTGGCTAAGAGCATTTAATATCTCAGCTCTAAGTACATAACTATTCGTAAATAATAAATTATCTTGGTGCAGCCTATTACTGAGAAATACATTTACAGCACCATTGATTTGTTCTAATGCTTTAGTATATTCTCCTAAAGTAAAAAGCAATTTTGCTTTCGCAACATATATATAAAAAAGTTCACTTTCGTCTACTAAACCATCACTAAACATCTTTTCAATTATCTGAATATTTTCTTGTGCCTTTTGAATTTGCCCTAATATAGTATAGGTCGATGCTAAGTTATACAATATATTGTATCTATAAGAATTATACCCTTTTATACCTTTAAAAACTTCTTGTGCTTTTTTATAATATTCAAGTGTTACATTGTAATCTGAATATTTGCTTTTATAATATGCAGCTATTAATCCTAAATACCCAGCATATATGCGTTTCTCATTATTATTCATAAATAATAATTTTAATTTACCCTCTTTATCATTTTTATTAAACCACTCAACTAGTTTTTCTGCATTATAATAATCAAAAATATTAAGATAACTATTAAGTACATGAAATCTTAATTCCATCACTTTATACATATTTATATTATACTTTTGTGCGTTCTTTAGAATTATTTCCATGTTTTCCCTAATGGTTTTTGTGTTTCTAAAAATACGTCCCTTAAGTACATTTTTTGGTATTCCATCCATTAACTTAGTAATAATATCTTCTAGATAACTTTTATTATTCTTATTTCCATTTAGTTCCATAATCTTATTAGCAATAACATCATGCATTTCAAAAACAGGATTGGTTTCATTTGGATCAGTATTAGAAATTAAAGCAAATTTAGACAGTTGATAAATATCATCATCAATGGTGTTTTTGTCATCAGCAATAATCTTCAATAGTGCCTTGGAAAAAGCTTGGTTATTGATTAAAGCTATCTTATTCAGTAATCTTTTAGCATTTGGTTTTAATTCCTTAATTGCTAAAGTAATGTTTAATTTAATTTTATCAGCAGAATCTCGTATCCTCTTTTTATATTCTTCTTGATTTAAACCCGGTACTTGGTTCAATAACTGTGTACCTTGTACTATCAATATAGGATAACCAACAAATTCTTGAACTAAAAATTCTGCTAGTTTAGGATCATCTTTTTCTAAAATATTATTAGCAAGAGTAATAGCATCATTTTTTTCAAATGCCGTCATTTTGACTGTATTAGGTAATAGCTCATAATCCTGGGAAGCAAAAATAACATGACCATTATGTTCCCAATTAATAAATTCTTGCACCTTATGATTTTCTTTGATCTTTAAATTATCAAATACTAACAACCATTTATTCTTACTAGATAAGCAAGACTATACTTCTTTTTTTGCTGTTCTTACATCTTCTGATATTAAAGTCTTAGTTTTTTCATTAATTGATTTTGCTAGTTTTAGAAACTCTTCATTAATATCTAAATTACAATCAATAAACCAAATTACATCATAATTATTTTTATGCTCATAGGCATACATTCTTGCAAGTTGAGTCTTGCCCATACCACTAATGCCAACGAAACCTGTTTGTCTATATTTGATCAAATTATTCTTAGCTAGAGTTAATTGTTTAACATGATCAACAAAATAGTTAACTGGTGTAATAAGATTGGATATTTCCACTTGAGCAACTGATGTATAAGGTATTATTAATACCATTATTATTAATAAATATTTTTTCATTTTTTCTTTCTAATATTATTCACATATTTAGTAAAATCTAACACTTGCTCTTGTTTTTGTACTGATTTATTTATTACTATAGGATAAATAATCTCAACTATATTAGATGCATCAGTAGAAGATACACTGTACTCAAACTTATGCTCCTTTAGAGATTTGAATATTTTACGACAGCTAAGTAGAAATACATCCATATATTCTAACACTATAGTTTCAGATATATCAACCATTCTTTCTTCGTTTAAAGGGAAACTGTCATATTCAATAATAACTTTTTTTTCAGTAAAGCTTATTTCCATTATTTTAGGAACTTCACTTTGTCTATCCATAAATTCCATTAAATTAAAAATAAGGCTAAAAATTAACTGATAAAAAACTTCGGTCGCACAATTAATGTTAATTGTATCTATAGTTTTTTTTATCTTTAAAGCTACTCTAATAAAATAAGGTGAAAAATATTCTTTTAAAGACTTAGTTAAATTTACTATATTTATTTTTTCAGGAGATGTATCATATAAGCACATTGGAAATAAATAGTCACTTGGGGATATATTCTGAATTATTTTCTCATCACCTAGTATTATCCCCATTTCTTGCTTGATATACATCTCAGTTGCTTTTTTTATAAAGAGCTTCTTTAGTTTTTGATTAATTTTTTTGTTGCTCAGTAGCGTATTATTAATCTTCCTTTCTTCGTGTAAGTCATGTTCTAATATGGACAATCTTTCTTCTATTATGTTTGTTATTTTTAAATACAAATACAAAAATAACAAACAAATAAAAAAAGTTGCAATAGCCGTTATCAAAGTATTTTTATATATTTTTCTTCTATTCAAAAGATAAAAACTAGAGTTTTTGTTAACTCCAACTTTTATGGTTAAAACTGTGTTTAAATCAATTTGATAATCTTTTATTATATTAAAATTTTGCTTATAGTCTAAACCAAATGCAACACTATAATCATTGATTATGATTGCATAACCTATGAAATTGGGGAATATTCTATTTAAATTCTCCCTTAGTTCTTGTAAATCAAATATAAAATCTTCTGCTGAATTTCTGATAGAAATTGTATATGGTTTATTTTTTATTGTATTCTCGCTTATACCATTATTTGTTCTTGAAAAATTTTTAAATAAAAAAAAGGTTTTATTATCGCTAGATTTATTGAAGACTGTTGTTAAATCATGAAATAATAAACTACCAACACTATCTAAATAACCAGTAAGCATTAATTTCTCTTTTTCTTTTTGTAGATGTAAAAGGTAAATATAAAAACCAATATTAAAAAATAAAAACATAATAATAGCAATAATGAACGGTTTGAATTGTTGTATTAATTGTTGCATAATATTAGTTTGAATCAAAAAGACTTGTACTCGATCTATTGCATTTGATAGTTTATAACTTACTATAACAATTTACAAGTTGTTAATTATATCAATATATGTTGTAAATATATTCCATCAATTTCAATGTGATAAATTGTACAGCAAATTAGCAAGTTTGCAAGTCAGAACTTCCTCGCTAAGTAAGAGGTTTGACGATGCCATTTATACTCCTGATAAATAATACTGCCCAAATCACTAGTTACGTTAGCCTCATGATTTATAGTTAACAACAGGATATGCTACATATTCATACTCAAGGTTAATCCTTATGACATCCGTTCGTAGTCTTTATTTATCCCAAATAGGATGGGTCTTTGCTAACATAACCTCAGTTCGATATAAGAATTGTAAAAAACGTCAGTTCGGGATAAGATATAGATGAAATAGTAATAGATAAAAGGATTGTCAAAAAGGAGTGCCTGCAGTATTTATATTTTTAAACAAAAAAACAAACTACAGGCATGAAAAAAGATATCACAGAATTATATAGTTTTATAGATGATTTTTGTAAAATTTATTTGGAGTATGAACAGAGAAAGTTATTACCATCAAATAAGCAGAGAAATCGCTGTTGTAGCATGAGTTTAAGTGAAATGTTAACAATAATAATTATGTTTCATACATCCTATGCTAAGAATTTTAAATTTTTCTATAAAAGTTATATAGAGTGCATGCATAAGGATGATTTCCCTAAAGCCTTGAGTTATAATAGATTTGTTGAATTAATGGCACGATTATTCATACCGCTAAATATGTTGATTCATTTGTTGTTTGGTGAGGAAACAGGTATTTATTTTATTGACTCTACAACGATTAAAGCTTGTCACAATAAAAGGCGTTATAGCAATAAAGTTTTTAAAGGATTAGCCAAACATAGTAAATCCTCTATGGGGTATTTTTATGGTTTTAAATTACATGTAATAATCAATAATAAAGGGGAGTTTATGGCATTAAAAGTGACCAAAGGCAATGTAGATGATAGGGTTCCAGTACCGGAGTTAACAAAAAGATTAACTGGAATTATAGCAGCTGATAAAGGTTATATTAAGCAAAATTTGTTCTTAAATTTATATGAAAGAGGCTTAAAAATGATTCATGGAATTAAGAAGAATATGGAAAATAAATTAATGGATTTGAAAGAAAAAATCTTACTTCGAAAGCGTAACTTAATTGAAACAGTTTTTGATTATCTAAAAAATAAAATGAACCTTGAACATACTAGACATAGATCACCAATAAATGCCTTTGTCCATATATTATCTACTCTTGTTGCTTATTCATTAAAGAAAAATAAACCTTCAACAAAATTTGATTTTAATCTACATGTTCTCAATATCCTTATCCCGAATTGACGTAACTTGTAATCAGCTATTGACCCCCTATTGTAATAAACTATTGACCCCCCTAACCACATAAAAAAATTAGTTAATTTTGGTTAAAATTCAGATAGAATTTTCTAAAATCATTGTAATTTTTAATTAATACCGTAGTCTATTATTTTAATCTTTAATCTACATCTTTGCCTCCTCTGAAACTTTTATTACCAGTTTCTATGATTTGACAATGATGCGTTATCCTATCAATAATTGCCTTTGTTGCCTTAGGATTACCAAATATATCACCCCATTCTTCAAATCTCAAATGGAGACCATTCAAAAGCAGGGGCAAAACTAAATTTGAATTAGAAAACTACGCCAAATCATTGGAGTTATATCTTTAAGATGTACTTTAAATTGGTAAATCTTAGTATTGTCAGACATATAAAAGCAATTTATCAGTTACATCAAATAGGGTAAAATACTTAGTACAGGACAAAGAGATTAACAAGGTGATAATAGAAGTAAAGATGGTATTATTGTCTTAACAAATTTTGTTATAACTTCCATCCATTTTTCCATCATTTCTTCAATATTCAAAAATATTCTCTGCAAGTAATCTAAGCCATACCTGAATAAGGAGATAGACTTTCTACCATGTTTTTTAAGCTTTATAGGTTTGATAGAATTTTGCCATTGACCCACAACATAAGCAAAAGTAAATGCTATAGCAAGTAAACCAAGCAATTTACTAATTCTATCTAAATGTATTATATGGGTATTTTCAAAATTGAAGCCCCGCGTCTTAAGGCAAGCAAAAAGGCTTTCTATTTCCCATCTTTTTTTATATATATTTAGTGCTACATGCGGATTATCATTGGTAGCTATGATTACTAATACGCCTTCATCATTACGCAGTGCAGCCACAGATACTTTAGGTCCTTTATAATTCTTACCCAAATATCTTTTTCCTTTAAACAACATATATTCACCATTCTGTAACTTCTTAATTAAATGATTAGCAGTAACTAACTCATCTTCTGCTCTACCAATGGCAAGATTGGCTTTGATTCTAATATAAAATGGTATCATTTTATCGTCTAAAAACTTTAGCCATAAATCACCAATAAACTCCCGATCCCCAAGCAATGCTGACATCTTCTCTATGCCAAATACAGTAATAAACCTTTCCATTAATTGCTGACGTTCAATGTTATTAGAAGTTCCTGCTTTTGGCAACATATCCCACATAATTGGTATAGCAATGCCTTTATGGCAAATAGATAATACTAAAATATTGATGTCAAGCTTGCCAAATTTCCAATTTGTTCGATCAAGCACTAGTAACCATTGATCAGTATCAATTCCAGCCAACCTCACCAATAACTTGGCTAAGGACGTATATGATAATTCACATTTGGCAAAAAATCTCTGTAATTTCTTATAGCGTGATTCTTGCTTATCTCCTTTTATCGTTAAGGCAAGCTGGGTAAGATTTACATCTCTCACTTGCAGTAATCCTAATATTATTTGTTCTATTAATTTTATGCTTGCAAAACTATTAAAAAAGTAGTCTCCTATTAATTGTGATAACGCTGTACTCATTCTCTTGCCTCTTAAGTCTTCAATAACCTAAGTAATAGAGCTTTGGCTACGCGTTATCTACTATTTTTATTCTCTCCTTAATCTCTTTGTCCTGTACTGAGGGTAAAATATGTTTCAGGTGTTATAGATTCATTTTGTAATATATTTTTATAAAAAGCTAGGCATATTTTTTAGCAAAATTTAGCTTTGCCCCTGCTTTTGAATGGTCTCCTTAATGGTGCTAAGCATAGTAGTAAAGCCTTGTTGATCATTGGTAACTTCAAAAGCCTTGTTAGTAGCTGGTATATAGATACTTAAAGTTTTTTTACTAACGTCCACACCAATATAAGTTGTTGCCATATAGAGCCTCATGATTTATATTAATAATAGGATACGCTACATACTCATACGCAAGGTTTAAACCTTCTGACATCCGTTCGTAGTCTTTATCCAAACAGGATGGGTCTTTGCTCAGGTACGAAGTCTTTAAAATTCAAAGCTTCAATTCGAGATACAGTTTACCTATCCTACCACTATATATAACTGATCACGTTATATTTATCATGGCTTTTTTATTGTATGAATTCGGGATAATAATTAGTTAATTCTTATCCCGAATTCGCGTATGAAGATATTGTTTAACCGATTTTTCTTGGATTGCTTCGTCGACCTTACGGTCTCCTCGCAATGACGTTAATTTAACTTGAATTCGATGTAACTTGTTACATCGAATTCAGTGTTATATATAGAAACAATCAGGTTTGAAGCGGTTCTACACCTGATTGTTAAAATATAACACTCCATTCAATATGTGATTTTAATTATTAAAATCACATATTGAATGATGGAAAAAGTTAAAATGCACTCGCAGAACCGCTTCAAGAGTGCATTTTTCCTTATAACAAAGCCAGTTCGATATAAGAATTAATAATTCTTATATCGAACTGAGGTTAATTTAGATATATATGATAAAAACACTACTACATTTTCCTATTGTTAGAATTTACCTAATATTTCAGTTTATTACTCGTATTCTATTAAGCTCATATGCTTTATGGCAACAACAAATAACCATATCTGATCTAGTATCAACTTTTGTTATTGGTACATTCAATGATCTAATATCTCTTTGTTATTTTTTACCAGTAATGTCGCTTGTTATCATTGGCTTCTACAAGTTATTGGTTCGGTATAAATTTTTGTATGTAAGCTGCTCTTTTATCGCTTATTTTTGTACTATTGCACTACTAATATTTATTGCCATCGCAGAGATTACTTTTTGGGATGAGTTCGGCGTTAGATTTAATTTTATTGCTGTAGATTATCTAATTTATACTCATGAAATCATTGGTACTGTAAAAGAGTCTTTGCCCTATATAGAAATATTACTAGGCATTATAATTATTACACTACTGATTGTTTTTTTCTTGAGAAAATACATAATTGATCAAGCAAGTACTCTAAATGGCAAGAAACATATTTTTTGTGTGATAATGCTATTTTTGTTTAGCCTACTTGCTTTTAATTTTTATAACCCCAATAAAATTGCTTTTAATTATAATAAATATGCTATCGAGCTTGCTAAAAACGGTCCATATGAGTTCTGCTCTGCCTATTTTAATAATAGCTTGGACTATAATAGTTTTTATCCAGTAATTGATAAAAAGCGGGCTTTCGATATTGTCCGCTCCAATTTATCGAAAGATAAACAAATATTTTTAAACGATGCTACTATAGAACAAAATATCAGAGCTAATTCTTCTAATAATAAAAAATATAATATTATTTTTATTACCGTCGAAAGTCTGAGTAGCGAATTCATGGGTAAATTTGGCAATCAACAAAATATTACTCCAAATTTAGATAGATTAGCTGATGAAAGCATATTTTTTACCAATCTATATGCAGTAGGAACTAGAACAGTAAGAGGTTTGGAAGCTATTACTTTATCAGTACCACCAACTCCTGGTTCTTCCATTATTCGTAGGCCTGATAACCAATCGCTATTTAATATAGGTACTATTTTTAAGAATGAAGGTTATGTTATTAACTTCGTATTTGGTGGCTATAGTTACTTTGATAATTTTGCAAATTATTTTCATGGTAATGGTTATAATATAGTTGATCGAGGTAATCTGAAATCAAATGAAATAAGTTTCTCCAATATTTGGGGAGTAGCTGATGAGGATATACTAATAAAATCACTAGAGTTAGCCGATCAAAGTCATAAGGAAGGCAAACCCTTCTTTTCATTAATTATGACTGTCTCTAACCATCGTCCTTATACTTTCACCGAAGGTAGAATTGATTTGCCATCTGGTAGTGGACGTAATGCAGCTGTTAAATACACTGACTATGCTATTGGTAAGTTTCTTGAACTAGCAAAAACTCGCCCTTGGTTTAATAATACTATCTTTGTTATCACTGCTGATCATTGTGCATCAAGTGCTGGCAAAACTGATTTGCCTATTAACAAATATCATATACCTCTATTAATATATGCTCCTAATATATTAAAACCACAGATAATTGATAGTTTAGCCAGTCAAATTGACATTGCTCCTACTATTTTTGGATTATTAAATTTCTCGTATAATAGTAAGTTCTTCGGTCAAGATATGTTAAACATACCGGCAAAAAGAGCATTTATCAGCACTTACCAATTACTTGGTTTTATGAAAGATAATCACTTAGTTATCTTAAGCCCACAGGGACAGCCAAAAACTTATAAACTAGTTGGTAAAGATAAAATAGAGACTGAAAATATTCCTAACTTAGTAGAAGAAGCTATTAGCTTTTATCAGATAGCTCATGATTTATATATTCAGGGTGAAATGAGAGAATAGCTTTCTTGTATTACATCTAATAGTAGCTTATTTTAAATAAAAATCTACTATTAAATATAATGACCCTAAGAGATTATAAATTAATTTTTAAGCTTGCCAAAAGCATTTTAGAACAAGAATATCACAATCTCAGCCTTTGGTATTTCGTTAGTTTCATTTATGGTATCGTTATTTATTTTACTTTAAGTAACGAACCTTCCTTTATATCTATTCTAGCTATTTTTACAATTTCTTTATCACTAATAATCTTAAGAAATAACATATTTGGGCGATTTCTTTCGGGCATAATTATTGCTTTTTCATGTGGTATGTTAGTGGGCAAATATCGTATATCAAATTTACATGTTGTTGGTATTAAAAAGCCGATAATTTCACAAATAGGTGGCACTATAGAATCGATGAAACCAACCACTCATGGTATGCAGGTTATATTATATCAGGTAAAAATTCAAAAACTTAAGCAGGTTTTACAAAAAGTAAGGATAAGCATGCCGGTAAAATATGCTCAAGAAATTAATATTAACGATAGCATTAACCTAGTGGCTCAGCTTTATAAGCCTCAAAGTAGTATCCTACCAGGTGGTTATGACTTTGGCTTTTATGCATATTTGGCGGATATTAACGCCACTGGCTATGCACTATCACCCCCCCAAATTATAGCACATAGTAATCTCTACACTAATAGTTTTATCTATAAAATTAAAAAAAATATTTACAACCGCCTAATCCAAATACTTGGTCCTATTAAAGGTAACTTTGCCGCAGCAATATTACTAGGAGAAACCAAAGCCATCGATAGAAAATTAATGAAAGAAATGAGACAAAGCGGTATATCTCATATACTTTGCGTCTCCGGTTTACATTTGTCATTGGTAGCTATGCTGTTTTTCATATCAGCAAGATTCTTATTAAATCTATCAAATTATATTGCTTATAATTACAACATAAAGTCAATTGCAGCAATTTGTTCTTTAATAGGCAGTTATGGTTATTTGGAGCTAAGTGGCATGCAAATTGCCGCCACAAGGGCATTCATTATGACGGCAATTTTTATTTATGCAGTTATGATAGGACGGAAGCCCTACCCCCTAAGATCCCTCGCGATTGCGGCTTTCATAATATTATCGGTAAATCCCGAATATATATTTCATCCAAGCTTCCAATTATCTTTTGTGGCAGTATTATCGCTAACTTCTGGTTATGAATTTTATATAAAAAATCAATGGATTTTAGGTGAAAGCAAGGGCATCTTTTCTTCCATAAAATTTTATATTGCCTCTAATATTTATTCAAGCTTCCTTGCAAGTATAGTAACTGCTCCTGTGGTAATAAACCAATTTTATACATTTCCTACTTATTCTATTCCCATGAACCTTATTGCTGTACCGATAATGTCTTTCTTTCTGATGCCGTTATCTATTATCTCATTATTCTTAATGATATTTGGTATAGATCAATATTGTTTAAAATTAATAGGTTTTTTCATTAATATAATTATTGCAGCAGTGAAATTTACTAATACCTTACCATTATCAGTATGGTATTTTGGTTATATAACCAAAATTAGTTTAATTACTTTCTTATTTGGATTTTTTTGGACTTGTTTATGGAGAACAAAGTGGCATTTTTTAGGTCTGATTATAATGACTATATCCGTAATCTTAATGCTAAATTCTCCTAAACCTAATTTCATATTTGATATAAATTTAAATGCTATTGGTATAAAAAATAACAATGGTGAACTTGACATTTATGTGAATGAGATACCAGAGTTTAAGCGTATATATTGGGCTAACTGGTTTGGTCAAAAGGATGCTAAAATATTTCCTATAGAAAAAAATATTTTTACTTCCGATGAATACACAATTTTGATAAACTATAAGCTAATTGCTCCAAATGAAATATGTAAAAACGTCGATATATATATTAACCTGCTAGGTGACAACAAATGTAAAGGCAACAAAATTACTATTACTAGAGAATTTTTAAGAGAGTTTGAAGTAATAATGATATTTTGTAATCAGCATGAATGTACAATTGAAACAAATAATAAAAAAAGATTTAGTTTTCAATAAAATTATTACAAACTACTATAATGTTGGTTATTATGGATATATACTCGAATGATCCTACGAATTGGATTTGAAAATGAGGGGCGAGCGAACTAGGTGTACATTTAGTACATGAGTACGCAAGTTCCTGATATTTTCAAAAAACAATTCTTCAAAGCAGAAGAGTATACCCTCATTCCTAGCTAAAAGCGGGAATGACATCAAACGTAATTAAAGATATTTTTATGCCCAAATTAGAGAAGTTTAAATCAGATATAGCTAATATTATTGGTGAACCAAAGGAAGGCTTTGTAAAGGATATAGATAGGTTCAAAAGTCTACTCAACTTTAGCTTTGATTCGAAATATACTCCTGAACTTGCTGAAGCTATGGAAAGCATGGGAATAGAGAAAGAAGTAAAAATACAAGTGTCGTTGGATGATGACACAACAAATGTACTTTCACAAACTGTTGAAGCTACTGACCAAAAATTTGGTGAATTTAAAGGCAATATTAGCACCACCCTTAATGCTCATGGTGAACTTGCTAAAGGATATTCTGCCGAATATGTTAAAGGACAACCTAGTTTAGATAAATTTGGCCAACAAGCTAAACAAATGGATACATTGATAGAAGAGTTTCCACATAAATTCTTACAGGAAACTGAACAAATTGAGACAATTGCAACTATAGGAGCTGGTACAGAAAAAATGTATTCGGCATTGGAATTTTCACCGGCTGATCCAATGCATGTTAGAACCATTACAGATTTAGGTACAAAACTGAGGCATTATATTAAATCATTTGCTAAATCACCTGAGGAACAGAAAGAGGCTTTTATTGAAAATGGTGCTGGGACAATCCAAGCTATTGATAAAGCAAATAGAAGTGATGGATTGCAAACTAGTAAGACTGCATTAGAAAAGATATTAAGCAAACTTGAGAGTACAGCCGGATCTCAAATATATCACCGTCTGAGAAAAACTCTCAATAAAAACGATATATCTATGGGAGATGGTAGTAGTACTATTAAACCCAATACTACCCCTTCTAACACAAAGCATTCTAATAAAGATAAAGGGCGGTAGGTTTCCGCCTACGCGGGAATAACAGCTCTAGGTAGTAACTACAACTGTAGTATTAGCGTAGTTAATAATGGGAAATGGTATTACTACAATAACAATAGATGATAGCGATGATGAGGAACTATATATAAAGTGTCATTTTATGGGAAGCGTGATGTTTAAATTAGAACAAAAATATTCAGGATTAGTAGCTGGAGTAGATGAAGCTGGCAGAGGACCACTAGTTGGTCCTGTAGTAGCTGCATCTGTTATCATTGATCAAACAAAAATCATACATGGTATCAAAGATTCTAAAAAACTTACTAAAACAATGAGAGAGTTGTTATATAAACAAATAACCCAAAATTACACTTGGTCTGTTGGTATAGTGCATCACGATGAGATAGATATAATTAATATCCTTGAAGCAACTAAAAAAGCTTGTACTATATCAATAGCAAATCTTGCTGTTAAACCGGATACGGTACTAATAGACGGTAACATGAAATTTCACGATCCAAGATTTATTAGTATAATAAATGGCGATAATTTATCAATTTCTATTGGAGCAGCATCTATTATTGCGAAAGTTACTAGAGATCGCTTAATGCTTGAATATGCCAAAGAATTTCCGGAATATATGTGGCACAAAAACTCCGGTTATGGTACTAAAGAACATCTAAATGCTATAAACCTTCACGGTCTTTCGCCTTATCATAGAAAAAGTTTTAAGATAAGAAGTTCTACATTATAGGCTATAGAAGGCAGGGTAATTTAAAAGTCACAACCATTAGTTGCTATAGATGCAAATTTAACCGCTACCGATGTCATCCCTACGAAGGCAGGTATCTATATTACTTAATAGTCTTTCAGGCTTATTTTTTTAGATTCCCGCCTACGCGGGAATGACAGCTTTGGGTAGTAACTACAACTGTAGTATTAGCGTAGTTAATAATGGGAAATGGTATTATCTAATGACTCTAAATACCTCAACGATTCTGGGGGAACATTTTATTGGAGAGTTGTTGCAGGAACTAATCGACTAAGTTTACATAGTTTTGGTATAGCAATTGACATAAATGTAGAATATTCTAACTACTGGTTATGGGATTATAAAAAAGCATTAGGTATTCCTAGCTCTACTAATGTTAACGCAGAAGATGTTGATTATAGTAAATTCCCTGCTTATCGTAATCAAATACCTTGGAAAATTGCTCAGTACACGACATAAAGATTAACAAAAAATTAATAGCCAAGAAAAAGTGTATAATAGTAGAAAATACGTAATACAAAACATATCATTAATTAAACTATCGCAACTCAATAGTTAAATATTACCCAGCTATTTTCTATTTTTGTATTATAATTATTACGTTTTGTAAGACATTAATTTTTTGTTAATCTTTATGTCGTGTACTGAGGGAAAATTGTTGAAATTTTTGAGAAAAATAATTTTATATGGGGAGGGAAGTGGCATAGTACCCTACATTTTTTATATAACCACTATTAAAATGGCTGCTGATCGTCATTGCGAGGAGTCGCTGAAAGCGGCGACGCGGCAATCCAGGATACGCGAAGCGTACTAGAAAAAACAGCTTCGCTGTTTACCTGGATCGCCACGGCATCTAAAGATGCCTCGCGATGACGATTATAGAAAAATGTAGGGTACTATGACATAAACCCTACGATGTCACCCCTGCGTAGGCAGGGGTCTAAAAAATTTTAACAAATCCTCTCGGTTTATTTTTCTAGATCCCTGCCTTCGCAGGGATGACATAAACCTATACTTCTCTGACTTGTTTAAATACTAACTTTTTTTTACTAAATATGTTTATTTTACGAAAAAAATTAGTTAGAGACCTTGGCTTTGACATATCACGTTTATAGCTTTGCTTAGTCATTAATACATAGTTAGAAATTAAGGAAGGTATAACTTCGGAATAATATACTTTATATAATCCTTTCATTGTTGCCATAGTCGTTAAATATCCCCATTTCATCACCTGTTGGGGTACTCTTGCTAGAGCTTCTATACAGGCAATTGTTTCTTCGATCTCAGGGTTACTATTTTTATAAACATCTGCAACTGGTGCTAAATTAAACTTCATATCTTCAATCATAGCTCTAATCATCAACCCCATATATTGCTCTTTTATGAATCTCTTAATAAAAAATAATTTTCTTCTATTAACGGAAAATAAAAATTTCTGTTTATATATAAAGCCAAGTAATCTTGCCCAATAAGCCCTTATACCCCGTACTTTGTTTTTATTATAAAATTTTACCCTTTCTTCATAAGTAATCATTTGCCTCATCCCTATAGAGAGAAGCTTGGCTAATAGTTTATCACAATTAATAATATCATCTATTCTAGCCTGTCTTACATGGGGTGTTGCTTTTGTTCCAGAAAAATTTGCTGAATGACGACTAATTTGACGGCCACTTGCATCTCTTTTAATATCAGCAAAATGCCCAAGTTCTTGCCCAGCTATAATTTGCAATCTAGCAACTGCTGCCCATCCATCACCATAAGTTGGGTGATTTTTATCATTTTCAGCAAATGGATTTCCACCGCAGGAAACAAAGACTGCTACATTCTTACCGTCAGTACTTTGCATACCACTATTAGAACCCGAACGTTGCCAATCAACTATATCCATCATATCACCGATATTATGGGAATAAGTAATAAATACCTGGACCTTATCATGCAATAACCACCTAATAACTATAGGATGGGCTGACTGAACAAAAAGCCTTGTTAATTTTTCAGTAACAGATTGGTCAACTGGTTGTAATTTTTGAATTTGTTTTTTCAGATATGTATAAATCGATGCCAGTTTTTTATCTGATATAGAAGATTTGTATAGATATCTGAATAACTGATTAGTTTGTTCAATTAAATTTGGCTCGGTTATTTCCTCTTTACTTACCATCAAACTAATATTGAACTTTGGATCAGAAAATCTTGCAAAATTACAACTATTATCGGTATCTATCCTAAGTTTTCCTGATTTGATTAATTGTTGAGCTAATTGTTCATATTCTATTTGCATGTCCTCAGGATAAATAGCAGGAATCTTATCAAGTATATGATAAATTGAACTCATAGGGGTATATACTACTTGCAAATGAAGAGTTGGTAGACGATAGAATCAAAATCAACAAGTGCTAGGAGTGTCCAAGCCGAGGAGCACAGCGTACATTAGTACGTGAGCACCGCAGGTCTTGGACAACGACAACGCAATTGTTGATTTTCATCGAGTATACTGAATATTTTAAAAAACCTCAAAGAATTTATCCTTAATAACTTCATCAAACTGATCTAACGTTATATCAACACCAAGTTTCTTAAACGAGGTCACAGGCATATCTCTCAGACCACAAGCAATAATTCCGGAGAACATATCAAGATTTGTTGAAATATTTACAGCAACACCATGATATGTAACCCATTTTTTAACTCTAATACCTATTGATGCAATCTTTGCGGGTACACCATTTTCTTCTACCCATATCCCCACTATACCACTTATAGTAAAAGCTTTAATCCCAAAATATAAAAGGCTATTTATAATCCATTCTTCTAATAGTTTAATATATAGTTTTAAATCCTTTTGCCTTCGTTCTGAGACTAAATCAAGAATGGGGTATATTACTCTTTGTCCGCTACCATGGTAGGTAAGCTTCCCTCCCCTACCAGTATAAATTACCGGTATATCTCTAGGATTTAACAATTCATTTGCCTTAAAACTAGTACCTGCGGTATAAATATCCTTATATTCAACTAAATAAACAATCTCTTGTGAAGATTTATTGATTAAACTTGTAACCTTATCTTCCATTAATTTTACTGTGTCTTCATATTCTAAAAAGCCTGATAAGGTAACAAATTGAACCATAATATTAACTAGGGGTGACATCAATTCTATTATTATGCCTAAAACCTTCTCACGCGAATTCGGGATAAGAATTGACAAATTATTATCCCGAATTGGGGTTTCTCGGGTTAGCTATAAGGAGTATTATAATATATAAATAACCTCAAGTATTAATGTAAGACATCGGTTTAATAGCCAAGGTGTCTCTGCTTCTTCGAATGTCACCCCTGCGTAGGCAGGGGTCTAAAAAAATAGCATAGAAGGTATGTTATATAGTTTTAGATACCGCACCGAAGCAGGGATGACATAATGGGGGTGACATCACCCCTAATAGCGATGATTGCTTGAGCCTACTATTAATTTATTACATCGATACTTAAGATTAAATAGGCTAGCACTAATAGTTAATATCTTAAATATCTACTAATTCTTGATAGGATACTTCTAAAACCTCATAAGATTTTGAACCTTTAGGAGTGGTTACTTCTACTATATCTCCGACCCCTTTACCGATGAGAGCCTTAGCAATTGGCGATACTATGGATACCCTCTTTTTGGTTATATCTGCTTCATACTCTCCAACAATATGATACATAACTATTTCCTCTGTTTCATCATCGATCAACTTAACTAACGCCCCAAATTTTACGGTATCACCGGAGAGTTTTGAGGTGTCAATAATTTTAGCTCTTGCTATTTTATCTTCAAGATCCAAAATGCGACCTTCTATAAAACTTTGTTTTTCTCGTGCTGCATGGTATTCTGCATTCTCAGATAAATCTCCAAAATCTCTAGCTGTTGCTATAGCTTCAATTACTTTTGGTCGTTCTATATGTTTAAGATGTTTAATTTCTTTTTCTAAACTATCAAACCCTTTATGTGTAATAGGAAAATCTGCCATAATAATATGTCTTGTCTAAGTTAAGTTTTCTAGTATATTTGTTGTGTCAAACTTTGTCAAATAGGCCTTTTAGGTTATTATGCAAACTAAACTCTTTAATTTTGAAATACAACGTAAAACTTTCCACTTATACAGCTTGATTATACCACTTTTTTATTTATTTTCATCTAAATTAGTTGTTACCACACTATTACTTCTACTTATAGTATGTGTATTATATATAGATATTACAAGGCATTATAATTTATATGTTAAGAAATTGACAGATAAATTTCTTGGAAAGTTTATGAGACCTGAAGAACAGAGTGGTTTATTCAGACTAAGTGGTAGCAGTTTTATGGTGGTTGGATTTTTCTTAACTGCTCTTTTATTTTCAAAAGGTTTAGCGATTTCATCTTGGCTTATATTGATAATAGCTGATTGTCTTGCTGCGTTAGTGGGTACAAAAATAGGTACTCCTCTAAAAAATGGCAAATCATTGGAAGGTTCTATTGCCTTTCTAATTTCTGCAATTTTTATTAGTATATTAGTGTATTTTTTCATCGGCTATCACACTAGTTTTACTGTTATCATAATTAGTTCTATAGTTGCTACTATTAGCGAATTCTACTCAAAAGAGTTATCAATAAACGATAATTTATTAATACCTCTTAGCTACTGCTTCTCTACAATCATATTCACCTTTATTTTAAGTTTATGAGAATTCCATTAGAATTTTATGAACTTCTTAGAACTCGGATTAATTTATCAGATGTTGTTAGACAAAAAGTAGTCTTAACTAAAAAATCTGGAAATTACTTGGGACTATGTCCTTTCCATGTTGAAAAATCTCCATCATTCACTGTAAATGATGCCAAGAAGTTTTATTATTGCTTTGGCTGTGCTGTTCACGGGGATGTTATAAAGTTTGTTTCCAACTTTAGTGGTTTATCTTATAAGGAAGCAGCCATTAAACTTGCTAATGATTATGGCATTGAATTGCCTAAATTAACAGCAGCACAACAAAAACTCTATGAAGAATCGGATGAACTATTTGATATCTTAGAGATGGCTGAAAGATTTTTTACATCACAATTGTCACAAGAAGTATGTAGCTACTTACATGACCGCGGTATTAGTAAAGAAACAATTAAGGAATTCTCCATCGGTTTTGCTCCTCCATCTAAAGCATTACAGAAATTTTTTGAAAAAAAATCAATATCTTTGATAAAACTTCAAAAAGCAGGCTTAGTGGGCAAGCGAGATGATGGTACAATATATGAGATATTTTATAATCGGATAATCTTTCCGATTAAAAATGTTTATAATAAAGTAGTTGGTTTTGGAGGACGAGTGCTTGGTGATGGGTTACCTAAATATTTAAATTCTCCGGAAACCATATTATTTCAAAAAAATGAAACATTATATGGGGAGAATAATGCGATTAGTGTTGCCTATAAGAAAAATCATTCAATCTTAGTTGAAGGGTACTTGGATGTTATTGCCTTGCACCAAGCTGGTTTTAAAGAGGCAATGGCAAGTCTTGGTACTTCGGTTACAGAGAATCACCTACAAAAATTATGGCGTGCCGGAGATGAAATAGTACTCTGTTTAGATGGTGATATAGCAGGAATAAAAGCCACCCATCGGGTAATTAATCTAGTACTACCTCTGATAAATGGTAATAAGAAAATTTCCTTTGTGATGTTACCTAGCGGAAGTGACCCTGATGATATGGTAAATAAAGATGGTGCGGGAAGTTTCACACAAATTTTTGATAAAAGAATTAATCTATCTGAAATGATTTGGCGTTCCGAATATGAAGGTAAGACTTTCTCAACTCCAGAAGACAAAGCTATTTTGGAAAGAAATCTTGAAGATTATTGTAAACAAATAAAAGATAAGCTACTTAGCCATAATTATTATAGATATTTTAAAGATCAAATATGGCAAAATTTAATTAAACGTCAAAGTAAAGTAGCTGTAAAAAATTCAAATGTAACATTTTCAGCTCCGGATTATTCAGAAATTGAGATGTTAGAACAAGTCTTTTGTATAATGTTAGTAAAGTGTCCAAAGATAATCAAAAAGCAAGAAATAAAGGATTTCTTATTAACGTTAAATTTCCAAAATAAAATGCTTGAAGCTTTTCGTGATTGGTATTTTGCAGAAATTATTAGCAACGATATCTTAGATCAGGAAAATATTATTGGTTTGGCAAAAAAAACTGGATTTTATGACACTTTTTCAGTATTGTCAAAATCCAATAATCTATTTCTAGATTTGTCATTTAATAAGGATGACATAGACTCTGACTTACTTTGGCAATGGTTGCATAAAAAACATCACCTAGTACTATTAAAACAAGAATGTAGCTCAATTATTCAAAATGGCTCAGACGAAGAGCTAAAAAAGGCTATATTATATCGAGAAGAGATTATAAAAATCTCTAAAGAGATTTATAATCTAAACGAATCTTTTACTAATTGACCCAAGGTTTATAAATTATGACAGAAGCAAAAGAGAAAATAGATGTAAAAGGTACTGCAGTTGATAACCTAGTTAAAACAGCTAAAGAAAAAGGCACTGCAGTCACTTATTATGATCTAAATAAAGTCATTCCAATGACTAATAATATATCAGTAAACGATCTAGAAAAGGTAATATCAAAGTTTTCTGAGGCTGGAGTTGATATTATAGAAGGTGATGATGACGAGATCAAACTTGATATTAATGTAGATGATGAATTTAAACTGTCTAATAATGTTGATCGTGAGCCTGAAGACGAAAGTGAAGAAGAAAATTTAGGTACGACCGATGATCCAGTAAGGTTATATTTACGAGATATGGGAGGAGTTGGACTTTTTTCTCGTGAGACAGAAATAGAAGTAGCCCAAGATATTGAAGAAGGCAAAGAGATAATGGTTAAGTCACTTTGTGAAAATCCAATATCGATGAAATTCTTTATAAAATGGCATGAAGATTTAGTTAATGAAAAAATACTACTCCGAGATTTGATTGATCTAGAAGCTAATATGGTCAACGGGGATGATAGTAATTCTGAAGAGAGTCAAAATAATTATATAGAATCAGATCATGAAGAACATGAAGAAGCTAGCAATTTATCAATAGCTACTATTGAGTTACAGTTATTACCTAGTGTTGTCAAGCGTATGGAAAAAGTTTCTAAGCTTTCTGAAGAGTTGTTAATTGAAGCAAAGAAACATTACACACGTTATCCTCAACCTAAGGGATTGCATGATAACAAAAAATATGCCAAGAATCTACAATTACTAATTATTGAAATTTCTAGTATCCATTTTCACTCTAAAAGGACAGAAGAAATTCTTAATAGAATATATAGTTTAAATAGAGAATTAGTAACTAAAGAAGGGAGCTTCCTTAAATTAGCTGAAAAATATGGCATAAGTCGTCAAAACTTCCTAAATGAATATATGGGAGCAGTAATTGATGAAAGCTGGAAAAGGCAAATGCAAAAAAATAAGCACTCTAATTGGAAGAATTTCCTTGCTAAAGAATCTGATGCTATTGATCAAATGATTAGTGAATTAAAAACCATGGAAATGACTATTGGTTTGCCAATTATTGAATTTAAAAAGTTAGTACATACAATACAAAAGGGTGAAAGACAAGTCCTTAGGGCAAAGAAAGCTATGATAGAGGCTAATCTGCGTCTAGTTATCTCAATTGCTAAAAAATATGCAAATCGTGGATTACAGTTTTTAGATTTAATTCAGGAAGGAAATATTGGGTTAATGAAGGCTGTTGATAAATTTGACTATCGTAGGGGATATAAATTTTCCACTTATGCTACTTGGTGGATTAGGCAAGCTATTACTAGAGCTATAGCTGATCAAGCTAGAACCATACGTATTCCCGTGCATATGATTGAAACGATCAACAAAATTATTCGTACCTCTAGGCAGATGCTTAACGAGCTAGGTTATGAACCGACTCCGGCAGAAATTGCCGCTCGCCTTTCTATGCCAGTTGATAAAGTACGAAAAGTAATGAAAATAGCTAAAGAGCCAATTAGCTTAGAAAATCCAATAGGCGATGATGATGGTAGTTATCTTGGAGACTTTATTGAAGACAAAAATGCTATATTACCGCTTGACGCAGCAATTCAATCGAATTTACGAGAGGTCACAACTAGAGTTTTAGCAACTCTTACTCCTCGTGAAGAAAGAGTTCTAAGAATGAGATTTGGTATAGGCATGAGTACTGATCATACACTAGAAGAAGTTGGACAACAATTCAACGTTACTAGGGAACGTATTAGGCAAATAGAGTCCAAAGCACTACGCAAATTGAAGCATCCGACTAGATCTAAAAAACTTAGTAGTTTCCGGGGTGGTTCTAGAAAGCAAAACAATTCTTCAGAATCTGCTTTTGGAGGCTGATTTTCTATAGGCTTTATTTTTACAATGTGAGTGTTGCGAATCGAATAATATATTCTATGAAATTCTCTCGTGCATATAGTTGTTGTTGGTTGTGAAAGAAATACCGGTTAAAAAAATATGTAGTTAAATTAAAAGCTTGTTTTTTATCATTATTAGTAATTTGGCTATTAGTGGAGGTTAGGAATTGTGGTAAGATTAGAAGCCTGTTTTGATATGGTAAACCCTCTGATAAGCATACAGCTCTTCCAGATTTTGGCGAGACGTAAGCTAGATTCTCTCTACTACCTGTTACCGCACATTTATGCAGATCAAGACCATAGCCTGATTCTTGGAGTATAGCTAATTCAAATTTAATATATTCCTCAAAAATAAAATTATTTGCTAGACTACTTAAATATTTTACAAAAATTGGAAAAAATTTATTGTGATTTTCTCTTTCATGAAATGCCATCTTAATAAGGCTAATAATTGAATTAAAAGCGTAGAGCTTAATTTTATTAGTTATTAAAAGACCAGCGTAAGATTTTATTAATTCGCATTTAGCCATTCCTAGATGCTCGTGTAATCTAGCTTGCCAAAGAAAATCAACAATATTACCTTGTTGATTTACAGAGCCAAATTTTTTAGATGTTTCTCGTATTACGCCGGAATATAAGCCATGATTTTCAGTAAAAACTGTAATAATAGCCGTATTTTCTTTTAGTGGTTTTTTGGCAATTATTATACCTATATCTTTAAAATTCATATTTAAACTTGTTGCAATCTCATATGGCTATATGAGTGCGGATCATTTTCCCAAAGCTCACGTACTTTCACAAAAAGGAAAAGGTGAATTTTACAATCAAAAGCTAGCTGCATCTCTATTCTTGCCTTAGATCCTATTCCTTTAATTTTACAACCATTTTTTCCTAAAATAATAGTCTTATAAGAATTCTTTGAAACCACTATTACCTGATGAATTTTGATAGACTTATCATTATTCTCCTGCCACATTTCAGTTTGAACGGTTAAATTATAAGGTAATTCTTGGTGGAGATTCAAGAATAATTGTTCCCTAGTTATCTCAGCTGCTAAAAACCGCATAGGTAGGTTAGTAACATCATCTTCTTCGTATAGCCAAGGCGACCGCTTCGCTTGGCTTTGTATGTAACTTAGTAAGTTATTGATATTTTCATCGTTTAAAACGGATATCTTGAATATATTAGCATCTATGAATTGAGACCTTATAATATTTTCTATTTCTTCTATATATTTAGAAGGAATATCGATCTTATTTAATAGAAATATTAAATTTATTTTAAGATTCTGTAATTTTTTCAGTATTTGTAAAGTAAATTGGTCTATAGGTTTCGTACTATCTATTATCAATAAAACTATATCTACACCATGTAAACTTGACCATGCACACCGTACCATTGCTTTTTCCAGCTGTTTCTTTGGCTCGAATATACCTGGCGTATCTAATATTATTAGCTGCGTATCTTTTATGGTAACTATTCCAGTTATAATGGAGCGAGTCGTTTGAACTTTATTCGTTACTATGGAGATTTTTTGTCCAATAAGTTTGTTTAATAATGATGATTTACCAGCATTTGGTTTGCCGATTATACATAGAGTTATTGTTTTCTGAGGCATACAATTCACCTTCTCAAAATAACATGAGTTCGATATAACAAGTTATCAGTATAGCTAACCCGAAAATGTTTTACTCGATAATCAAGTTTTTTAGAATTATTAAAAAATACGTCATTGCGAGAAGCCGCTGAAAGCGGCGACGCGGCAATCCAAGATACGCGAAGCGTACTAGAAAGAAACAGCTTCGCTGTTTACATGGATCGCCACGGCATCTAAAGATGCCTCGCGATGACGGTCAAGGAAAAACTTGATTATCGAGTTTTAGGTATGTGTTAATCTTAGCTTAGATAGAAGCGATGTCATCCCTTAGAGAGGGCTATTATAACTATTAAAAACTTGCACACTTGGTAACTATTTCAAAAATTTGAAATAGTTCATTAATTTACGAGCAGCAACTTTTTCTGCTTCTTTAACTGAATGACCAGTACCAGTTTGTTGGTAGGCTTCCATTTTTACTAATACAGTGAAGATAGATGCGTGTGGTGATCCTTCTCTTTTTATCACTTCATACACGGGTCTTGCAATTCCCTTTCTTTGTGCTAGTTCCTGAAGAGTAGTTTTAGGGTCATAATCAGCTAAATCAGTAATAGATATAAACTCATGCCACAAATCATATACTATTTTTTGGGTCGTATCAATATTACTATCAAGATAAATGGCAGCAATTAATGCTTCCATAGTATTCTCAATATTATTAGGATTTTGCCTTCCCCCTAATACTTCTTCACCATGGGTCATAATAATATAGTCTGACAAATTGATTTTTGCAGCTACTTTGCAAAGTGATTCTTTACAGACTAGATATGCTCTAATTTTTGCTAATTTCCCCTCATCATAAGTAGAGAAATTTTTAAATAAAATTTCAGTAATGATAAAATTAATTATTGCATCACCAAGTAATTCTAAACGTTCATAGTTTTTTTGAATTCCCTGCTTTAGGATATGTTGCTTAAGGGAAGGATGACTTAACGCTTCAAGTAAAAGATCTTTATTATTAAAATTATATCCTATATCTTGTTCAAGCTTTTCCGGAGCAGAGAGAGCTGATTCTTTACTTGTTATCATTTTATATTTTATCTGTATAAAGGGACGTAAATATTCTGTTAAATCTAATAGATGCCAGCCAAGTACCCACACGGAGTATTTGATTAATTATCCCAATATCACTTTGCCATAATTCTTCTTTTGTAGAAAAAATAATAAATTGTCCTTTGGCAATAAAGTTTTTAAACGGTACAAATCCTAGATCTATCCTACTATCATTTGATTCATCTCTGTTATCTCCAAGAAAGAAATACTTACCTTCAGGTACATAAAAGCTTTCCGTATTACCATATTTATTTACTAATGAATGATTATTTTGTTTTAATTTATAAGAAAAATAACTTACACCATTAGGTAATATTTCCTTATATTTTATATAATTCTTTCCTTCTTCACTTGTATATGTACCAATTTCAGTGCGTTCTATGGCTTTATCATTTATATACACTACGTCATTGATTAATTGTACTTTATCTCCAGGTAGCCCAATTAGTCTTTTTATAAATCGAATATCCATATTATTTGGTGGGCGAAAAACTATTACATCTCCTCTTTGTGGCTGTGACGCCAACATTCTCCCATTCAAAATATTAGGACTAAAAGGAAAAGAATAATTACTATATCCATAAGAATATTTTGTTGAAAAAATATAATCATTCTCCAGCACGGTTGCTTTCATTGAACCTGTTGGCACAAAAAAAAGTTCCATGATAAAAAACCTTATCATCAGTGCCAAAAATATTGTAAAGATAAAAGACGTATATTCTTTAATTTGTGTTTTTTTGTTGGTAACCGCAGCTGTTGTTTGCATAATTATTATTTAATAACGAACTAAATTCAGTCTATAATACCTTATTACTATGTTTAAATCCAGCAATTTTTGAATCGCCCCTAGTATCTTAATAACGCGAAATTATAGAAACAATCAGATTTGAGACGGCTCTGCATCTGATTGTTAAATTAATATTTTGCTAAAAACATGATTTTAAAAAATTAAAATCATGTTTTTAGCTTTAGAAAGGTTTAAAATGCATTCGCAAAACCGCTTTAAGAATGCATTTTTCCTTATATTAAAGCCAATTCGATATAAGAATTAACAATTCTTATATCGAATTAATGGGGTTTAATAGTCAACTCTAAGAAAATACAACCCACATGCTGGAGCTTTTGCACCTGCTGCCTCTCTTTTTTTAGCATCCAAAGCTTTTTGTATATCACCTTCCTGCCATATATTGCGTCCAACTAATACTAAACTACCAACAATATTTCGAACCATATGATGTAAAAAAGATCGAGCAGAAAGATATATTTTTATATCGTTGTTTTCTTGTGTAATAACTAATTTAGATAAGGTTTTTATAGGTGACTTTGCTTGGCAATATTTACCTCTAAATGAACTAAAATCATGATTTCCTATGAGATAGAAAGCCCCATATTTCATTGCTTCAACATCAAGAGGTTGTTTTATCCACCAAGCACGATTTAAATCTATTATAACTTGACCAGACCTATTAATAATTCTATATACATAATGACGTTCTATAGCAGAAAATCTTGCATGAAAATCTTTGTCTACTAGAACACAATCAATTATCCCTATATTATGAGATCTTACAAAATAGTTAATAGCCTGCATAACTTTATAGGGCTGCATATATTTCACTAAATCGAAATGTGCTACTTGCCCTAAAGCATGAACCCCTGCATCAGTCCTGCCAGCTCCATGAACCACTACTTTTTCACCAGTAAATTTGTAGATACCATCTTCCAGTATTTGTTGAATAGATATAGCATTACTCTGCCTCTGCCAGCCAACAAAAGCAGTGCCTAAATATTCAATGGTAATCTTATATCTATAAAAATCAAGTATTTGATTCATCAATTTATTTACTGCCTATTTCAGCTCCCCATATTGCAATTCATACACTCTATGCATCTTATGTGCCATTTCATGATTATGAGTTACCACAATAATAGAGGTATTTTGTTGTTTGGCAGTTTTAAGCAATAAGTTAAAAACCTCATTAGCAGTATTAGGATCTAGATTACCAGTAGGTTCATCAGCTAAAATAATTTGAGGATTATTAATTAGGCTACGAGCGATAGCTACTCTTTGTTGCTCCCCACCAGATAGCTCACCCGGCATATTATGTATTTTATTGGCTAGTCCTAAATCTGCTAATAGCTCTTCTGCCTTCTTAAGAGCTAATTTATAACTATCACCAGCAATTAATTTTGGCATTGCTACATTCTCTAAGGCAGTAAAATCTTTGAGTAAATGATGTTGTTGATAGACAAAACCTATATTACGCAGTCTTATTATATGAGCATGATTTTGGCAATAGTTTGTTGATTCTATCTGCACCTCTCCACTATTTGGGGTATCAAGTAGACCAGCTATATGCAGTAAAGTTGATTTTCCGCTACCAGAAGAGCCTATTATGGCAACTAGTTCTCCTTGCATTACAGTTAAGTTAACATTACTTAATACTTCAATAATAGATTTTCCCTGCTTATATTTTTTAGAAATATTTTTTAACATTAATACGGCTTTATTCATAACGCAAGGCATCCACAGGATTCAACTTAGCAGCTTTATATGAAGGATAAATTGTTGCACAAAAACATAGAACTATAGAGATAGTTGATACTAATATAACATCTTCTAATCTTACCTCTGATGGTAGAGTGTATAAAAAATAAATCGCTGCTTCAAAAATTTTAGTACCAGTTACTTTCTCCAAGATATTTCTAATAGACTGGATATTATAAGCAAAGCTTGTACCCAATATGATACCTAAAATCGTACCGAACAAACCTATAAACATGCCATTACAAATAAAAATAAGCATAATCTGCCTAGTACTTGCACCAATGGTACGAAGCACTGCAATATCCGAAATCTTGTCTTTAACTAACATAAATAAACTAGACACGATGTTAAAGGCTGCTACCATAATAATCAAAGAGAGAATAGTAAACATTGCTATCCTTTCAACAGCTAAAGCATTTAGAAACTGTAAATGTGATTTCTGCCAACTTGTCACTCGTAATTTTGATCCTAAAAGATTTTGTATCTCCCAAGCATAAATTCCCGCGTTACTCGGTTCTATCGTTATTACTTCGACTAGATTAATAACTTCCTTGAAAGACAGAAAATTTTGGGCAGCAATAAGTGGCATTAAAATAGTTGCTGAATCATAATCATACATACCGCTAGTGAAAGTAGCCACAACCCTGAATTCCTTAGATCTAGGCATACTACCAAAAGCAGTAGAAATTGAATTGGGAGAAATTAATTTTATTTTTGCACCTACTTGAACTCCTAGGTTATGAGCCAATTCATTACCGATTGCCACGACATCTTTGCCAAAAAAATCGGCAAAATCTCCAGTATTAACATTTTGTAAAATCTGATTTTTATATTTGAGTTCAGTTAAATCTATACCTTTAATTATAGCACCACTATTCATTCTTTTACCTAGTGCAAGAGCTTGACCGACAATGCTTGGAGAAATATGTTTTATATAATTCTGACTAATTAATTTTTTGTTAATTTCATCATAATTTGCGATAAAACGTGATACTGGTGTTATGCTAATGTCACCATTAAGACCAATAATGTTTTTAGTCAGTTCATAATGAAAACCGTTCATAACGGACATAACCACTATCAATGCAGCAACACCGATAGTTACACCCATCAAAGAAAAACCAGCAATAATAGAAACAAATCGCTCATTCTTCTTAGCTCTAAAATATCGGACTGCTACTTTTAGAATAAAATTATCTTTTATCATTTAGGTTCATCAAATATTCTATCTAATTGCAATAATTTATAACAACCAATCAATGCTATAACTATAGTGATGCACATAACAATTGCTAATGGCTTAAAAGTACCCTGATAAAAATAACTAACCAACTGCAAACATAATACGGTAACAATCAATCTTCCTGATACCAATACAGCAGTAATCCTACCTTTAGCATTTGGTATACTCTCTAACGCCAAAGGCCATAAAATATTACAAGGGAATATCGTGCCAATAGCCACTAATTGTGTTACTATGGTTATGGTTAATGGATCATTAGTCTTGCATATCACCAAAACTATAGCGGCAATTATAAAAGCTACAAGTGCTAAAATACTAAAGAAAAAACATTTTTTTTGTCCAAAATTCTTCAATAAATAACCACTGCTAAAACTTACAGCCGATAATACTGCAGCTATAGCCCCTTGATAAAAACCAAACTGTTGAATAGACACTCCTAGATCTCGCATGTACAAGATAGGAGCGATACCAATAAAAACCCAATAACCCTGAATAATAAAAAGCATGGTTACTATATGATAAACAGCTTTTCTCGATTTAAAGACCAAGCCATACTCTTTTAGGGATATTTTAACATTATAATTTACCTGTCCTTTTGGAATAAATAATACACCAATTATTAAACAAAATAGCCCGAATATTAACAGTATAGCAAAATTACCTCGCCAACTAAGCAAAAAATTTACATAACTTCCTACTACCGGTGCAAAAGCCATGGCTAAAGTAATTGCACCATTTAAAGTCCCCGCCATTTGTTGTTGTTGTTTAACCGAATATAAATCAGCCAGTACTACATAGCCTAATACTGCTACCCCAGATATACCTACCCCTTGCAGAAACCTACCAAATAGTAACACGTAATAATTGAGAGCAAACGTACAAAAGCTACTACCAACAATAAATATTATAAGACCTATAATGATAATTAACTTCCTGCCAAACCTATCTCCTAAATTTCCTACTATCAAGGAAGTAACACAATGGGCTATGAGATTTATTCCTAATAAAAATTCTACCTTAAAAGTAGAAAGATTAAAGGTATTTTGTAAATCTGGAAAACTAGGGACGAATAAATCCACTTCAGCCCCAGCTAAAACTTCCATAATTAAAATAGTAATAAACAAATTCATAAAAAAATATATACTTCTTGCAAATGAAGAGTTGATAAACAACAACAAGGCAATCAGATTTGAGACGGCTCTGCATCTGATTGTTAAATTAATATTTTGCTAAAAACATGATTTTAAAAGATTAAAATCATGTTTTTAGCTTTAGAAAGGTTTAAAATGCATTCGCGTTAGCCGCTTTAAGAATGCATTTTTCCTTATATTAAAGCCAATTTGGGATAAGAATTAACTAATTCTTATCCCAAATTGGGGTATTATATACTTAAACTTCACAATTTGTAATACATACTCTATAACTCCTTAATGCTCAATACTAAATTTAGGAAATAATATTATGACGAATTATCATTTATTTACTTCTGAGTCTGTCTCTGAGGGGCATCCAGATAAGATGGCTGACCAAATTTCAGATTCTATACTGGATGCAATTCTTAAGGAGGATCCAAAAAAGAGTCGGGTAGCATGCGAAACACTTATAAAAACTGGACTAGTATTTATAGCTGGAGAAATCACAACAGATGCTTGGGTTAACATTGATCAAATAGTACGCAATATTATAAGAAAGATAGGCTATACTAGCTCTGATATAGGTTTTGACGCAGACTCTTGTAGTGTGATTACTTCAATAAGCAATCAATCTCCGGATATTGCATTAGGTGTAGATAATCGTGAAGATCATGAAATAGGTGCTGGTGATCAAGGTTTGGTGTTTGGGTACGCAACGAATGAGACTCCTACATTTATGCCTGCACCAATTATCTATGCTCATAAATTAGTTATGAGACAAGCTGAACTCAGAAAAAAGGGCATCTTGCCTTGGTTAAGACCAGATGCTAAAAGCCAAGTCACTTTTAAATATGTTGAGAATAAACCAGTTGGTATAGACACCGTTGTGCTTTCTACGCAGCATCACCCTGATATCTCTCATGCTGATTTAGTAGAAGCAGTAATTGAAGAAATCATTAAGCCTGTGTTACCAGATGAATGGATTGATAAAAATACTAAATATCTTGTGAACCCAACAGGAAGGTTCGTAATTGGAGGACCTTTAGGAGACTGTGGACTTACAGGAAGAAAAATAATAGTTGACACTTATGGTGGAATGGCACGCCACGGTGGCGGATGTTTTTCTGGTAAGGATCCAACAAAAATCGATAGATCTGCATCTTATGCAGCAAGATATATAGCAAAAAATATTGTAGCAGCAGGTGTTGCACAGCGTTGTGAGATTCAAATTTCTTATGCTATTGGAGTTGCCCAGCCAGTGTCTATAAGTATTGAAACGTTTGGGACTAGCAAAATGAGTGAATCAGCAATAATTGAATTAATAAAGAATAATTTTGATTTAAGCCCAGGCGGTATTATAAAAAAACTATCTTTATATAATCCAATTTATCTTAAAACAGCATCATACGGGCATTTTGGACGGGAAGATCAAGATTTTCCTTGGGAAAGAATAGATAATATAATGGGACTATAAAATAACCTCAGTTCGATATAAGAATTAATAATTCTTATATCGAACTGGCTTTGTTATAAGGAAAAATGCACTCTTGAAGCGGTTCTGCGAATGCATTTTAACTTTTTTCATCATTCAATATGTGATTTTAATAATTAAAATCACATATTGAATGGAATGTTAAAATAAGTTGATAATGCAATATAATGAGTAAGATTTTTAACTATAACCCCAATAAGAAATTAGCCATTATTGCTCTTAAGGTTAAAGCTAACGCAAAGACAAATAAGATAGGCGAGTTTGTCATAATTAATAATCAATATCATCTAAAATTATCTATAAAAGCAGTTCCAGAGGATGGTAAGGCTAACGATGCTATTGTCAATTTTTTATCCAAAAAATGGAAAATTTGTAAAAATAATTTTGAGATAATATTAGGTCACACTAATAGTTTAAAACTCTTAGCAATAAAAAATATTGAATTAGACTATTTAAATTTACATTTAAAGCATTATATACATAACATCGAAGTATAGTATTTTATAGGACTTATATGACCCAAGAAAAAAAGAAGTTTGACGCTGAAGTTGGTAAGATTTTAAACTTAATGATTCATTCTCTTTATAGTAATAAAGAGATTTTTATGCGTGAATTAATATCTAATTCTTCTGATGCTTGTGATAGATTAAGATATTTATCACAAAGTGACGCAAAGCTTATTGCAGATGATCCTCACTTTAAAATTACTGTCAGAATTGATAAAGATAAAAGGCAGATTATTGTTAGAGATAACGGTATTGGTATGAACCGAGAAGATTTGATTGATAATCTAGGAACTATCGCAAGGTCTGGTACAGGAAATTTCTTAAACAATCTGTCTGGAGATGCTAAAAAAGACAGTATGTTAATAGGACAGTTCGGGGTTGGGTTTTATTCAGCTTTTATGATTGCCGATAGCATCACCGTTACCTCAAGAAAAGCAGGAGAAACAAAAGCTTATGTTTGGCAGTCAGATGGTCTTGGAGAATATACTGTAGATGATCTAGACCATGATTTTACAAGGGGAACTGAGGTGGTTATTCACGTCAAGCAAGATGAAGATAGTTATATTGATCATTTTAAATTGAAGCATATAGTTAAAAGTTATTCTGATCATATAGCCATACCTATATATTTTATTGATGAGTCAACTGCTAATGAAATACAACTTAATTCAGCTTCAGCATTGTGGACAAGACCTAAATCTGATTTGACTTTTGAGCAATATAAAGAATTTTATAAAACGCTGTCTTATTCGCTTGATGATCCTTGGTTAACTATTCATAATAAAAATGAGGGTACAGTTGAATTTACTAATTTGTTATTTATTCCGTCAACCAAGACTTTTGATTTATTCCACCCTGACCGTAAAAGAAGAGTAAAATTATACATCAAAAGAGTTTTTATTTCTGATGAAAATATAGATTTAATACCTTCTTACCTAAGATTTTTAAGAGGAGTAGTAGATTCAGAAGATTTACCTCTAAATATTAGTCGTGAATCTTTGCAGCATAATAGTACTTTAGAAAAGATTAAAGCAGCTATAACTAAAAGAGTCTTGAGTGAACTTAAAAAGAAAAAAGACGAATCTATAGAGGAATACAGCAAATTTTGGTCCAATTTTGGAGCTGCTTTAAAAGAAGGACTGTGTGAAGCAACTAGTGATCATGACAAATTACTTGAAACATGTATATTTAGCAGTAGCCTTTTAAATAAGATGATTAGCCTTGATGACTATATTAGCAACTTTAAAGAAGGGCAAGACACTATATATTATCTTAGTGGTGATGATCCAGCAAAATTACTTTCTAGTCCTCAAATAGAAGGATTTTTAAGTAAAAACATAGATGTACTTCTTTTTACTGATACAGTTGATGATTTTTGGGTTAATGTCAATAGTAGCTACAAGGGTTATGCCATTAAATCAGTTACTAGAAGTGATATTGATTTAGAGAAATCTGAGCAGAAAATAGAAGATGTAAAAGACGAAAATGATGAATATATAAAATTAACGGAATATTTTAAAGAAATATTAGGTGATTTAGTAAAAGATGTAAGGATTTCTAAAAAACTTACTTCAAGTCCAGCTTGTCTCGCCGTTGGAGACGGAGCTATGGATATTCGTATGGAAAGGTTCTTAATTGAACAAAAACAATTAATAGCAGCCTCTGCTAAAATATTTGAGCTAAACCCTAAGCATAAAATTATTGAGAAAATTAACGCTGATGTAATCTCAAATAATAAGGACTATGCTAATGAAGAATTGGTTAGATTAATGTATGACCAAGCCTGTATTTTAGAAGGTGAGCCAGTCAATGATACTGGCGGATTTGCAAAAAGACTTAATTATATTATGCAAAAAGCTATCTTATAAACTTAATTTGGGAATTGACACTAACAACCGCCAAAAAAAGTACGGTAAAGAAACTATAAAAATATTACAAACAGAATAATTTTTAGTAATTTTATTGTCAAAATCTGAAGGCTAATTCTTCAAATTTGTTAATTGCCGACTAACCTGTGCATCTAATTGTTCTACAAAATTATCTTGTGCTTCATTGGATTGCTTGCTTAACTCTTGGTATAATTGTTGTTTGCTTAAACTCCTCTTTTCTAGATTAATAAGAAAACTAACTTGCACTAAGCTAAATGCTATAGCTAGGTTAATGATTATTATATTAAACGTTTTCTCAATATTATCTTGCATTCTAGTTGTGTATCTCAATAATGTTGCTTTTTAAGATTCTGCTTTAACTAATTTAACCTCAGTTTGATGTAAGACATCGGTTTAATAGCCTAGGGTGTCATCCCTGCGAAAGCAGGTATCTAAAAGTAGATCGATGTACTTATATCTTTAAGATGTACTTTAAATTGGTAAATCTTAGTATTGTCAGACATATAAAAGCAATTTATCAGTTACATCAAATAGGGTAAAATATGTTTCAGGTCTCAGTACAGGACAAAGAGATTAAGGAGAGAATAAAAAATAGTAGATAACGCGTAGCCAAAGGTCTATTACTTAGGTTATTGAAGACTTAAGAGGCAAGAGAATGAGTACAGCGTTATCACAATTAATAGGAGACTACTTTTTTAATAGTTTTGCAAGCATAAAATTAATAGAACAAATAATATTAGGATTACTGCAAGTGAGAGATGTAAATCTTACCCAGCTTGCCTTAACGATAAAAGGAGATAAGCAAGAATCACGCTATAAGAAATTACAGAGATTTTTTGCCAAATGTGAATTATCATATACTCGATGAAAATCAAGAATTGCGTTGTCGTCTTCAGGGATCTTCGGTGCTCACGTACTAAATGTACGCTCCGCTCCTCGACCCTTTGACTCCTAGCACTTCATAATTTTGATCTTCGTCTATCAACTCTTCATTTACGAGTAGTATATACGTCCTTAGCCAAGTTATTGGTGAGGTTGGCTGGAATTGATACTGATCAATGGTTACTAGTGCTTGATCGAACAAATTGGAAATTTGGCAAGCTTGACATCAATATTTTAGTATTATCTATTTGCCATAAAGGCATTGCTATACCAATTATGTGGGATATGTTGCCAAAAGCAGGAACTTCTAATAACATTGAACGTCAGCAATTAATGGAAAGGTTTATTACTGTATTTGGCATAGAGAAGATGTCAGCATTGCTTGGGGATCGGGAGTTTATTGGTGATTTATGGCTAAAGTTTTTAGACGATAAAATGATACCATTTTATATTAGAATCAAAGCCAATCTTGCCATTGGTAGAGCAGAAGATGAGTTAGTTACTGCTAATCATTTAATTAAGAAGTTACAGAATGGTGAATATATGTTGTTTAAAGGAAAAAGATATTTGGGTAAGAATTATAAAGGACCTAAAGTATCTGTGGCTGCACTGCGTAATGATGAAGGCGTATTAGTAATCATAGCTACCAATGATAATCCGCATGTAGCACTAAATATATATAAAAAAAGATGGGAAATAGAAAGCCTTTTTGCTTGCCTTAAGACGCGGGGCTTCAATTTTGAAAATACCCATATAATACATTTAGATAGAATTAGTAAATTGCTTGGTTTACTTGCTATAGCATTTACTTTTGCTTATGTTGTGGGTCAATGGCAAAATTCTATCAAACCTATAAAGCTTAAAAAACATGGTAGAAAGTCTATCTCCTTATTCAGGTATGGCTTAGATTACTTGCAGAGAATATTTTTGAATATTGAAGAAATGATGGAAAAATGGATGGAAGTTATAACAAAATTTGTTAAGACAATAATACCATCTTTACTTCTATTATCACCTTGTTAATCTCTTTGTCCTGTACTAAGCTAAAATACAGATAAAAAATATTTAATTTTTTTAAAAAGATAATTGCTATGCTAAGAGCATTAGAACTTATAGCTCGATATATACCAAGTTTATCATATAAAAACTTGATAATTATTTTAATAGTACCACTAACTATGGCTTTATATTGTACAATTTCTTTTCTTACACACGATAAAACACCTAATCTAACACTATGGAGTTGGCATAGATCAGATGACTTATTATTTATTGATAATAATACAGCCATTGCATCCTTAATAGCTACCATCTATATAGACCTAGATAAGATAAAAATTATGCCAAGAACAAATACTCTTACAACAGCAGCTAATAGTTTTATTATTCCAGTTTTTCGTTTAGAAATGAAAGCAAAAGGAAAACTAAACGCAAAAAGTTTAACTGATTTAAGCAATATTATTTTATCTGCATCTAAACCTAGACAATTGATACAATTAGATTTTGATGCCACTTACAATCAAAGAAAAATTTACTCTCAACTAATTGAAACATTAGTAAAAAACAATAGAAAAATTTCTATTACTGCCTTATCTTCATGGTGTATGTTTGATAATTGGATAGATAAACTTTCAATAGAATATGCCGTGCCAATGGTGTATCAAGGTAGAAGAGAAAATCAAGATATAAGACGAGTAAAAAAATTTTTTACTGATAATAAAAATTGGCGTAGCAAAAAATGTCAAAATTATATTGGCCTTATGACAGATGATGTTCTTACTGTACCAACAAACTTTAATATCTTTTTATTTAATAAAGATAAATGGAATAAAGAAACATATTATAAAATAACAAAAAATATTCAATCATGAAATCTAAAAACACACCAATTAAATTGATTTATGCAGGAACTCTAATATTAATTACCTTTTTCATGCATATTAGCTTAGCTTGTATGACTACAATCGAAATAAGGTCTTTCCCTTATGAAGAAGATACCTTGAATATAACCCTGCCTTTAAGACAAGAAGGAATATTAAAAAATTTTGCTAGAGGTTCCATAGCAATATTGCCTGATAAAACTAATCTACTAGGGCTAATTCTAGCATATCGTTATTTATCAAATAATTCACCTAGCACAGAAAACCTAGATAATTTATCTAAACCAATGAACGAACAGGTCGACTCACGAAATATATGGCAAGAAAATAGTCATAAAATAGTTGATGAAGAAAACTATTTTTCGCCATATAAATTAGTTAGCAACGAAGAAAATCAGGTACAAACTAGTTTCTATTTTGAGAATTGCTTGAACAACTCTTTTACCTTTGCTGTAGAATTATTTAATGACAAAAGCAAGAAATATAATGCTTCTCAAATAAAACAATGGGTATCTAACCAAAATAAAGTATTTAATAACTGTGATCAGAACGTATTAATACTACCTACTCTTTTGTCAGAAAATGCAACAAAAGAAGAATTAGATGATTATAACTACCAACTTGCTTCAGCTTATTTCTATGCTATGCATTATGATACTAGTAGTGAATTATTTACCAAAATATCAGAGAGTGATTCTCAATATAAAGATTTAGCTCTTTATTTAATATTTCGTTCTCTTTTTAGGCAAATAAAATATCAAAATAAAGATAATAATGATTTTTTTGCATTATATAAAAAATTACAACCTTTAATTAATACATCACCTTTTAAAGCTGAAATAGATAAATTATTAAAATATTTTTTAATAAAACAAGATATAAATAAAGAACTAACACAACTCACTGAACAATTAATCTCCAAAGAAATAAGTGCAGAAGATTATAATGATTTTAAATATTTAGTATTAGATTATAATGGTTATACTATAAAATTAAAATATGAGCTTATTACTAATCACCCATTTTGAGAATGGACAAATTATTTTTATACTGAAAATAATTTTTTAAATATATATAAAAAATGGCAAAACTATAATTCATTACCTTGGCTGATACTATCTTTAAAAAAGATCAAATTATCAGATATTAAATCGCAGGAAGCTCAAGAAGTTATCCAAAAAGCACAAGAAATTACTGAAAATACGCAAGGATACATATTAACTCAATATTATTTATCCAAACTTGCCCTATCTGAAAAAAATTACAAACTATTGGATAATATTACAGCAAAAGTTTTAAAAACCCCTAATTTAACACCTTATGAAGTAAATTTATTCCATTATTTACGTTCCTATACCGCCAAAAATTATCAAGAATATTTAACTTACATAGTACAACCTGTACTATATAATATCTATAATAATTCATATCAAGAGAATCCATCAGGAAAAATTATGGATATAATAAAACAGAGCAACAATCTTATTGAAAATGTCCCTACTAAAATGCTTACTGAAGCTCTAGATTATAATATACCAGAATGGTTAAAGAAACGCCTAATTAGTAGTGCTTGGACACGCTATATATTATTGGGAGAAATATCAGAAGCTGAAAATATATCTTCTCTTTTGGTAAAGTTAAATCCGGAATTAAATGATGTTATTAATGGATTTTTATCTGAGAAAAATTTAGAAGTTAAACAGAAATTAGCTCACTTGATTATAATGAGTTCTCCTAGTTTAAATATATTTATCAAACCATATTTATGGCGCAACAATTTTTATTATCAAAAGAATCTAAATTTAACAGAATGGAGTATGAATAGTGAGAATTGGTGGGATGACCAGGATATAGAAAATTGTGATCTAAATAATTATGGGGAATTTTTAACAAAAGAAGCTAAAGAACTAGCTAAAAAAGAATGGTCTTTTTTCAAGAAAAATCTTTCTAATAAAGCGGATTATTTTTGTCATTCAAGTATTGATAGTTACAATAAATTTAAAAATAAGAGTTTTATCCCTGAAATGCTGCATCTGTGTGTAAGAATGACCAAGAGATCTTATAATGCCCCAAAATCATCTTATGAAGCTTTTATTATATTGCATAGATATTATAAAAATAATAAATATACTCTATTAACTCCTTATCATTATTATGTAAAGCCAAAATAAAGTCGAGTACCCCCATTCCAGTTACTGTATTAGTTGATACGGAGTGGAGACCATTCAAAAGCAGGGGCAAAGCTAAATTTTGCTAAAAAATATGCCTAGCTTTTTATAAAAATATATTACAAAATGAATCTATAACACCTGAAACATATTTTACCCTCAGTACAGGACAAAGAGATTAAGGAGAGAATAAAAATAGTAGATAACGCGTAGCCAAAGCTCTATTACTTAGGTTATTGAAGACTTAAGAGGCAAGAGTGTGTGGCGACAACTATAATTACCGAAAATAGACAACTATAATTACCGATTTTTTGGCTCTGTCCAAAAAACTGTGTAAATTCGAAAAAATAGGTCATTAAATTTTGTTAAGCCTATCCTCAAATTTAACCATCAAATGAGCCATAGCTTCATTCCAGTTTGGAATGGGCATAGTCCATTTTTTGGTCATATAGTCAATTGTCAAATATAAACTTTTAAAAACAGCATTATCATTAGGAAAAACCCGCTTATTATTTGTTACTTTACGCAATTGACTATTGACAGATTCAACTGAATTAGTTGTATAAATTACCTTTCTAATTGACTCAGGATACCCTAGAAAAATCATTAGATTGTCCCAATTATTATACCATGATTTGGCAATTTGTGGATATTGTTTATTCCATTTTTCTTCAAAAGATACTAAAGCTAAATGGGCTTGTTCTTCCGTTACTGCAGTATATATCGGCTTTAAATCGCTAGACAGTTGCTTCCTATCTTTATACGACACATATTTTAAACTATTTCTAATCTGATGTACAATACACAATTGATGTTCTGTTTTTGGATAAACTGCTTCTATTGCCTCAGACATACCAGTAAGATTATCGCTACAGGCAATCAGTATATCTTTTAGCCCTCTATTTTTCATTTCGGTAAAATTACCGAGCCAAAATTTTGCCCCTTCATTTTCACTGATCCATAATCCCAATATATCTTTTTTACCAGATAAATCAATTCCTAATGCAACATATACTGCCTTATTGATTATCCTTTTATCTTGCCTGACTTTTACTACTAAACAATCAAAAAATACTATCGGATATATCTCTTCTAATGGTCGACTCTGCCAAGCTTTAACCTCATCCATTACATCATCAGTAATTTGGCTGATTAAGCCTTCACTTATTTCAACACTGTATAACTCCTGTAACTGAATCTTAATATCAGATATACTCATGCCTTTAGCATATAATGATAGTACTTTATCGTCAAAACCATCAAAACGTTTCTGGCGTTTTGGTAGTATTGCGGGTTCAAAGGTATTATGCCTATCCCTTGGTACTTCTATTTCTACAGCTCCATGTTCGGAGATCAGTTTTTTGCTAGTTATACCATTACGAGCATTATCATTATCTGCACAACTGTATTTATCATAGCCTAGATGATTATTCATTTCTGACTGCAGTGCCTTCTCTATTAAACGTTTGGTCAATTCTTTTAATAAACCTCCTTCTTTCAGTATTGTACTTACATCTGTATCATTATCTATTAATAAATCTACTGCTTGCTTTATTGATTCATTAGTTTTTTTATTCATGTAATTTCCTTTTTTGTTATACTTTTATATATAACCTATTTCGAAATTTACACAGTTTTTTGGACAGAGCCTATCCCAAATTCGGTGAAATTGGTTTGTAACAAAATTGAAGGCCTCTACTTCAATTTTGCTACTCAATACCCAAAAACTTGAAGAATTGGTAAACCAATTTTCTAGTTTTTGCAGTATATCACTGAATTTAGTATTATATTACGCTTCCAGTAATTGTTGCTTGTTTAGACTTAGGAGATGGCAAACGTTTTATATCGCTGTTAGATGGGCCATTTGGCATAACATGTTTAGATACACTATCCTTTATATCATTAATGGCCATTTCACTATTCTTGCTTTTAGTACTCTTTGCCACATAACTGGTTGCTTCTTGTCCTATTTTTCTAGCCTCACTTTGAACATCTTTTTTATATTCAGGTAATTTCGTCTTCTCGTCAAAACTAACCTGATCAAACGTAGCTTTACTAATTGCCTTGCTCTTAGAGCCTTCTGAAGTAAATTGTGCCTCAGTCAAATCCGTGCCTTTCATAGAAATATCTTTAAATGTTAGCCCACTTATATCGCCAACAATTTTAACATTATCTAAAGTTATTTTATTATTTGCATGATTTTTATTATATTGATTAATTGCAGACAAAAGAGTTTTTAAAGATTTTGCATCAATAGTTGCCCCTTCGAAACTAATTTTATCTTTAAAAATAGCTCCTTTAAAAGAGCAATTGCTAATTTCGCTATTTTGCAAAGAGCGTTCTTTAAATATCGCATTATCAAAATTAAACCCATTAATTATAACATTTTCAGTAGGTATCGGATTTTCTTTGTCAAAAACCAAACCTCTGAAATCTCTACTTATTAGAGAATATTCTACAGTTTTTGAGATTGTACCAATATCAGTGGCATCAGCTTGTTGTTGAAGTAACTCGCCTAAATCAAGTTTTCGTTCATCTATTTGCTGAGAACTCTGCTGAGAATTTTTATTAGAAAAACTAAAGTGAATTTCGCCTAAAGATTTGCTCCATTTTTGTCTACGGGTTCTCAGTGAGGTAAAACTTCTTTGTATTAGGAATCTAGCCCCTTCAACTAATGTTTTTGATACTATTCCTATTAATTTCTTGTCAGATAACAATTTGAATATCCCGAACATAACCATGTTATAATTACCAGTCTTAAATTGTTCGGCTATATTTGTTAAATCTGGTATCTTTTTGCTGGCTAATTCAATAATTTCCTGACCTTTTACTTTTAAATTCCTACCTACAACTGTTGTATTGAGAAATTCATCAACTACAGAACCAAATCGCTCAGCATTCTTGCCAAGAAAATTTGGAATATCTTTATCAATTATTTTCCTCACATCTACATTTTCTGGTTTATTTATAAAATCTAAAATAGAATCTGCTACTGTAATAGCTTGAGCAATTTTCTCTTGTTCAGGACTATTTACTAGGTCCTGAATTTTAGTAATAATAGTTGTTACCCCCTCTTTATCTTTTAAAGTAGCATTAACCAAATCAGCTGCTATTGGTAATATTTGTGGGACAGTATCAATAGCTAACTCAGCCATCTTTAATACTAGCTCAGGTTTAACTCCAGCAGGATCTAGGCTAGCTTTAATCTCTTTTTGCTCAGTTACATTTTTTGTAACTGTTAAAATAGTATCTTTATTTTGTTGTAAATAAGCAGGGATACTCTTAGTTAATAGAGGAGTAATATTTTGAGCAATCCTACCTACATCATCAATGATATTAGACAAAATTCCTAGCGTAGCTTCATTGCTAGCTTCATTTTGGTACTTAGCTAAATTACTATTAATTCTAACTAGCTCTGGCACTGTACTAAGACCCCCTGACACTATATCGACAATTAATGGTACTGTAGCATCTATCAATTCTTGTGGTACACCATATCTTGCAATTTGGGGATTATTATTGCTAATATTATTAACTATAGCCTTGATAGTTTCTGTATTTGCTCTAAGTAAATTTGGCAAATCCTCCTTTATATTTTGCTGGACATCTGCATTTTCAAGTAATCCTACAAATTGTTTAATTAGTCTTTCTGTAGCTTGATCTTTTAACTCAATATCACCAGTTTCCTGATTTATTGTTTGTATATCTTGATAGAGTTCCTTTATTTGCTCTAGACTTACCGCTTTCATGGTATTTTGTAGCACATCAATAGCTAGAGGAATTACCTTCCCATAAAATTCAGGACTCACATTAGCTAGAATTGGAACAATAGGTGATACTACTACTTTATAAATATCCTCCTTCTCTAAATTTTGAGTATTGCTTTGAGCTAAAGATTTAGCATTACTCTTTAGTGTTTCAAGCAATTTTGGCAGAACTTGAACAGCAATATTGGCAATCTCTGTTTTATTTTTTGCTAAAACATCCGGTAATTTCTCCTTTAGTGTTGTTAAGGTTGCATCTTGTAACAAAATATTAGGTAACTGTTTTACAATAGCAAGTTTTTTAGCTCCACCTTGTTTATCTAGGTGACTTACTTCCGAAATAGTTTTAGCCTCTCGCACTTTATCATCAGTATTATCCAATATAACTGGCTTTAAAGCTTCATATATATTACTAACCCCTTCATGGTTTGCTAAAACGTTACCAATAAGTTCTGAAAGCACAGGTACTACTTCCGGTAATAATTCTTTTCCAATTCCCAAGCTACTAAGCGTTCCCTGCAGTTCTGTATTGGATTCAATGATTATTTGCAATGCTTTTGCTATATTTTCTCCATCATTAATTAAGAATTTAGATAGTATATCATTGTTTATGAGTACACTAAGATCTATTTTATCTAATATTGTACCAAGTAAATCTTTTTTTACTTGAGGGTCATCAGATAAAGCTCTATCGGCAGTTAGCTGCACAATATCTATAATATTTTCAGGGTTTTTAAGTATCTCAACAACGGTATTTTTGACAATAGGTAATAATTGACTATTTATATATTTTTCATCAAAACCAGCTTTCTTTAATTCTTGTAATAAAATAGCCCTATCATACTTGGCTTGTAGAGACTTTAAAGAATCAATTTTTTCTTCTAATTCTTTAATTTTAGATTCTTTTCTTGTTGTCAACAATTTTAGCTCTTGTAATTCTTTGTCTAGTTCCGGTAATTTCTGTATATCATCTTTTTTAGAGTTAAAATCTTTTTGTATCTCATCTATTTTCTCCAACTCTTTTAATGCAATCTTGGTAAGAATTGGAGCAAGATTTTCCACTAGTCCATTAATTATTTCGACATTTTGAGCAAGAAATGTTTTTGTATCAGGATCCTGCAATAATTTTATAAAGAAAGGAGAGTTAGATGGATCATATTTTTCTTCACCATTTAATATTTTCTGTAATTTCTCTATTTCCTTAGCATAAAACCCCCCTGAAGTTATAACACCAACAGTTGTTTTAGCATGACTTACTGCAAATTGTATACCCTCTATGGCAGCTTTAAATGCCTGACCTTTAGCAATACCTTTTTCTTTTGTTCGTGGCTCTGCTAAAGGAGATAATATTTTCTCTAAATGAGTTTGATCTTTTAAAATATCGCTACATATTTTAAAAAATTTTTCTTTTTCTTCTTGATAGGAAAGTTCTCGCTTTTGCTGTTGCTTTATCTCCTTTTTTTCTTGCTTTTGCTGTTGTTCTTGTTGCTTTTGTTCCTGTTTTATCTCCTTTTCTGCTTGGAGTTTGTCATGTGAGTTAACTAATTTGTTATAATCCTCTATCTCTTTGTTGCATGCATTAAGTTTTTTTTCCCATGACTTCAGTTCTTCTCTTGTCTTTTTTTCTTTAGGTTCTTGCCTTGCTACTGCAATTAACTCTTTATAGCTAGTAATTTCTGCTAATAAACCCGCTTGCCTTTGCTCAACTAATTTTTTATATTCCTCTATTTTTTTTATCTTTCTTTCTATTTTTGCTGATTGTTTGGCAATTTTTTCTTTATCTTTGAGGTTCTTTATATCTAATATTGCTTTTTCTTTTTTATAAATATTTTCTTGTAGATTTTTCAAAGTATGATTAGCCGATTTAAAAACTTGCTTAACGGCTTTAGTAAAAGTTGATACCTTATCATCTGTTTTACTCATATCTAATTCTCCTTTATTATAGTTAACCTGAGAAACGCGAATTCGGGATAAGAATTAGTTAATTCTTATCCCGAATGGGCTTTAATATAAGGAAAAATGCATTCTTAAAGCGGTTTTGCGAATGCATTTTAAACCTTTCTAAAGCTAAAAACATGATTTTAATTTTTTAAAATCATGTTTTTAGCGAAATATTAATTTAACAATCAGATGCAGAGCCGTCTCAAATCTGATTGTTTCTATAATTTTACCGAATTTGAGATAAGAATTGGTAAATTCTTATCCCGAACGGGGATGAGAAGGTTTTAGCCATATGTTAATCTTAGCTTAGCTAAAAGCGATGTCCCTGCACCTTCGGATGTCACCCCTGCGTAGACAGGGGTCTAAGAAAATAGCATAGAAGACTATTTAATACCTTTAGACCCCTGCTTTCGCAGGGGTGACATCACCACAACTGTCGAAAGTTCGAAGGTAGAGCGGGTTTTAGAGGATTTTCATAAGTAAAAAAGTAGATATAATCAAGTATTAGTTAAAAGATACACCAACTAATATAATTTACCTTGCTCATTGATAAGGAATTTATTAAAGATATTATACTTTTTTATTCACGAAATCTCTCTAAAACCCGCTCTACCTTCAAACTTTCGACAGTTGTAGTGACATCACCCACGCGGAAATGATGTACTAGTGATCCACGCGGGCAATGCCTACACGGGAATGACATCAATTCTATCACCATTACCTTAGCTAAAAGAATTAATTCGTAATACCCCCATTATCCGAACGAAAAGTTAAGTTTGGAATATTATAGTAGTGAACTAAAAACCTACTGACAAAAGCACCTGCAATTACCGTAATAATAAAGTATTTTATTGTACTATAATGAGGATTATAAGCATAAGCATCTAATAATATACTAAAGATCCCACCCCATAATATGAATATTTCAAAATTAACTTCTCTAGGTATATACTCCATATTCTTGTCATGCTTACAAATTAAATTCCGCAGTATTATACCAGCACTAGAAGTCAAACACGCAAAACATGGCCCCCAAAACTCTAACGGTTCAATTCTTTGTACAATTACGGCTACAACGCCAATTATCATAAAGGATGCTTGCCCTAAAGAATCACAAATAACAAGAGTATTACTCCATATTTTTTGGATAAAACTATCCTCATATAACTGCTTATTGTAATAAGCTAGCAGTTTAACGGTAAAGAAGCCAACAAGTACCGTTATAAAAACACGGAAAGTATAATATGGAGTCAAAAGAAGATTTATATTATCACCCTGGTGTACTATTACAATATCGAGTAAAATACATCCTAATAGAGATGGTAACATCGCTAATACAAAAGTACCAAACAACGTGGCATTTGTTTTAGAGGATATAGTGATAGCAGAAATTGCGAATGCTATACTCCCTATAACTCCAATAATATAACACCATTCTGAATCAATAGATTTTGGCAATAAAATATGATATATATAGCTTTTAACGATTTTTTTATATTCATCGCTATTGACAAATTCTTCAATTGAATCGTTAAACCGTGCGACTACGTTAGGAGATACAGTTTTCTTACTGAACATTAAATGTACAGGGGTTTTAATACCAGTAGGGATTTCCTCTATTTGATCTTTTTTAATATAGTTTAATGAAAGAGCTACCCCTGAAATTCTGTCAGCAAGAAACCCATCAATTTCATTACGTAGCAGCCCATTAAATAACTCTAGATTACTTCCATATTTAATTATAATATCGTTATTACTCCCCTGATTTAGGTAGTCAGTCGTTCTTGCATCACCATAAAGAGCTTTTTTAGTTATACCAAGACGGAAATTTAGTAAACGTATCTGAGCTAAAAATTCATTTATATTACTAAAACTCAAATGTTTTTTTGCTGAACGTAAAGTAAATAAGGAAATTTCTTCAAATCGATATGGAAGAGAAAAATTGGCAAAGACTGCTCGCTCAACAGTATAAGCAGCTCCTGCCACCATATCACTTTCACCCTGCCCTATATTTGATATTGCTCGCTCCCACACAGAATCAGTATATTGTACGCCAATGCTAATTTTGCTACTAATACTATTGATTAATTCAATATCTAAGCCAGTAACACAATAGTGACCATTTTGAGCTATATGACTAAATTGGTAGGGTTCTAGTGGATACCAATCAACAAGCAGATTATCTTTATCAGACACTTCTTCAGTACATTGAGTAAAATATTTGTCCTGAATATTAGATAGTTGATTACTACTGCCCTCAGGATTAGCAAAAGTAAAAAAGTTTTGCACAATAATAATAATCGGGATGATACTTTTAAGTACTTGCATTTTGCATTAGTTCTCCTAATTAAGGTCTATTCCAAGTTTTTGCAGCATACATTAATATCACCGTCAAAGAACTTAATATTAAATTCTTGTTTTTTGCTTGCAACAACTTTTGATGTTATAAATTCTCCATCTTCTGATTTAATTACCGTAAAACCACGTTTTAGTACAGTTTTATAATCTAGACTTGTAAGTAGCAAATTATTTAAATTTAATTGATGCTCATAATTTTTTAACTTAGTGCTAATAGATTTTAGCATATAATTAGATTGATGCACTAATTCTAACGACTGATAATTAACTATTTTTAGAGGATTTAATATTTCTATATTAAGTGAGTCAAGTTTTGCCACTTTAAATCTGAGTAAGTTAGGCAAAGAATCTGTTAATCTAAAACTGAGTTCATCAAGAAGTTGTTGATTATAGTCTATATAAGTAGTTATACTCCTAAAAATATCAGTATTGGAGTTAACGGCTTGCTGTTCGTATTTAACTAGCTGATTAATACGACTGCGTAATGCATCATAATACGAACTGATTGTATAATGTAGATTAGAAAGCACAGGTACAGCAAATTCAGCTGCAGCAGTTGGTGTGGGAGCTCGCCTATCAGCTACTAAATCGATTAAAGTATTATCTACTTCATGTCCAACTGCAGAAATAATAGGAATAGCTGAATTAAATACGCTCCGTACTACTACCTCTTCATTGAAAGCCCACAGATCTTCTATAGACCCCCCTCCTCTTGCAACAATTATAACATCGGGTTTTATATCTTTATCTAATTCATTAAATCCTGAAATAGCACTAGCAATTTCACTTGCAGCATTTTCGCCTTGAACAGTAACTGGCCATATTAGTATATGAGATGGACAGCGGTCATTAATACGGTGTATAATGTCCTTAATTACCGCCCCAGTCATTGATGTAACCACCCCAATCTTATTAGGCAGAAAAGGTAGTGGCTTTTTTGGTTTATTGAATATACCTTCTTGTGCTAATCTCTCTTGCCGCTCCTTGAGAATTTGCATGATAGCACCAAGACCTGCGGGTTCGAGGACTTCTACCGATAGCTGATATCGTGAATTTCCTGCATACCCAGAGAGCTTACCTCTAGCTACCACTTCCATACCATCAATTGGTACAAACTTAATTTTTGTAAGTACAGGACGCCAACAAGTACAGGCTAGAATAGCTGTATTTTCTTTAAGATTAAAGTAACCATGACCAGAAGTTGCTATCTTAAGACCAGAGATTTCTCCCTTTACTCTAATATAACCAAAATTATTCTCTAGCAACTCCTTGATTTTACTAGAAATTTCGGTAACTGAGAATTCCTGATCTACTAGATTAGTAATAAAACTATCTTCTTCTAACATAATGATACACTGATTTGGATAGTGGATTTTGAAAATGATTTTATATAAGCACTTTAAACTAATAAATTCAAGAACAAATAGACAATTAGTAGTATTATAACCTCAAATATTGATGTAAGACATCGGTTTAATAGCCTAGGGTATTATGCCACAACTATTGAAAGTTAAAAACCCGTCATTGCGAGACCACATAGTGGTCGTGGCAATCCACATTAATTAGATTGCTTCGTCGCTACTAAAGTAGCTCCTCGCAATGACGCCGGGCTATTTTCTTCATAAATCTCTCCTTGCCAAATGTGCATAATCGTCATACTTTAGTAAATCAATATCATATGGAAAGTTTTTATTCGTTACATAATATTCTAGTACTCGCATCATCCCCTGTTTATGACGATCTAAATCTTCTTTCGTTAAGTCTATTTCCAAAGTTTGGATTATTGGCTTCGAGCTAGAAATTTTTACATAAGTAACCTGTTTAACACTATGAACTTTTATAGCAAAACCACCTTCCTGTAACATTAAGCCTTCAATGATTAGCTGCGGAGATAATCCGGCTTCTACATCTTTTTTACTCGGTAAGCTACCAGTCTTATAATCGATAATGACAGCTGCCCCAAGCTCATCTACCTCAATTCTATCAGCAACTCCAATTATTGTTAATTCTTGCCCTCCAATATTTAGCAAAATTTCTCCTCTGCATTCTGAGTAAATATATTGGAAATCACTTCTGCGTTTTTCATCAAACTCAATAAAAGACTCAGCAATAGGAATAAATTTTATTTGCCAAATTTTTTGTGTATAGACCGGCAAAATAGTATTCTGTAAAATATTATTACTAATCTCCAATATTAATCCAACTTTGTTATTTTCTAACTTATCATAATTTTTAGAATATTGTTCTAAGACCTTATGAACAAAACTACCAAATTCAGATATTTTAGGCTCCTGCCCTATCATATCCTTGCTTCTCAAATTCAAAATCTTCTTAGCATAGAAACTATAAGGATTCCGTACTAACATTTCTATATCAGTAACTGAGATCACTTCAGGAAAAATTGGACTATATACATAACCACTATGATTATGGCTAACCCGATTAGTATTTTTGACGTCATTGCGGGGAGGCACGAAGCCCGAACGAAACAATCCATTTCTATTCACTTCCCTAGATTGCTTCGTCTCTACTAAAGTAGCTCCTCGCAATGACGAACTAATGTTAGTCGGATTAGCTATAATTGACTCAACCATATTAACATTATTTGGTACATCCACTAAGTCACTTTCTGATAAATATGTTAAATAATTTTCTGAAATCAAACTTTTCTGTAAAATAAATTGCAATTTTAGTAATAAATTTGATGGTAATAAACCTGATTTACCATCTTGTCTTTTTGACCTAGTAATTATCACTTGAGCATTATGCAGAAATAAATAGAAATAATATTGATGTATGGTATATCCAGTAGCAATATGTAATTTTTTTAGCGTCTGCTCATTAATCCACTGATTCACAGCTGATGACGAAGCTAAACTCCCTTGATTAAAGTCGGCTAAAATTACTAGGTCAAATTTAAGTAACATTAAATCTTCAGCTTTACCAATAATTATATTTTTAGAATAATTATTATGGGCAAAATACTTACAACTAAACATTAAAGATTTAAGTAGCTCTGGAAACCATTTTTTATTATTTAATGTTAGATTACAATTATTTTTTATTAAGCTAGATAGAAAAGTTGATAGTTCAGCAGCCGACTGTTCATACCAAATATTTGGATAAAGTTTTTCAGCAATCTTAATCGAGGATTTTAATATTTTAACAAAACTACTACCACTATTTGTATAAAGTAAGTTTATTAGCTTCTTACACCACTTTATTAATACATCATCATTGGTTTTTTCTACTAAAGACAGCATCTGACTGGGTTGCCGTATAAAACGGTTCTTACCGCTCATTAATAGTTCTAATTTTGGTACTAATTTACAATTAATAAAAGGATTCTTTAATAGTAAGAATAACTTTTTTATATCAAAATCATTACATAATATTTCACTAACAGAAATTATTAGAGAACTAACCAGCGTTTTTGTTAAACTATCACCTAGTAAATCTTGAAATTCTAAGGAATATTTGGTCAAAGAATTACAGTAAAAACTCTTGCTTGTTTGATTATTAACAATAATAGCTATCTTCTTATCACTATACTGTTTGCAGATTAGGCTTATTTGTTCTGCTTCTTGAAAAATATCCTCAAGCTCAAAATATTTTAGTAGACCAATGTCATCCCTGCTTCCTTCAATGTCATCCCTGCTTCCTTCAATGTCATCCCTGTTTCCCCTTATGTCATTCCCGTTTCCCCTTATGTCATTCCCGTTTCCCCTTATGTCATTCCCGCGTAGGCGGGAATCTAGAATATCTAAAGCACCCTTCCTGTCTACTTCTTTAGATTCCTGCCTTCGCAGGAATGACATAAAGGGAAACAGGGATGACATCTGTTTAGATTCCTGCCTCAGCTCGAATGACATCTTTTTTGTTATAACGCCGCAGTTTAAATGACCCTGCTTAGCAAGTGTTAAATCTTTATCCTCAAAAATTATCTGATCTAGAATAGAATGATGTTGTTGCTCATTACCTAAAGGCTGAAAATCTAATAAATCTTTATTTAGAATTGTCAGTAATTTTTTTAAGCTATATAAATAATCTTCTTCAGGCTTATCATATTCTAATAGAGATCTATTACTAATAGGTGGTAAAATTATAAAACCACACGGTGAATTAGCAACATTCTTTAAGAAATTCCATGATATAAGATTGTGACCTATGATACCCGCTACTATTAAATTGGTATCAGCTCTTTTCAACCTTGCTACCTCTGCTTCCATCATAGTTATTTGATAATTTACACGATCTAGCAATCCTAACAATTCTATCTGTTTCTTCCATTGCTGATGGGTATATTTAAGAAATTCATAAATAACATTCCAATGTTTTGATGGATTCATTTTTTCTATTTCATTTACAGAATCTATCGATAAATTATTACAAGCTAGCTGATAAAATAACTCAGCTATTGTTGAACAAAACTGTAAAGATTGTGTTATACTGAATTGTAGCTTAGGGTAATTATGGATGATTTCTGCTAATATAATTCTCTCTTGCAAAAACGTCATAGGCTCTAGCGTTATAGGTTCTAGATTTTCTGATGTAATACCAAATATTTCTTCACCTTCAGCCATAATATTGGAAAAAGGGATAATATTCGGTAAAATCGCAATATTTTGCTTCTTAATCAAAATATTTTGTAAATTTAAACACGCAAAGCCACTCGGCAATATAATTTTAAGATTGCTAATAGATTCTTTAGCAAAATTATCTAGAATAAAATCAGCTACTATATCCAAAAACGATGAAGACGGGTTGACTCTATAAAGGTTCATTAAATTCCTTAATTATATCATACAAATATAATAACATAACTTGACAACACCACTAATAGCTAAAACTCTTAAAAATTTTGTTTTAGTAAAACCGGCAATTAAAGGAATAAATTTGCCCCATAACGGTATTATCATAAACCAGAGTATAAATATGTTATATTTTAAAAAGAATTGGGAAAATAATTGGTGGTTAGTATGAACCTGTTCATTTTTAGAATAATAAAAAATTTTCAATAAGATCAAACCAAAGAAATAATTTATGCTAGTAGCAAATAATGAAGCAATGGTGGCGACAGTAAGTATTATTAAATTATTATAAACACCAAATATCCTCATAGAATGAACGATTAATTCACTATCTAAACTTACAACTAAATTACCTACTAAACTATCAATAAATAATAACGAATATGCCTCAAACTGATCCATAATTCAAACTGGTTTATAAAAATAATAGGTTTGACAAAATACTATCGATACTATAATTTGCTACCTTAAAATACAACATAAATTATAACCTAAATTTTCCCGTGAATAAAGCTTTATCCTTAAAAAAACCACTTTTGCTATGGTCTCTTGCCACCCTGTTTTTTGCTTTTCAATTTATATTAAGACTCTCAACTGGAATTCTTAGAGAAGAAATTATACAAAAATTTGCCATTGATACCATAGCATTTGGCACGTTTGCTGGATATTATTATCTAGGTTATGCAGGAATGCAATTACCAATCGGCATAATGCTAGATAAATTTAATTTTAGGATTGTCACATTCTTATCTATCTTAGTTACCTCTCTTGGTACTCTAACTTTTGTTGCTAGCATTGATTTTAATTACTTACTCATTGGTAGATTTATGATTGGAGCTGGTTCTGCTGTAGGTTTTTTATCAGTAGCTAAGATTACTAGAAGCTCTTTCCCAGCTAAATATCATTCCTTAATGCTCGGACTCTCTTTTACCTTTGGCTTACTTGGAGCAGTATTTGGCATTACTCCAATGAAGCTATTATTTACACATTTTGGTTATGACGTAACTTTTAATAGTTTAGCTCTAGTTGGATTTATCATTGGACTAATGATTTTATTAGTAAAAACCGATGATACAAGAAGTAATTCTAATACTAGCGATTCCGAGCCTTCAATATTGAAACTCTTATTAAACCCTACTATTTTATTTATTGGAGTTTGTGGTGGTCTAATGGTAGGAGCATTAGAAGGTTTTGCTGACGTATGGGCTATTCCATTCTTCAAACAAGTTTATCAAATGAATGATATGGAAAGTAACTTGGTTACCTCATTCGTTTATATAGGTATGTGTTTTGGTGGTCCAATACTTGCACTTATTGCTAATTTATCAAAATCATCTAATTTTATAATAATAATGACTGGATTGCTAATGGTAGCAATTTTTAGTATTCTATTATATTGTCCTTCATTAAATTTCTTTACTAGTAGTTCTTTAATGTTTTTATTAGGAATTTTTTGTTGTTATCAAGTTCTAATTTTTACTGTTGTAGGTAACCTTGTTACAGATAAATCTGCTGGAATTGCTATTGCGATAGTCAATTGCATTAATATGTCATTCGGACATTTTTTCCATAAGATTATGAGTAATTTAATATCTTACAACTGGGATGGCCTACTAAGTGAATCAGCTGTACCTATTTATAGTCGCTTTGATTTTATTATGGCAATTTCTATAATTCCAATTTGTTGCCTTATCGGAATCACCGGCTTTTGGTATTTATCTAAAAGATCAAAAACCAAAACTCAAATATTAATGGAAGAAGAAACTGTTGCAGTATAGCTAACACGAAAAGGTTTAAGGCATAGTAATGGTGATAGCTTTGATGTCATTCCCGCTTCAGAGCAGAATCCAAATACGATCTTACGATGTCACCCCTGCGTAGGCAGGGGTCTAAAATAACTTAACACAACCTATTTGGATCATTTTTTTTCCGCACCGAAGCAGGAATGACATAAACCCTCGCAGGGATGACATCGCTTCTAGCTAAGCTAAGATTAACATATACCCAAAACTTTTTCGGGTTAGCTATAGCTCTGTAGAATTCTCAATTTAATATTGATTTTAGAAAATTATTTAGCAGAAAATAACTTAGTGGATGTAACAAATCATGTTAATATGATCGAATCAGAACATTTAATGAGACCTTATAACAACATGACTAACAAAAATACTTTATTAATAATTGATGGTTATGGATTTGTCTTTAGAGCATACCATGTTCAGCCACCATTAACTTCTCCTAATGGCTCAGCTGTTGGAGCATTGTATGGTTTTACCTCCATGTTGTTAAAGCTATTGAACGATTTTAAGCCAGAACATGCTGTCATTATTTTTGATTCTGGTGGTAAAAATTTTCGTCACCAAATTTATGAGCAATATAAAGCAAATAGACCGCCTACACCAAAGGATTTGAATGATCAATTGCCACTTATTCGTCTAGCAGCAAGTAGCCTAAATTTTCCAATAATTGAGAAAGCTGGTTGTGAGGCAGATGATATAATTGCCACTCTAGCCAATAAAGCAACTGCATTACAAGAAAATACTATTATTATCTCTTCTGATAAAGATTTAATGCAATTAATTAATTTGCATACTAAAATGTATGACCCAATAAAAGCAAAATACATATCTGAAGATAACGTGATAGAGAAATTTGGTGTAGGACCAAGTAAGGTCAGGGAAGTAATGGCTTTGATCGGTGATAAGTCAGATAATATACCAGGTGTTTCAAGCATTGGTCCTAAAACTGCTGCAACACTTATAAAACAGTTTGGTTCGTTAGCAGAACTTTTAAATTCTCTCGATCAAATCAGTAACGATCGTCAAAGGGAAATCATTACCTCCTCAAAGGATCTAGCATTAATTTCCTGGCAACTAGTTGGTTTAGATTATAATGTTGATATAGACTTGGATTTTAGTTTATTGCAATATAGACCACCTGATATTGGGCAAATATCTGACTTCCTAGCAGAATATGGTTTTAAATCTCTAAACAAACGAGTGGAAAATTTATTCCAAATACAAATTACCAATGAATCTTTGCCTATTAAGCAAATCATAGTTCAGGAGATATCTTCTAAACAACAGCTTGATTCTGTGATGATTAAAGCTGAAGAGCATGGGGTCGTCAGTATTTATCTATCAGATCATCTAGGACAAAATCCTTCTATAATTTTATCGATTGATGATAAGTGCTACAACATTAAGTTTATAGCTAGAACCCCTAGCAATATGTCTGATTTACTTTCTGATGATTTTCGCCAAAATTATCTGCATCAATGGTTTATGCCTGATATTCTCAAATTACTAAAAAATAAGTCTATTAAGAAAATCACTTATAAACTAAAATCATTATTAAAATTCTTTGTAGATAGTGAAATAGCATCGATTGAAGACCTAGAACTAATGCAATATCTAATATCTGCTGGCAAACCTCAAAAAGACCCGTTTGATTCGGTGGAAAAGGGTAATTTAGAAGCCGTGGCAGAAATAATTACTGGCTTTAGTACTGAGTATCAAAAACTATTGTTAGAGTTAAAGGATAATCATGCCTTAGCACTATACAGAGAAATTGATGTACCTTTATGTTATATAATAGATAAAATGGAGAAAGCTGGGATTAAAATCGATTCACAGTATCTTAAACAGCTATCAAGTGAATTTGGTAATGAAATTACTAAATTAGAGCAGGAAATTTTTACCATTACTGGTACAAAGTTTAACATTGCCTCGCCAAAGCAACTGGGAGAAATTTTGTTTGAGAAAATGCAACTACCCTTTGGTAAATTGTCATCAAAAGCTAAGTCTTATTCTACTAGTGCAGAAATACTTGAAAAAATTAGCGAGAGTGGTTTTGCTATTGCCGATTTATTATTAAAATGGCGTCATTTAACTAAATTAAAAAATACTTATACGGATAGCTTACCTCTGCAAGTAAATCCAATAACTAATAGGGTACATACCACATTTTTACAAACTTCAACTAGCACTGGTAGGCTTAGTTCTCAAGATCCGAACTTACAGAATGTGCCAATTCGCTCGAAAGAAGGCAACAAAATCAGAACAGCTTTTATTGCAGAATATGGGCATAAATTAATTTCAGCTGACTATTCGCAAATTGAACTCCGAATCTTAAGTAGCATGGCAGATATACCATCCTTAAAGCAAGCTTTTGTTAATGGTGAGGATATACATAGTAAAACAGCTTGTAATATATTTAAAATTACCGAAAAAGATTTAACACCAGAACATAGGCGTAAAGCAAAAGCTATAAATTTTGGTATTATTTATGGTATCAGTAGCTTTGGACTGGCAAAACAGTTAAATATTAGCTCTTCACAAGCAGCAGAATACATAAAAAAATATTTTGAAGAATACCCAGAAATTCAAAAATATATGGAATATATAAAAAACTATGCCAAGGAACATGGCTATGTCCTAAACCTATTCGGACGGAAATGTTTTATTCCCTTAATCCATGATAAGAAACACTCCCTACAGCAATTTGCCGAAAGGGCAGCAATCAACGCTCCAATTCAAGGAACTAGTGCAGACATCATAAAAGTGGCAATGATTGATCTTGACCGTAAGATACGGAAATTGCAATTAAGAACCAAACTAATTCTACAAATCCATGACGAGTTACTTTTTGAGTCTCCTATTGATGAAATAGAAGTAGCCACTCACCTAATCAAAACCACTATGGAGAACGCACCTAAATTAGCTATTCCACTTATTGTTGAAACCAAGGTAGGAGATGATTGGCTAAATACGCATATCTTCAACTAACTACACAAATTGTTAAAATAACTTTTGAATTTGAAGGAAACTAAGGAAACACAAGAAGTACAAAAGGTCAAGTAGCCTAGGATGAATTCTAGACTACCCTTTTTTGTCCTATTTCTTCTTTTTCTTAGCAGTCTCACACTCACAGGCGATTTGAGAAGCAACAGAATTCATATGTGATTTAACATCTTGAGAACCAGCGATTACCCCTCCTAGTGCCCAACTCATTTTATTAGCATCTATGCTACCTAACAATTTTTTTGTCTCGTTATCTTTTATATTAATTTTTGCGTCAAAGCGAGAGCTACCAGCACCAAAACCAATTAGTGTACGCATAACAGCATTACCCTCAGAATACTTAGTTATTTTCCCATCAATAAGTATAGCCCTATCTGTAGAGTCAACATTCCGTTGAACTTTGTCGAATAATTTTTTAGATTTAATTGAACTTGCTATCATATCGGCAAATCTCTTACCTTCTGATATAACATGTGGATCATCAGAAGATTTGCTAGTACCATCCTCAAAATCATTAATAATTATGTAATCATAATTACTAAAATCCACCCGACTCTCTGATGGTTGTGCGTTACGTATACTTGATGTACTACCACAAGATGATAGCATTATTGTTAAAATTAAAAAGATAATATTTTTCATAATTCCTCAATATAACTTAATATATAAAGTATATACTGACAAGAGACATTTAGTAAAGAAAAAATATTATCAGTTGGAATATGGTTTGGATAGTTGATAGTACTGTAGGAGAAAGATCACAATCCCTCCCCTTTTTCAACTGGCTCTATTCCATATAGTGATACCATTCGCTCAAGGACTCTTCCAACAGTAGGAGCTGCAGTCCAGCCAGCGGTAGCAAAGCCAAAGGTTTCTTTTGTTCCTTTTGGTTCATCAAACATTATAAAAATAATATATTGGGGATCAATGGCTGGTAATAAACCTAAAAATGATGACATTCTGCTATTCTTAAGATATTTTTTCTTACCATGCCCATCTGAAGTTAATTTTTCAGCAGTACCAGTTTTACCACCGACAAGATATCCTTTAACATCGGCTCTACGTCCTGTCCCTTCTTTTACCACCAAACGAAATAACTCACTCATTTGTTTAGAGGTTTTCTCACTAAAAACACGCGTGCCAACAAGACGCTCATCGTGCCTTTTGATTAGAGTCAGATCATATAATATCCCTCCATTTACTATTGGCAATACTGCTTGAATAAAGTGTAAAGGGCTAATCGAAATGCCATAACCATAGGCCATGACAGCAGTAGTAAGATCACTCCACCTCTTGTCAGATGGAAACAAAGGAGTACCTCTCTCTGGCAACTCAATTTTAAGCTGATCTAGTAAACCTAATTTCTTTAAATAGTTTTTAAAATCATTCTTCCCAACTTCAAGCATAATTTGGCTAACACCAATATTTGATGAATGCAAGAAAATTTCTGGAACACTGTGCCATCCTTGCCTTGGATGATAATCTTTTATATTAAATCCCCCTACCTTCATATAGCTAATATCATAAGCATCGTTTATTGCTATAGCACCAGTATCAAAAGCTACGGCCATAGTCAAAGTTTTAAATACAGACCCCATCTCATAGATACCAAGACTTGCCATATTAAACAGTTCTTCTGGTTTTGCTCTACTCGGATAATGTGGGTTAAAATCCGGCTTACTAACAATAGCTAAAATCTCACCATTATTAGGGTTAACAATTATTCCCACCGCTCCTATTGCACTAAACTCCTTTAATGTCCTATCTATTTCTTCACTTAGGATATTTTGTAATCTTACGTCTATAGATAGTTCAAGAGGTTTTTTAAGTTGATCCGGCTGTATAAAGTCAGAATTAGTTAGAAACTTATCATAGGTTCTTTCTAATCCAGCAAGACCAACCAAATCCCTACCCACATATCCTATAATATGTGACAATAAATTGGAAAAAGTATAGATTCTTTTTTGTTCTTGTTCAAAACTAAAACCTGGCATCCCCAAATTTGATATCGCCTCTTGCTCTTTTGGCAATAAATCCCTTTTGATCCATACGAAACTTTTGTTACTTTGTAGCTCTGCAAGTAACTTCATTTTATCAATTTCAGGCAAGATCTTGGATAATCTTTCTAAACATTGTGAAGGATTAATTATTTTCTGTGGATTGGCAAACAATGAAGAGGAAGGCAAATTTACTGCTAATAAGTTACCATTACGATCTACTATCTCTTTCCTAAAGTCACTATTTTTTACTTGATATTCTGGCTTAACATAGCCATTGGTCGCAACAATTATTAAGCGATATGATAAACCACAAAAAAACATAGCAAAACAACAGCTGACTATTAATAATCTGATTTTGGTATTGTTAGCACCTACATCCCACAAAATAATATTACCAAAATTTTTCTTCATCTTAGTTAGAGTATTTTTTAGAAATACCAATAAAAATATATTATTATTCATCTATACATTCGAGCTATTTGAAGAATGAACTGTATAGAGCAAATTGACGTCTATTAGCGAGGAGTGCATGAACCAACGAAGCAATTGTAAGATGTCATCCCTGTTTTCCTTTATGTCATCCCTGCGAAGGCAGGGATCTAAAATATCTAAAGCACCTTCCCTGTTTATTGCTTTAGATTCCCGCCTACGCGGGAATGACATCTTTTCCATTAGAACAAATGGATAAATGATAATTGAGTTAGCTATATATGCATAGAAAAAAAGAATCCCTTTCATCGAATACACTCTGTTTTTTTAGTTGAAACAGTTTTTATATATTTATTATTAGCAATTGTTTTATAACGCCATTTAGTGTTGGTTTTACTAAAATACGAACCACTTACTTCATTAGCCTTTGCATATTTTTTACTCTCATCAGGTGCTAAAGGGTCACTAATCATTTGCTTAACCTTAATAGTATCTAATTGTAAATAAAGTGATGATAATTTTCTTAGTCTAGCTGGAGAAGTAAGGTATGATTGTTCGACTTTTAACACGTGAATCATGTCTTGCTCATCAGTTAGTTGCTTTGAAACTTCCCCAAGCTGATAATGCAAACTAATGACCTTATCTTTGACTCTAAATAAGCCATAAATAGAAAGAATTATAGTAGCTACAACTATATAACTAAATACTCTAACTACCATATATATTACCTATTTTCTGTCCAGCCCTCAACTTTGCAGACCTTGCTCTTGGATTAAGTGCAACTTCTTTAGGCGATGGACATAATGGTTTTTTTGTAAGAATTTTAAGCCATTTTTTAGAACTGTCTTCAGGCGAAATTTTTACACTGTATTTAGACCTAGCGACTACCTTAGCAGAATTTGCTTTTAAAAAATTCTTAACAATTCGGTCTTCTAATGAATGAAATGAAACAATTACTAGCCGACCATTTGGTGCTAAAATATTCTTGCAATTATCTAAAAATCTTGCTAATTGACCTAGTTCATCATTGATATGAATACGAATTGCTTGAAAAGTCTTAGTAGCGGAATCAATTTTACCTTTTCTAAAACCTATACTACTACGAACAATATGGGCAAATTTTGCTGTATTAGTAATAGGCTCTAATAACCTATGTTCTATAATCTTTTTAGCGATTCTTCGAGAATAAGATTCATCGCCATATTTATAAATCACATCTGCTATTTCTTGTTCATCAGCCTCATTTATAAAATCTGCAGCACTATATCCCGTACTGCTCATCCTCATATCAAGTGGACCATCATGGGTAAAGGAAAACCCTCTCTCCCCAGAATCAAGTTGCATAGAAGAAACCCCTAAATCCATAACTATCCCATCAAATTTCAACGAACCTAATTTTGAAAAACTTTCAGCGAAACCTGTCTGAATAAAGCTCACTCTGCTAGGATAATCGTTTAGCAATTGATTAGCGTAAGTTCTAACATTTGGATCACAATCAATTGCTACTAACTGACAATTACAAGAATCTAATATCATCCTGCTATAACCACCAAAACCAAAAGTGCAATCTAAATAACTTCCTCCATCTTTAGGACATAAGACTTCTTTAACTTCATTCAACATAACCGGCGTATGAGATGATGCGAACTCTTGTATCATACAACTACATCCTTAATGTTTTTCAGTGTTAAACGGTTACTTTGAGCAATTTGCCGAGCTGAAGAAAGATACGTTTCAAAATTTTGTGGCTGCCAAATTTCAAAGATCAATCCCTTCCCTACAAAGCAAGCTTGATCTGATATATCAGCGTGATCTATTAAAGATTTAGGTAGAATCACCCTCCCCTCACTATCAAAGCTAAGCTGGATAGCTTCAGCAAGAATGATCGTTTCGAAAGCATCACGCACCTCAGAATAGGGATCTAAGGTTTGGATTATTTGACTTAGCTCCTCAAGCCTCTTCAAACTACAGCATTCTATGCACTTATTTCTAAAAGACGGATAGGCAATAATCCCATTAAACGACTGACTAGACAAAGCTACTCTATAGCTAGCAGGTATCGAAACCCGACCTTTCTTATCAAGATTGTTTATATATTTTGATAAAAAAATATTCATTTACCCTTTACCTTTCAATAATTACCACATGAGGTATCAGTTTAAGCAACCCCTGCAGCTTCAATGTCACCCCTGCGAAAGGGCTTTGCCCGTGCGGATCACTAGTATGTCATTCCCGCGTAGGCGGGAATCCATAATATCTAATAGCCTTTGCAGGCTATTTTTTAGATTCCCGCCTACGCGGGAATGACATCGTTTTTGGTCCTGTAAGTACCATTACTTACGTTGGCTTTTTGATCCACACGGGCAAAGCCTACGCTGGGATGACAGCAAAATTACTTAAATATTATCCCATAATTAAGTTATAACTAATTTTTGGTTATAATTGGGATAATTTGGGATTATATGGAATTTTTAGGATATTGTACTATAATTATAGAGTCAAGAAGGTTTTAAACAGTTGACAAACAAATTATAAATTTTTATCCATTGTGACTTATTTGACGTATATATGTGATTCAAAGAATTAATAATAAAATCTTTAAAAAAAGTGGATGACGAGTATTAGTGCAGAGAAAAACTTTACTATAATTACATTATAATAAAACTTAATGAGCATTTTATGATTACACTACTTGCTTCAATAACGGGCTTTATTAGCTCAATTATTCCGGAGATTTTAAGAATTCTAAAGGATCAAAATGATAAAAAACATGATCTTAATCTTTTAGATCGACAAATTGAAATCAATAAACTAGGACATACAAAGCTACTGACAGAGCTTGATGCTTCAAAAGACATTGCTGAAAATAATAATTTATATTCAACATATAAATCAGGTATTAATTGGGTTGACGCGTTGAATGGCTCAGTTCGCCCTGTCCTTGCCTATAGTTTTTTTATTATGTATGCCTATGTCAAATATGTGCAATATAGAACCATACAGAGTACGGCGATCCTTGTAGAATATCTTGATGTTTTATGGAATATAGACGATCAGGCTATTTTTGCCGGTATTATTAGTTTCTATTTCGGACAACGGATGTTTAACAAATTATGGAAACGTAAAATGTAATATTGCAATATGTTGCAATATGTTATATTGTAACTATGGAGTTAAGGACATTTAATTTATTTAAAGATTAGATATATGCTAAAAAGAATTTCGTGGCTTACTTTTTTTGTGCTTATCATATACCCAATTTTACTTGCATTTTTGGTTATAAAATATCACATTAGCCACAAGATAGGTATATTCGAAATAGGTTTACTGTTAGCCGGTTATTATGGTTCTAATATTACTGTTGGTGTTGGTTTGCATAGGCTTTGGTCACATCATGCCTTTAAAACAAATACAGCGGTGGAGTTTATTCTTGTTATAATGTCAGCCGCCACTTTACAAGGGCCAGCCTTGTCTTGGGCTTCAAATCATCACAAACACCATACTCATACTGACAAAGATCAAGATCCTCATACTCCACTAAAGTTTGACAATAAAATCTTGGGATTCCTATGGTCACATATTGGATGGATGATAATTGATGGAAGCTACAAGTCAATTGACCGGATTACTATGGTTAAACTTGGTAAAAGTAAATTGCTAAGATGGCAATTAAAATATTATTGGCAAATTGCTGCGTTTATGAATATTGTATTTCCAGCATTAATAGGTTACTTAATAGGTGGTACTATCAATTCTGCCTATGCTGGTTTCCTGTTTATTGGTATGGGAAGAGCATTGCAACAACAGGCAACTTTTTGCGTCAATTCTCTATGCCATTTCGTTGGTAGTAAACAATATTATAAAGGTACTGCAGGAGATATTTGGTGGATGGCATTATTCTTGTTAGGTGAAAATTGGCATAATTTCCACCATGCATTCCCATCAGATTATCGTAATGGTGCTAAATGGTATCATTTTGATGTCCATAAATGGATAATATACGTGATGAGCAAACTTGGACTAGCTTGGAATTTAGAAATTACTCCTAAAATCAGAATACAAGCCAAAATAAATGAGACTAGTAAATACCTAATAGAGGGACGCAAACAGCAATTAAATTTACTGCAAGATAAAATTAATCAACTGGTAGAACGGGTGTATGTAAAGCTTAATGAGCTTGAGAGTTCTTCTATATCTATTAAAGCTCAATTAGAAAAATCTTTTATGGAAATTCAGGAATCACTGAAGAAGCTTGCTGAACAACTACATTCATCAATTCAGTTAACTGAAAAGTCATCAGAAAGATTGCTAAAAATTGCTAGTAAAAAGATTAAAGATCGAGAAATGGCAATTTATAGATTATATAACGAGCTAGATAGAAAGTATATTAGGAACTAATATATATACCCGATGAATTTCAAGAGTTGGCTAGGCGTACGAGTGGCGAGTAAGCGGAGCTTAGTCAAACCGTTGTTCCTACGCGAAGTCCCATCGTACCACAACGCCAACACTTGAAAGGCGAATTGTATACGCTAACTGACCAGTTGAAGGTCAGGATTGGCAAATTCTTATCCCAAATTCGCGTAAAGAGGTAAATTATTATGCTAGACTTAAAATCTATTGAAAATATGAGCTTTGAAGCCGCCTTAGCTGAACTAAAAGAAATTGTAAAAAAAATTGATACGGGAGAGGAAAGTTTAGATTCATCAATTAATAGTTTTGAAAGAGGGGTCTTACTAAAAGATCACTGTGAAAAGAAACTACAAGCCGCCCGCTTAAAGATTGAAAAAATTACTAAGATGCCAGATTCAACCATCGCTATAGAAAAGGTAGAGTCCTAATTTAGTATACTCTTCTGCTTGGAACAATTGTTTTTTAAAAATATCATGGATTCGCATGCGTAACTATACTATATGTACGCCTAGCATGCTCACCATTCATTTTCAAATCCAATTCTTCAAATCATTTGAATATATTGTCCAGCGTAGATCAGAAACACCTGTCATACCATTTCCCATTATTAACTACGCTATTTAGCGCTACAGTGTAGTACTAATGTCAAAACGATGTCATCCCAGCGAAAGCTGGGATCTAATAATGTTTAATAGTCTTCTAGGCTATTTTTTTAGATTCCCGCCGTTGCTAAGAATGATGGTATGGACGAGTAAGTAAAAGAAACTTTACTTACTACCGTGATCACGAATATAATTCGGTCACATAATTATACTATTTAATAATTAAAAAGGAGTCCATACCATGAAAGATATTAACATACTAGGCATTGATTTAGCAAAAACAATTTTTCATATTGTTGCATTAAATAAAGATGGTGAAAAAATATTAGCTAAAAAATTACACAGAGAAGAATTTGAAGACTACATTTTAACAAACATTCCCAAGAATAGTTTATTGGTAATGGAAGCATGTGGCAGTTGTCATTATTGGAGCAATAAGTTTATGGAATCAGGTTTTACAGTAAAATTACTTAAACCATGTGATGTAAAAGCTTTTGCAAAAACTCGGCAAAAAAATGATACAAATGATGCTTTGGCAATAGCAAGAGCAGGAAAAGATCCGGAGTTAAAATCGGTTCGTATAAAAAATATATCACAACAAGAGATTAGTTGGTTACATAAACGTCGGCAACATATTATTAGACAAAGAGTACAATATAGTAATGGTTTAATGAGTGATTTACTTGAATTTGGTTATTACATAAAAATGAGTAAATCTAAATTTGCCCGTGAGGCATTAAATATAGTAGAAGATGCCAAAAATGCTGGTGTGATTTCAGAGAGAATGTATAAGGAAATGAAGGTAATAGCTGAAGAAATTGCTACGTTATTAATACAAGAATCAGCAATAGATAAACAGCTAATAGCAATAAATAAAGAATCTGAAACAGCTACTTTATTAAAAACAATACCAGGTATTGGAGAAATTAATGCTAATATACTAAGCATAGCAGCTTATGAAAATTATGATGATTGTCGAAGTTTTGCTGCAAGTTTGGGATTAGTGCCTAAGCAAAATAGCACAGGTGGTAAAACAAGTCTTGGATCTATCACTAAGAAAGGAGATAGATATGTTAGAACTATGCTGATACAAGGAGCAAGGTCTATTGCAATCAGAGCAAAAATACAAAAGGACCCCACTGATCATTTAGTGCTATGGGCAAAAAAATTGTTGGGAAGGATGAGCTTTAATAAGGCTGCTGTGGCAATAGCAAACAAATTAGCTAGAATAGCGTATGTATGTGTTACAAGAAAATGTGCATATGCTTGATAGTTGGTGGTGTATATAGATTTATCTGTATTTTATCTATATAAAAGAAGAAGTAAGTAAATAGGATTTAAGAGGTACGATATAAGCGAAAGTGATTGGAGATAATAAATGGGCATTCCAAAAACAAGTCCGAGATTTTATGTCAAGGCTCTAGAAGCCGTAAGAATGAGTGGATAACTCCAAGGATTGCGTGGAATGCGAAAACTATTATGGCACTAGAGCCCAATTGACATAGGGGTGGGCTCTGTCCAAAAAACTGTGTAAATTCGAAAAAATAGGTCATTAAATTTTGTTAAGCCTATCCTCAAATTTAACCATCAAATGAGCCATAGCTTCATTCCAGTTTGGAATGGGCATAGTCCATTTTTTGGTCATATAGTCAATTGTCAAATATAAACTTTTAAAAACAGCATTATCATTAGGAAAAACCCGCTTATTATTTGTTACTTTACGCAATTGACTATTGACAGATTCAACTGAATTAGTTGTATAAATTACCTTTCTAATTGACTCAGGATACCCTAGAAAAATCATTAGATTGTCCCAATTATTATACCATGATTTGGCAATTTGTGGATATTGTTTATTCCATTTTTCTTCAAAAGATACTAAAGCTAAATGGGCTTGTTCTTCCGTTACTGCAGTATATATCGGCTTTAAATCGCTAGACAGTTGCTTCCTATCTTTATACGACACATATTTTAAACTATTTCTAATCTGATGTACAATACACAATTGATGTTCTGTTTTTGGATAAACTGCTTCTATTGCCTCAGACATACCAGTAAGATTATCGCTACAGGCAATCAGTATATCTTTTAGCCCTCTATTTTTCATTTCGGTAAAATTACCGAGCCAAAATTTTGCCCCTTCATTTTCACTGATCCATAATCCCAATATATCTTTTTTACCAGATAAATCAATTCCTAATGCAACATATACTGCCTTATTGATTATCCTTTTATCTTGCCTGACTTTTACTACTAAACAATCAAAAAATACTATCGGATATATCTCTTCTAATGGTCGACTCTGCCAAGCTTTAACCTCATCCATTACATCATCAGTAATTTGGCTGATTAAGCCTTCACTTATTTCAACACTGTATAACTCCTGTAACTGAATCTTAATATCAGATATACTCATGCCTTTAGCATATAATGATAGTACTTTATCGTCAAAACCATCAAAACGTTTCTGGCGTTTTGGTAGTATTGCGGGTTCAAAGGTATTATGCCTATCCCTTGGTACTTCTATTTCTACAGCTCCATGTTCGGAGATCAGTTTTTTGCTAGTTATACCATTACGAGCATTATCATTATCTGCACAACTGTATTTATCATAGCCTAGATGATTATTCATTTCTGACTGCAGTGCCTTCTCTATTAAACGTTTGGTCAATTCTTTTAATAAACCTCCTTCTTTCAGTATTGTACTTACATCTGTATCATTATCTATTAATAAATCTACTGCTTGCTTTATTGATTCATTAGTTTTTTTATTCATGTAATTTCCTTTTTTGTTATACTTTTATATATAACCTATTTCGAAATTTACACAGTTTTTTGGACAGAGCCTAGGGGTGATTTATTATAGACTTTGATACTACATAATTTCACAACAGGCATGGAGTCTAACAGTTCCAGCTAGTGCTGTACCTTCTTCTTCCGAGTCAGACATATCAGGACAAGTTTCGTACGAATCATTAAGATGGGAAGAAGATGCTCCCTGATGTGAGTGAAATTGTTGACAATACGATTCTAATTGTTTATCAGCCCAAACTGAAGCAGACACAGAAATTTCTGCATCCTTATTAGGATATTTTGTGGTAATGACTTTAATAGCCTCAAGCCATTTTTTAGCTTCCGAATCAACATCTTTATGATCTCGTTGAGGCAGTAATTCTTTGCAAGAAGGATCACCTAACTTAGCTCCAATAGATACGTAAAGTTTGTCCTTATATTCACTCTTTTCTACTCCTAAACCTTCGCGATAAAGATAAGCAAGTCCAGCAGCAGATTCTGCTTTTCCAAAAAGTAAGGATTCAGACCAACATGTAGCAACGGCCTTATATCCACTAATCACTTGAGGTACTAAACCAAGATGTTCTTTTACACCCTCTACCTTATCAAATTGTTCAGAAGCATATTCATATAAATTATTACTAGTACGTAATACAGTCTTTTTTGAGTCTATATAATTTTTTGATAAGTCTGTTGATTTTGCCATAATTTACCTATTATTTAATGATTACCTTTGTTTGTTATCCTTGTGTAGAGTAGTAAATTTGGGATTAGGAGTTGGCACAGGTTTTGGAGGAACAGAATTTGCCTCAGATAATCCCTTAATAATATGCTGATCTAAGTGTTTTTCTGATAGTTGATTCATTACTGTCACTTGGTCATCATATCCTAATTTGTGTATCATTTTATTCCCAAGCTTACGTGATTCGTCTTTAAGAGTTTTATTAAGATTGGTTGGTGGCGTTTTATCTTGTTCTTGGTCAATAGTTTTAGAATCTTGTGGTGTTTTATCATTTGCTATTTCAGTTAGCTTAGAGGGAGAAGATGGTAGGTTAGTTCCTGCTATTTCAGGTTCTAAATTTTCTGCATTTTTAGTTTTATCGGTAAATTCACTACGAAGTAATGTATCATTAACCACTCCATCATTAACAATAGCATCTTCTTGATTTTTAAGCAAAGTAGTAAATTTATTTAACTTCTTATATTTATCAGGATCTGTTTGTTGAAATTGCTTAGATAACTTATCAATATCGTCTAGTACCTTCTCAACATCTTTGTGGTTCTCTATCTTCTGAATCTTAGCATCCACCTCATCTTTCTGCTTTTGAGCTTGTTCCACAACAGGGGCAAAATTCGTAATTTTCTTATCCTGATCTTTTATTTTTTGCGTTACTTCTTCAAACACACTTGGTGAATGGATTTCTTTCGATTTTTGTTTTTCTTTTTCAGCTTCTTTTTCTAACCTTACCTTCTCTGCTTTTAATTTTTCATTGTGCTTCATTACTCCATCGTAATGTTCATGTGTTTTATCACGATGTTCAAGTAAATTTTTATATTCTGTATTTTGTTTTTTAATCTGATCTTCGCTCTTTACCAGTTGTTGCAGTTCACTTTCTACATCTTTGCCATCTTTAAGATCTTTAACCACATCGTGCAACTGATTTGTCCAGTTTTTCCTTGCGGTTAAATGTGTATCAGCATTTTTGTTAAACTCTGTATGTTGTTCTTTTAATTTTATGCTTTCTTGGTGAAATTGTGCTGACTGTTTAGCTTCTAGCCTTTCAGCTTCCATTTCTAAAAACTCTATTTGTTCTTGCAACTTAGTTTTGGCGTCTCTATCTTCCGCTTCTTGCCTGTAAGTAATATTTTGTTCAGCACGCTGCTCTTCTTTGGCAACAGCAGCTTGTAAAGCTTCTAAACTTTTTAGTATTTTTGCTGGAAGATCACTAGCTAACAAACTGCTTATAGCACTATTAAGTCTTGCTAATTCAGCCGCGTTAGTAGTATGCAGCTGGGATTTGATATTATTAATAATATTCTCAAGTTGAGATGAACCTGCCACCTCTTCTTTTATTCCCTTATCCCCATCATCAAAATCATCAGCCATTTTATATTTTGCCATGCTATTAGGTTGATTTACGTTGCTATAATTTTAATTAGAATCAATTCTAAAATAATAGTCAAGTATTTTTTAATTATAAATATTATTATTTTTTAACTATTTTCTCTGCAAAGATTATTTTTAATAATTTATTAGGATGCGATGCAGTTTTGAAGTCAACATCTCTTTGATCTTAAGCCTATATTTTTACCAAATATTTCTTTTTCCCCATTCTAATTTATTTATAGAAATGTGATATTGTTACAACCAAGATTTATTATTTCAATTTTCTGTGTTATTTTTTCTTGCTATCGTTCAACCAAATCATCAATATTTATAAACACTAAATATAAGGTTAATATAATGATAGGATATCAGCAGGAACAAAGAAGCCTAACGAAAGAACAAAAAGAAGCAGTAGGGTTATTATCGATTGGGACTTTTTTGGAATATTTTGATCTGATGCTTTTCGTTCACATGGGTGTAATAATCAATGAGTTGTTTTTTCCAAAAACTGATCCTTTCACTGCCTCTCTTCTTACAGCTTTATCGTTTTGCTCTCTTTACGTTTTACGACCTTTTGGTGCAATGATTTTTGGTTATATAGGAGATAATTTAGGTCGTAAAAAAACAATAGTGATCACAACAACTATGATGTCCTTTTCCTGTATTGTAATGGCTACTCTGCCAACTTATAACCAAATCGGTATTACGGCTTCTTGTATTATGGTAATTTGTCGTATAGTTCAAGGTCTTTCTTCACTTGGAGAAGTAACAGGGGCAGAACTATATGTTACTGAAATGGTAAAACCACCGATGCAATATGTAGCTGTAGGAATAGTTTCAGTGTGTACTCTTACTGGAGGTTTATTTGCTCTAGGTTTTGCTTGGTTTTGTACAGCATTTTTTTTGGATTGGCGTATTGCTTTTTGGATTGGTGCAATAATTGCGTTAGTAGGGGCATCTGCAAGAACACGTCTTAGGGAAGCACCGGATTTTGCAGATGCCAAACGGAGAATTCAAAATGCTATAAAAGTAATGGTTCAAGATCCAAAAATATTAGAACATAGCCCTGCTTATAAAGAAAAAGTTAGTTATAAAACTTCTTTGTCGTATTTATGTATTTTATCTATGTGGCCAGCCCTATTTTTCTTAATTTACATATATTGCGGCAATATATTTAAAGCTAAATTTGGTTATACAGGAGAGCAGGTAATACAAAATAATTTTTTTGTAGCGTTATTTAATTGGGTAGTTGTTGTATCTTTAATTCTATTAACTATGAAAGTACACCCTCTTAAAATTTTAAAAGTTAGAGTAATTATATTTTTGATATCTATCCCAATATGTCTTTATTTTTTATCAAATGTTAGTACCCCACAAGAACTATTTTTATTACAATTACTTTTTATTAGTACCAGTGTATGCTTAGACCCAGCAGCTTCAGTACTGTATAAACATTTTCCTATTTTTAAACGATTTACTTACTCAAGTTTCCTCCATGCAATATCAAAAATATTGGTATATGTGACAACATCTTTGGGTATGGTATATGTAACAAAAGCTTTTGAGTATTATGGTATTTTGATGATTATGTTACCTCTAGGATTACTTTTTTATTATAGTATTTGTTATTTTGAGAAACTAGAGAAAGTAAATGGTCATTACTCCAAAAAGGAGTTATTTGGCTCTGTCCAAAAAACTGTGTAAATTTCGAAATAGGTTATATATAAAAGTATAACAAAAAAGGAAATTACATGAATAAAAAAACTAATGAATCAATAAAGCAAGCAGTAGATTTATTAATAGATAATGATACAGATGTAAGTACAATACTGAAAGAAGGAGGTTTATTAAAAGAATTGACCAAACGTTTAATAGAGAAGGCACTGCAGTCAGAAATGAATAATCATCTAGGCTATGATAAATACAGTTGTGCAGATAATGATAATGCTCGTAATGGTATAACTAGCAAAAAACTGATCTCCGAACATGGAGCTGTAGAAATAGAAGTACCAAGGGATAGGCATAATACCTTTGAACCCGCAATACTACCAAAACGCCAGAAACGTTTTGATGGTTTTGACGATAAAGTACTATCATTATATGCTAAAGGCATGAGTATATCTGATATTAAGATTCAGTTACAGGAGTTATACAGTGTTGAAATAAGTGAAGGCTTAATCAGCCAAATTACTGATGATGTAATGGATGAGGTTAAAGCTTGGCAGAGTCGACCATTAGAAGAGATATATCCGATAGTATTTTTTGATTGTTTAGTAGTAAAAGTCAGGCAAGATAAAAGGATAATCAATAAGGCAGTATATGTTGCATTAGGAATTGATTTATCTGGTAAAAAAGATATATTGGGATTATGGATCAGTGAAAATGAAGGGGCAAAATTTTGGCTCGGTAATTTTACCGAAATGAAAAATAGAGGGCTAAAAGATATACTGATTGCCTGTAGCGATAATCTTACTGGTATGTCTGAGGCAATAGAAGCAGTTTATCCAAAAACAGAACATCAATTGTGTATTGTACATCAGATTAGAAATAGTTTAAAATATGTGTCGTATAAAGATAGGAAGCAACTGTCTAGCGATTTAAAGCCGATATATACTGCAGTAACGGAAGAACAAGCCCATTTAGCTTTAGTATCTTTTGAAGAAAAATGGAATAAACAATATCCACAAATTGCCAAATCATGGTATAATAATTGGGACAATCTAATGATTTTTCTAGGGTATCCTGAGTCAATTAGAAAGGTAATTTATACAACTAATTCAGTTGAATCTGTCAATAGTCAATTGCGTAAAGTAACAAATAATAAGCGGGTTTTTCCTAATGATAATGCTGTTTTTAAAAGTTTATATTTGACAATTGACTATATGACCAAAAAATGGACTATGCCCATTCCAAACTGGAATGAAGCTATGGCTCATTTGATGATTAAATTTGAGGATAGGCTTAACAAAATTTAATGACCTATTTTTTCGAATTTACACAGTTTTTTGGACAGAGCCCCTTATCCCGAATTAACGTTAAACATAAACCAGCAAAAGTTGCTCTTGTTGCTGTTATGTGCAAATTACTAGCTTTTATGCACTCTATTGTAAAAAATAATTCTTCCTGGAATGAAAATTTATGTTAAGTTACTATTTTTTTATTGACTTCCATTACGGATGCTAACGTTATTCAGATCGTTTCTCTGCACTTGCTTCCAAATAGCTGAAGGGTTTTTTTTATAACTATAGCCTAACTTCTTTAATATTCTTCCAACTTGAGTGCCTGTAATCCCAAATCTTTTACCAAGATATTTTAGCGTAATATTTGAATTATTTTTAACAAAATCTTCTAATTGTTGCTTGTCAACTTTACTTTTAAATCCTAATCTCGCTTTTGCTAATATTGTTCCTTCTTTTTTCTTCCTTACCTTCCAACGACTAATTGTATTCTTGTGTATATCAAATATCTTAGCAGCAGATATTTGACTATTACCTTTTTCTATATAATTTATTACTTTTTCTCTTAAATCTTGACTATATGGGCTTGTTGACATTTTTTCTCTTATTTATATCATATAAACTCACCTAATTCAATGTGTTTCACTATAATAACTTTCTCTGTTCATACTCCAAATAAATTTTACAAAAATCATCTATAAAACTATATAATTCTGTGATATCTTTTTTCATGCCTGTAGTTTGTTTTTTTGTTTAAAAATATAAATACTGCAGGCACTCCTTTTTGACAATCCTTTTATCTATTACTATTTCATCTATATCTTATCCCGAACTGACGTAAATTAACTAATTTTTTTATGTGGTTAGGGGGGGCAATAGTTTATTACAATAGGGGGTCAATAGCTGATTACAATTTACAAAAAGGTTTTTGAGATGCTGGCTGAAGATGCTGATAACGAGTATGCCATGATTGATTCAACCATTGTTAGGAGTCATCAACATAGTGCTGGTGCTAAAAAAAAGAGTTAGATGATGACCAAGCAATTGGACGAGGTAAAGGGGGGCTGAGTACTAAAATCCATGCCACATGTGACGCTCTAGGGAATCCAACGGGATTCCATCTTACCCCGGGTCAAGCTCATGATTTGCAAGGATCTGATGTTTTGATGAATGAATTGACGAAAGCGGATGCTGTACTTGCTGATAAGGCTTATGATGCCGATGCACGTATGCGAGATAAGCTGAAAGATAAGGGATGTATAGCTGTGATTCCCCCAAAGAAGAATCGTGTGAATCCAGCTAAGTATGATAAGGACCTCTATAAAGCTAGGCATTTGATTGAGAACTTTTTTGCAAAATTGAAGCAATATAGAGCTATTGCAACACGATATGACAAAACATCTCAGAACTTTTTGGGAGCTGTTTATATGGCTTCCATGGTAATTTGGCTCAATTGATGACACACCCTAATCCCATAGTTCTGACCTATATGGAAATAAGTACGGTATTCTCTAAGGTATTCTAAGACCATCAGCTTGCCTCAAAATATCCACCATCTTTGAGAATGTTCCCTTCTTTACTCCTGTTAATCGACGAAATTTTTCATCCTCTAACTCTTTAATCTGATCGAATTTCATTATTACTTCAAATCAGATATTTATAACACCATTCTACATCATTGTCTAGTTTCGAAAGAAGTCTACTGAATTACAAGATTCCATTAACATTTGAACGTCACTAGAGTGATCAGAAAAGTTTTTTGACCATATTTTTGTCTCCCACTCATCTTTAAGTATACTATAGTATACTGTATCTCGGCGTCTCTCATCTGGCATGAGAGTGTGACTTCGTAATACGCCTTCTTCCGTTGCACCAATTTTAATAAGTGCACCGCTAGCCCTTACATTGAGCACATCTGTTTTAAATTCCACTCTTTCCATATTCAAGTAATTAAATGCAAAATTTAACAAAAGAAACTTTGCATTTTTATTAATACCACTGCCTTGGAACGATGTTTCTACCCAACTCCAACCTATTTCTATCCTGCTGTCTTTTGGAGAATAATTCCCAAAAGCTGTTGATCCAACAATCTCACCTGTTTTTTGATCTTCAATAGCAAAATGATATCGCAAGCCCAGCTTTCTTTGTTGTACAGCGTCATCAATGTAGTCGTTCATATCTTGTAATTGGTGCATTTTGATAGCAAAATATTTCCAAACCGCGTAATCAGAAATGAATCGAGCAAAAGCCGCCATATCCTCTGTTTTTAATGGCCTTAATCTTGCTAACTCATTGTTGCAGATAATATCATACTCAAAAAAGCTACCGTTATTCTTAGCTAAGGCTAACTTAAAATTTTCCATATTTTTCTCAATATTTATGCTAATGTAACCTCAGTTCGATATAAGAATTATTAATTCTTATATCGAACTGAGGTTACTTACAATCTAAATATTTTAATGATTAATTATTATGTGCAGTATCATATAAACATAATGTCACGTATACAATTTTTGGCTCTTAGGATTCTTTGTATTATATTGTTTTTTGCACTAAAACAGCAGTCATTTTTACGGCTACTCCAACGTAACATACAAAATATATACTAATTTCATATAAAAAATAATATAATCAAAATTTTGTTATCTCCAAAAACTAGGCGGGTTATGAAGTCAATAAATGCTAATCTTCAAGAAATACATATATGGAGTATTGATTTAAATAATTATATTTATCAAGAAGAGAATTTATATAACATTCTAACTGATGATGAGCATCAGCGTGCCGATACCTTTACTCACAAAGAAAACAAATCGTTTTTTGTTGTCACGAGGGGAATAGTAGGTAAAAACACCAACGTAAGTCCATTACTTACGTTGGTGTTTTTAATCCACGCAACAATGCCTCCCCATAATGAAAAAGAGTATTAGTGGACGATAAAAATCTGTTATATTATGCTATATTATAGATATTAAAGGTAGCGGGTCTAATGTCACACATATTAGTAAAGCGTTGGTTGGCTGTATGCTGCTGCATGGTAATATTTATGATTTTTTTAGGAGGTCTCACTAGGCTTACTGATGCTGGTTTATCAATTGTTGAATGGAAACCGGTCTCAGGTGTCGTTCCCCCGCTGGGTAATGCTGACTGGCAGGATGAATTTGCTAAATATCAACAATATGTCGAATATAAGCAAAAAAATACTAATATGACTATCTCAGAGTTTAAATTTATTTTTTGGCTTGAATTTATTCACCGTTTTGCTGGCAGAGTAGCAGGTTTGTTGTATCTAGTACCATTACTGTATTTTTTTATACGTGGACGGATTGATACAAGGTTACTGCCTGTATATTTGGCGATATTGTTATTATTTGCAGTCCAAGGATTTATGGGTTGGTATATGGTGAAAAGTGGTCTAATTTTGCAGCCATATGTCAGTCATTTCCGTTTAGCTTGTCATTTGGTTATTGCAGTTATTATCTATAATTTACTGTTCTATCAGCTGATGAAAAATAGTTTTGATATTTTACTAGTTGAACGGACAATAAGTTTAAATTTAGCAAAATTCTTTTGTATATTAACTATTATTATAGTTTATATACAGATTTTTTTAGGTGGTCTAGTTGCAGGTCTTGATGCAGGGCTTGTATATAATAGCTTTCCGTTAATGGGGAATAGTTTTATACCTCAAGAAATAGCTTTTAAACTACTGAGTAGAGATAGTTTAAGTGATGCTGTTTTTGTTCAGTTTATCCATAGAATTGGAGCATATATTGTTTGTACTAGTGTTGGTTTGTTGGTGTTGAGTCTAATAAAAACCAAGCATCCTAAATTAAACAAAGTTGCTTATTATATTGTTGGTGTACTGATATTACAAATGTTAGCTGGCATAATTACCATTTTATATTCAGTACCTATATTAATGGCCTTAGTGCATCAGATTTTTGCTATTATACTATTATCATGTATATTATGGGGGTATTTTTTGTTAAAGAGTAGCTAGTGGCAATATTAAATGTAGATATAGAACTACCTTGTAGGTTGGATCGTTACTTGAAGAAATTATATCCTAGCCTTACCCAAGGGATGGTTGAGCGTGCCTTAAGGTTTAAACAGATAATGGTTAATTCTTGTAAGGTAGCGGCAAATTTGCGAGTAAATGCTGGGGATCAAATTTTTATAGAGGATAGTTTAAATTTAGAACCTCAAAAAGCTACTGATAGGGTTTTTTCGAGTTCGGCAGTTATACTAGCCGGTAAGTTAATGAAGGATTACTTAGTTTATCAGGATGAGTGGCTTATAGCAATTAATAAGCCAGCAGGTCTTGCAACCCAAGGTGGTAGTAAAATAAGCCTATCTATAGATGATGCATTACAATATTTAAATAGCCAAGGGGCAGATTTTAAACTAGTACATAGGTTAGATAAAGATACTTCAGGTATATTACTAATCGCTAAAAATTATGCGAGTAGTATAAAATTAGTGAAAGCCTTTAAGGAAAAGAATATTCAGAAAACCTATATTGCCGTAGTTTTAGGTAACCTTCCGCAACATGAAGGAGAAATTAGTGGTATGATAGGGAAGAATAGGGGAGGGGCGTATGAGACTGTACAAAATGATGAAGAACATGGCAAGTTAGCCATAACTCGCTATAAATTACTGAAAAACTTAAATAGACCTCTTGCAGAATTCGCTTCTGCTAGGGAATTTGCAGGAGCCACGGAACGCAGAACCGCAGCGTACTTAAGCGTACGTGAGGATTCGAGTACCGGAGCGACGCACAAATTACCAGAAGAAGTAGAATTATGCAAGAGGTCTATTAATGGTTTGATGCTGGTTGAGTTCACTCCTCTTACTGGCAGGATGCATCAACTTCGATTTCATGCGAAAATGCTGGGTTGTCCCATAATAGGTGACACAAAATATGGTACTCAAGAAGCAATAGCTTTATCCAAGGAAATGTTATTACATGCCAAAAGAATAATCTTACCAGAGAAAATATTTGGTAAAGAAATAATAATTAATATAGATTTACCGGGATATTTTTACCCACATTTCTAGGTTTATAGGACGTCATATATATATCCTAGCTAACCTCGAGTATTGATGTAATAAATTAATAGTAGGTTCAAGTAATTATCGCCATTAGGGGTGATGTCACCGCCATTATGTCATCCCAGCGAAAGCTGGGATCTAGAAAAATAGACCAAGAGGGTTTGTTAAATTTCTTTAGACCCCTGCCTACGCAGGGGTGACATCCGAAGGGGCAGGGATGACACCTTAGGCTATTAAACCGATGTCTTACATCAGTGCTTGAGGTTAGCTAGCTCCGCCTTTATTTCCGCTTGAGCTGCAGCAATCCTTGCGATAGGAATACGGTATGGTGAACAGGATATATAATGTAAACCAATTTTATGAAAAAACTCTATAGAATCAGGATTGCCCGCATGTTCTCCGCATACGCCAAGTTTTAATGTAGGGTTGTTTTTTAGCCCACGTTTTATAGCAATTTCTATTAACTCACCAACCCCTTCCTCATCCAATTTACTAAAAGGATCAAATGCAAAGATTTTTTTTTTCCAAATAGTCTGGAAAAAATGACGCTACATCATCTCTAGAAATGCCGTAAGTTGTTTGTGTTAAATCGTTGGTACCAAAGCTAAAGTAATCTACCTGCTTGGCAATTTCTCCAGCTTTTAAAGCAGCTCTTGGTAACTCGATCATAGTACCAAGAATAAAATCAAACTTACATTGGTTAGTATTCTCCATGTCAATGATCACATCTTGTATATGTATCTTTAAAGCTTTTAGCTCATTAACGTCACTGATTAAAGGAATCATTAACTCTAGAACAATATTTATATTTTCTTCAATTTGTAATTCTCTGATAGCAGTAAAAATTGCCATTATTTGCATTTGATAAATCTCAGGATAAGAAATACCTAGGCGACATCCTCTATGTCCAAGCATGGGGTTCACTTCATATAATGCGTGCAAACGTTGTTCCACAACAGCTAAAGGTAGATTCATAACATCTGCTAAGTTTCTTTTATCAATCTCTGTTGTTGGCAAAAATTCATGTAAAGGAGGGTCAAGCAGTCTTATATTTACGGCTTTACCATGCATAATTCGAAATAATGCCTTAAAATCTCGAATTTGCAAGGGCAATAATTTATTTATCGCAAGTTTTCTCCGTTCTATATCAGGAGCAATTATCATTTCTCGTACTAATGGAATTTTATCAGGGTCAAAAAACATATGTTCTGTTCTACATAGTCCAATTCCACATGCCCCAAATTTCATGGAAACACCAGCATCTAAAATAGTTTCAGCATTGGCTCTAACTTTTAAAGTAGCAAATTCATCTGCCCAATCTAGAATTGTTTGAAATTCCTTAGTAAAACTAGGCTGAATAAGTGGTACTTCCCCTAAAAAAATTTTTCCTGTTCCACCATCTATAGTTATTAAGTCACCATAATTAATGATAGTTTCCCCTATTTTAAAGAGCTGTTTTTTTTCATCTATTACCACATCACTTGCCCCGCAAACACATGGTTTTCCTAATCCTCTAGCGACTACAGCCGCATGTGATGTCATTCCACCTCTAGCTGTAAGAATACCGGCTGAAACATACATGCCATTTATATCTTCAGGACTAGTATCATGGCGTACCAAAATTACTTTATGGTGATGCGACATTTTTTCGGCATCATATGGAGAAAAAACTACTATACCAGTAGCAGCCCCAGGAGATGCTGGTAGTCCCTTAGCAATGGGGCTTAGAGTATTGCTATAATCAATAGCCGTATGCAAAAGCTGAGTTAGCGATTCCGGATCTACACGCATTATTGCTTGTTGTTTAGTAATCAGTCCTTCTTGTACCATATCCGTGGCAATTTTAATACTGGCTAAAGCTGTTCTTTTAGCAGTACGTGTTTGCAAGATATAGAATTTACCATTTTCCACGGTAAATTCTATATCTTGTATATCCAAGTAATGTAGTTCTAACTTCTTACAAATTCCCTGTAATTGATCAAATATTTGTGGCATAACTGTTTGCATTGAGCAATCAAGATTATGATCGTTTGACATAATAGGGCTTGGAGTTCTTGTCCCTGACACTACATCTTCACCTTGGGCGTTTACTAGATATTCGCCAAAAAGTTTATTTTCACCAGTTGCAGGGCAACGTGAGAATACTACGCCTGTTGCAGAATTATTGTTTTGATTACCAAAAACCATTGACTGTACATTAATTGCTGTGCCCCAATCATTGGGTATATTATGTAGCTTTCTATAAGTTATTGCCCTATCACTTGTCCAAGATTTTAATACGGCTTTTATTGATTCTTCTAGTTGTGTATATGGATCAAAAAACGATTTACCACAATGATTAAAGAGTATCTTTTTAAATTCTTCAACTATTATTCTTAGGAAATCCCCAGTAATTTCGTTCTCTTGATAAATATTACATTTGCTCTTATGCATTTCAAATGCATTCTTAAATAATCCGTTTGAAACGGATAATGCTGTTGATCCGTACATTTCTAAGAATCTTCGGTAGCTGTCAAGAGCAAAAATTTCATTTCCAGTACTGGATAGCACATCGCAAACTTGATCATTATACCCAAGATTAAGTATAGTATCCATCATGCCGGGCATAGAAGCTCTTGAGCCTGAACGGACGGATAGTAGTAGTGGATTTTTATGATCCCCAAAAATCTTACCAGTAGTATTTTCTAAATTTTTAACAGCTACCGCTAAGTCCTTATTAAAATTTTCAGGCAAATTGTAATTATTTTTATAAAAATAATTACAAAGTTCTGTAGTAATAGTAAAACCATCGGGAATAGGTAAATTTAAGTTAGACATCTCAGCAAGACCAGCTCCTTTACTACCAAGTATGTCTTTCATTTGGGCATTGCCTTCCCCGCCGTTAGTACCAAAATAATAGATCCATTTGTTCATAAATACCGAAACAATTTCTAATATATACTCAAATGATTTGGAGAATTGGATTTGAAAATGAATGGTGAGCAAGCGGAACGTACATAATAGTATAGTTACGCATGCGAATCCATGATATTTTCAAAAAACAATTCTTCAAAGCAGAAGAGTATAGCTATTATATAATATGGCTAGATAAGCTGCAATGTTTAAATGCCCTGTTATACCAATTCCGAAAACTAATCATCACGTCGTCGTACTTCGCGATCTTCGTTCCTCACGTACTAGTGTACGCTCCGGTGCTCGACACTTGTACTCCTAGTGCTAATTTAGTTTTGGGAAATGGTATTAGAAGATATCTCATAACTCAATTCTCCCAAGTCTTTTCCCTCACTCTCTTGATTTCTAGTTGATCAAATTTTGTGCCGCTTAAGGATTCATTAAAATAAATTTTCTTCCTCTTAACTTCTTATTTTCTCTTAATCCGAAATTTGGATTTTCAGATTATATCAGGAGTATCACCAATAACGTTGCTTAATACTTTTTCTTCTTCATAGCCTTTTAAATCTAAAGCATGAATAACCTCTTGACCTTGCTCAAATTTTAAGAATTTTAGATTTAATGCTATATCAATATTTATATCACGAACAATATTTATATCATGAGCAATATTCATATACTCACTAGTATTTTTGATAATAGAGTTTATACTCTCATCATTGTTCTCCTGCATTTCTGTTTTTAATTGTAATAAAACATTTTTTACTTTGTCATTCAGTATAGGATCATTTATTAATTTCTCAATATTACTAGTGCTAATGTTGTTCTTTAAGAACTGGTTGACAAAATAATCATTGTTGCATTCTTCACAAATTATTTTGGATAACTGTTCGGAAGTAAAATGAAATTGTTGTTTATCTTTATAATATTTCCAATCTTCTTCATTAGGATTTAAGCTAAATATTTCTATGTTTAGCTTTGCTGTAGTAAATACACATAATTGCTTCCAAAAGTTATCTACAAATGAATCAAAGCTTTGATAAGATATTTCACCTGAATTTGGATCAAAAAAATGTAATATTTTATTTGCATCTAAATATAAAGCAGTTGCATGTTGATCACTAAAAGTGTTAAGAGAAATTAGTTTTTGAGGTTGTATTAACTCTTCAATCTTTTGTCTAAAAGCTTCTTTTATAAGATGTTTATAATTATATGAAAATATTTTTTTTATTTCATGTATTTTCTTTTGTACCCCTTCCCCTGTAGTATAATACTCAAGTAAAGCCATATTTTGTAAATGTGGTGCTTTACTATCGGAACGAAGGGTTTGAGTCTTTATTGTACTTATATCTTCCAATTGACTAAAATCCCATGAATAGTTGTTGTTTTCTCTCTTTTCAATAGTGTGATGACTAGCAAGTAAATTTTGAATAAATACATCAATATTTAATTTTTGTTGATCATCTAGTGTTGTGTATGGCTTTTTTAATAATTCGTTTATATTATAAATATATTTATCATCATTAATCCATATTTTATTGGTATCATCATGAGTTAATGTTTCGTTGTTTATGTCTTTAGATATTCCTTTACCAAAGAGCCACATAGATGATAAGCCATAACATATACCTTTTGCCACATTAAAATAATGAATAAATTTTATTTTATAGTTTATATAATCTTGTTCTTGTTTTAACAAGTTTGTCGTATTAATACGACTAGGCCATATACTTTGGGGATCTTCTAGCTGGGCTTCTGTTAAAAAATTTTTGCCCAATCCCTCATTTAATTGGTATGCTAAAAATTTTGCTATATTCTTGATAAGGGTGTATTGAGAAAACTCTCTATTCACCAATAAACTAGTGGCTTCAGTTTCTATTGTATTTTGTTTTGCCATATTATTTACCTCATGGTATGTAACGAAGGAGTAATATAACACAATGTTAAACCGTTTGCAACGGGTTTTTTACAATAATGCAATTATTATAATTTCTTAAATATCAATTTGTCTAGTAAAACTCCTTCCTCTCAACTTTTTATCTCCTCTTAATCCAAAATTTGAGTATAATATTATCTGTAATGTTTAAAGCGTATTTTGTAAGAAAAATAGTGTTTTTTTCATAGGATAGGGTTATGCTAAGATTTAAATTACTCTTATGCTAACAGTATTCGTAAATAACCGGACAAATGACGTTTCACCTTAATAATTGCTGGCTTAATATTTATAAACCTAAAGGTATAAGCTCAGCAAAGCTTGTTTCTATCATTAAGAAAAGCCTTTTAGGTGCTAAAGTTGGTCATTGTGGGACTTTGGATGTTGAAGCTGAAGGTGTATTACCTTTGGCAATTGGTGAAGCAACAAAATTAATACGAGTTCTAGTAGATACAAAGAAAACTTACATTTTTACGGTGCAGTTTGGTAGGCAAACTGATACAGCAGATGCTTCAGGTAAAATAATAAAGGTTACTGATGATATTCCCAATTCAATTGATTGCCAGAATATATGTAAAAAATTCATAGGTACAATAAAACAACGTCCTCCTGCCTTTTCTGCTATAAAAGTTAACGGTATTAGATCTTATAAATTAGCACGAGAAGATTTGGCAGTAGAATTAACTCCTCGAAATATTGAAATATATAATTTAGAATGTCTTAATTTCAATCACCGAAATAATCAAGCTACTTATAAGGTTGAATGCTCTAAAGGGACTTATGTAAGGACGCTAGCAGAAGATATTGCTTTATCCTTGCAAAGTTTAGGATTTGTGGTAGAATTACAGCGTACTAAAGTTGGAATATTTACAGCATGCAATGCTATTAAATTAACAGAACTTGATATACAAAAGCAAGAAATGAAACAGTTTCTTGCAGAAAAAGCTATAAAGATTGAAGTAGTACTGGACGACATCCTGGTGCTTGATGCTACTACTGACCAAGCTAAGAAAATCATTCATGGTCAGAAATGCTATTTTGATTATCCTGAAAATATTGAATTAATTTGGATTCAATATCATGGCTCTCTTTTAGCAATTGGTAGCTTGAGTGAAAATTGCTTTAATTCTTTTCGAGTATTTAACCTAATAAAAATAAACATGGAGATTAATGATGTCGATTACAGCACAGCGTAAGCAGCAATTAATTACAGAATATGCTACTAAAGAAAACGATACTGGTTCTAGTGAAGTGCAATGTGCAATTCTAACCGAAAGAATCAATAACTTAACAGGGCATTTTAAAACTAATCACAAAGATTTTTCTTCGAGAAGAGGATTATTGATGTTAGTTGGTCGTAGGCGTCGATTGTTGGATTATATCAAGAAGCAAAGTCTAAGCAGATATTTGTCGTTGATTAATAAACTAGGAATAAGAAAGTAAAATAAAGCCCGGTCAAAAAATTAAAATTTTAGCCGGGTTTTTTGTTCATTAAATAAGGAATAAGAATGTTGGAAGAAATAACTAAAACGATAGAATTAGGTGGGAAACTACTAGAATTAACTACTGGTAAAATTGCTCGTCAAGCTGATGGAGCAGTTATGGTAAAAATGGGAGGAAGTGTCTTATTATGTACTGCCGTGAGTAGCAAAGAAGCAAAAGAAGGGATAGGATTCTTTCCTCTTACTGTACACTACAAAGAAATGGCATTTGCTGCTGGTAAAATACCAGGAGGATTTTTTAAAAGAGAAGGTAAAGGGTCAGAAAAAGAAGTATTAGTCTCACGCTTGATCGACAGGCCGATTAGACCATTATTCCACCCAGCCTTTCTTAATGAAACGCAAGTAATCTGTACTGTTCTTTCATATGATCCTGAATGTAATACAGATATATTAGCAATTATCGGAGCATCGGCTGCATTGGCTTTGTCTAGTGCACCCTATCAAGATATAGTAGCAGCTAGCAGAGTTGGTTTGATAAATGATCAATTCATATTAAACCCTTCATTTAGCCAATTAAAAACTAGTAAGCTAGACTTAGTAGTGGCAGGAACTAAGACGTCAGTTATGATGGTTGAATCTGAAGCTGATCTATTGTCCGAAGAAAAAATGTTGGAAGCTATTGAGTTCGGTCACAAGGCATTACAGCCTGTAATTGAATTGATTAATGACTTAGTAAAAAGTGCTGGGAAACCTAAATTACAGCTTACCGATTTATTCCCTACTAGCTTAAAGGAACAAATTAGAAGTATCGCATCAGAAGATATTCAGCATGCTTTTTCTATCAAATTAAAACAAGAAAGGGTCTTAGCGGTAAAACATGTTTCTGATATAATTAAGCGACATTTTGCCGAAGATATTGCTAATAATAATCTTACTAATGCTCAGATTGAGTTCGCTCTTAAAGAAGTAGAATCAGAAATATTACGGAAAAACGTATTAAAGAATAATATCCGTATCGATGGTAGAAAACCGGAAGATATAAGAAACATAGCTTGTGAAGTGGCTTTGTTGCCAAAAACACATGGTTCAAGCTTGTTTACTAGAGGAGAAACACAAAGTTTAGTAGTTACAACACTAGGTACTGGTCAAGATGAACAAATTGTTGATAGTTTAGACGGGGAATATAAAGAACGTTTTATGCTTAACTATATTTTCCCTCCTTATTCAGTGGGCGAAGCAACTCCAGTAAGAGCTCCTGGTCGTAGAGAAATAGGGCATAGTAAACTAGCGTGGAGAGCCATTAACCGCATATTGCCAACTAAAGAACAATTCCCTTATTCTATTAGAGTAGTGTCAGAAATTACCTCCTGTAATGGCTCGTCATCTATGGCTACTATTTGTGGTAGTTCAATGGCTCTGATGGATGCTGGAGTAGCCATCACAACTCCTATAGCAGGTATTGCTATGGGTTTGATAAAAGAAGGTGATAAGTTTGTAGTGTTATCCGATATTATGGGGGATGAAGATAATCTTGGAGATATGGATTTTAAAGTAGCTGGTGGCAAACACGGCATAACCGCACTACAAATGGATATAAAAATATCTGGAGTAACGTTTGAAATAATGAAACATGCTTTAGTTCAAGCAAAGCTTGGTCTTGTTCACATTTTACAAGAAATGGATAAGACTATTAATAAAACCAATAACCATATTAGCCAGTATGCACCTTGTATTCAAAGTTTTAAAATTGATAAAGATAAAATTAGAGACGTCATAGGACCGGGTGGCAAAGTAATACGCGAAATTTGTGATATGACATCGGCTAAAATTGACATAAGCGACGATGGCAATGTAACTGTTTCGGCTATAGGCAAAGAGAAGCTAGATATGGCTATCGAAAAAATTAAGTCAATTGCTTTTGATCCTGAAATTGGTGGCATATTCAATGGAACTGTTGTTAAAATATTAGACTCTGGAGCGTTTATCAATTATTTAGGTAATCGTGATGGATTCATACATATTAGTGAGATTTCAAAAGAACGTATTGAATCTGTATCTAGTGTTTTAAAACATGGAGATATAGTAAAAGTTAAACTTATTGGTTTTGACAATAAAGGCAAAGCAAAATTAACCATAAAAAATATCGATGCTGAAGTTACTCAGGACGTTACAAGTAATCAAAAATCTGAGTCTTATAAAGATAACAGTGATAATAATGGTAATAAACGCGAATCTGCAAAGAAATGGCAAAATAGTAAACCATCTAATGAAGATGAAGTTGTAACTAAGGAGCGTAAGTATTTTAACTAATTGTGTTGACTTAATAAAAAGACAATGTCAAAATGAAGGTTCTAGGTTTTTATATCATAGTTTCTAGATATGAAAATCTAGCTACCCTGAGTTTGATGTAAGACATTGGTTTAATGGTCTAGGGTGTTATCTCTACGAGGGTTTATGTCATTCCTGCGTAGGCAGGAATCTAAAAAAGTCTAATAGTTTTCTTGACTAACAAGACGGTATATCCCAGCTTTCGCTGGGATGACATAATGGCGGTGAAATCACCTCTAATGGCGATGATTACTTGAGCCTACTATTAATTTATTACATCAATATTTGAGGTTAATTAAGTTAAAATTATTTAATGGAGGTCGTAATGAGTAAAAATAAGGGTGTTAGCACTACTAATGATAGTAAATTTTTTGCACCTAGAGAACCGGGAGTAGAACCAAGTTGCGTGGTACTAACTTACTCTGTTGGTGATACATTAAATTCTGCAATAGACACTTTGCAATATAATGGAACAAGCGTACATTACATAATAGATAAAGAACCAAAGTATAAAGGACCAAACAACAAAAAAGAGCAGCAATACCAATACCATAATGACTTAGAATCAAAGGCCTTTTATGCCGGTGAGAGTAGTTGGAAAGGACAAAAGGCAGTTAATGATTTTGGCATAGGCATTATGCTTATTAATAATGCAAAAAGTTCTTTTACAGAGTCTCAAATAAATAAATTAATAGAATTACTTGAAGATATTAAAGTTAGATACCCACATTGGGATAATAAGGATAATCTTGTAGGGCTTGGTGAAGTTGCTGAAAGGCATGTAGCACCCGGAAAATTTTTCCCTTGGAAGCAACTTGCAGATGCTGGTTTTGGTAAATTTATACCTACTACGAAAGAACAAGCAGAACAGATATTAATACGAAAAGATGATGAAGGTCAAAAAGTCTCTCATGTTCAAACACAGTTAAAAGACCATGGTTATGGTATTAAAGTTGATGGAAAATGTGGTGACAAAACCACAACTTGGTTTGAAAAATTTAATGCACGTTATGTTCCAGAGCAATCCCCTCCAAATGAATGGAGTGAGGCGAGTCAATATGTGTTAGATGGACTTCACCCTAATCATGTAACTTTAACAGGTGCTGTTGAGTTAGCAGGTGGCCTTGAACATGCTGCTTAATCAGAATTGCTGTAATAAAAGCTGTTTAGAGGGGTGATGTCATTCTCACGCTAGCAATGTCTTTGCGGGGAGGCATTGCCCGCGTGGATCACTAGTATGTCCTTCCCGCGTAGGCGGGAATCCATAATACCTAATAGCTTTTTAGGCTGTTTTTTCTAGTACGCTTCGCGTATCCTGGATTGCCGCGTCGCCGCTTTCAGCGACTTCTCGCAATGACGATCAGCAGCCATTTTAATAGTGGTTATATAAAAAATGTAGGGTACTATGATCAAAGACTCGCGTACTTTCGCTCGCCCCTCATTTTCAAATCCAATTCTTTAAATCATTTGAGTATACCAACTTGTTCAAATAATATTTGCTTTTCGGTATTGATTACCTGTTCTATCTTGCTTGTCAATTCTCGAACATCAGATTGCTCTATTTCCTCTACAGGAATAACATTAATAATCTTTACTTGGATTACCCCTGGTTTCTTAATCCAAAAACCCTTTGGCCAGTATACCCCTGCGTTGTGAGCCATCATCACAATCGGTACTTTTGCTAGTGATGCTAATTTTACTGCACTAGGTTTAAATTTGGCATTTTGTTCTGGTCTAAATCTAGTAGATTCAGGAAAAATAACCAACCATAAACCATCTTTTATCTTTTCCTGTCCTTCTCTTAAAATTTGACTAACCGAGATATTAACATTACGGTCCACGGCAATTGGCTTAACCATTTGCAGACCCCACCCGAATAAGGGGATATTAAATAACTCTTTTTTTAATACCCAAGAATGTTCAGGTATAATTAATTGTATAAATACTTGTTCCCAACATGATTGGTGATTAGACAATACTAAAGAAGGAACTAGAGGTAATTTGTCTAGACCAGAAACTTGGTATTTTAAACCACAAAAGATTCTAGCCAACCAAATAAATACATAGGAAAAAATAACTCCAATCCTGTAACGTATATAATAGTTGACATTAAAAAATGTTACGGGTATGTAACATATAAGGAAGAATGTAATGGTAAATATAGCAAGTAATGCATAAAATGTTAATACTCTTAAACGCCAAAACATAGTTGGTTAATCTTAGTTGTTGATAATTAACGGCTACAATAGCATAAAATTACGTCTACATATAGATATAATTAGTAATTATTGGGGGAAATTAAATGAAAAAAACAGCTCTATCTGGAGTGCAAGTGACCGGGGCTTTGCATTTAGGAAACTATCTTGGTTCAATATCTAATTGGCTTAAGATTCAAGATGAGTATAATTGCTTATTCTTTTTAGCTGATTTGCATTCTATTACTATAGATCGCTTACCTCTTGAGCTAAACTCCTCCATATTACAAACTGTTGCTATATATATAGCAACAGGGCTTGTGCCAGAGAAAACTACCATATTTGCACAAAGTATGGTGAAAGAACATACGGAACTTGCTTGGATATTAAATTGTGTTACCCCACTTGGATGGCTTAAACGTATGACTCAATTTAAAGACAAAGCTGGAAAAGACCAAGAAAGTGCTGGTTTAGGGTTATTGTCTTATCCAGTATTAATGGCGGCTGATATATTATTATATAATGCTGATATAGTACCTGTTGGCGATGATCAAAAACAGCATTTAGAACTTACAAGAGATATTGCGGCTATTATCAATAGAAAATTTAATCAAGAAGTTCTAAAATTACCTGAGCCATTAATTCAAGGCTCAGGAGCAAGAATAATGAGCTTAAAAGATGGTCGTAGAAAAATGAGTAAATCTGATCCATCTGATTTATCTCGTATTAATTTAAATGATAGCCGGGATCAAATTTACCAAAAAATTAAAAAAGCTAAAACAGATCATTTAGCTGAAATCAGTTATGATCGTCAAAATAGGCCGGAAATCAGCAATTTAATTGACATTTACTGCAATTTATCTAGTACTAATATTGAAAAAATAGTTGATCAATACCGAAATAGCGGTTTTGCCAAATTTAAGGATGATCTAGCTGATATTATCATCACAAGTTTAACTCCCATTAATACTCAATATATAGAGCTAATGAAAAACCAAGATTATCTAGTAACTACACTACATGAAGGAGCAGATAAAGCTAGAATTACTGCTGCTAAAACTCTTACTGAAATCAAAAAATCGTTTGGTTTTGTTGTGTAAAAAACCAATTTGAGGCTAACTTAACTGCAACTATTGATGTAATAAATTAATATTAGGTTCAGTATCATCGGCATTAGGGGTGATGTCACTACTAGCCATTATGTCATCCCAGCGAACGCTGGGATCTAAAACTACATAACATACCTTCTTATTTAAACTTTTTTAGATTCCGCTACCTGCACGGGAATGACAGTTTTGGGCAGTAACTCACAACTGTCGAAAGTTAGAAGAGGAAGGGGTTTTAAATAGGGTAACGTCATTGCGAGAAAGACCGTAGGTCGACGAAGCAATCCAAAAGAGTAACCATAAGTGGATTGCTTGGCTCTGTCCAAAAAACTGTGTAAATTTCGAAATAGGTTATATATAAAAGTATAACAAAAAAGGAAATTACATGAATAAAAAAACTAATGAATCAATAAAGCAAGCAGTAGATTTATTAATAGATAATGATACAGATGTAAGTACAATACTGAAAGAAGGAGGTTTATTAAAAGAATTGACCAAACGTTTAATAGAGAAGGCACTGCAGTCAGAAATGAATAATCATCTAGGCTATGATAAATACAGTTGTGCAGATAATGATAATGCTCGTAATGGTATAACTAGCAAAAAACTGATCTCCGAACATGGAGCTGTAGAAATAGAAGTACCAAGGGATAGGCATAATACCTTTGAACCCGCAATACTACCAAAACGCCAGAAACGTTTTGATGGTTTTGACGATAAAGTACTATCATTATATGCTAAAGGCATGAGTATATCTGATATTAAGATTCAGTTACAGGAGTTATACAGTGTTGAAATAAGTGAAGGCTTAATCAGCCAAATTACTGATGATGTAATGGATGAGGTTAAAGCTTGGCAGAGTCGACCATTAGAAGAGATATATCCGATAGTATTTTTTGATTGTTTAGTAGTAAAAGTCAGGCAAGATAAAAGGATAATCAATAAGGCAGTATATGTTGCATTAGGAATTGATTTATCTGGTAAAAAAGATATATTGGGATTATGGATCAGTGAAAATGAAGGGGCAAAATTTTGGCTCGGTAATTTTACCGAAATGAAAAATAGAGGGCTAAAAGATATACTGATTGCCTGTAGCGATAATCTTACTGGTATGTCTGAGGCAATAGAAGCAGTTTATCCAAAAACAGAACATCAATTGTGTATTGTACATCAGATTAGAAATAGTTTAAAATATGTGTCGTATAAAGATAGGAAGCAACTGTCTAGCGATTTAAAGCCGATATATACTGCAGTAACGGAAGAACAAGCCCATTTAGCTTTAGTATCTTTTGAAGAAAAATGGAATAAACAATATCCACAAATTGCCAAATCATGGTATAATAATTGGGACAATCTAATGATTTTTCTAGGGTATCCTGAGTCAATTAGAAAGGTAATTTATACAACTAATTCAGTTGAATCTGTCAATAGTCAATTGCGTAAAGTAACAAATAATAAGCGGGTTTTTCCTAATGATAATGCTGTTTTTAAAAGTTTATATTTGACAATTGACTATATGACCAAAAAATGGACTATGCCCATTCCAAACTGGAATGAAGCTATGGCTCATTTGATGGTTAAATTTGAGGATAGGCTTAACAAAATTTAATGACCTATTTTTTCGAATTTACACAGTTTTTTGGACAGAGCCGATTGCTTCGTCGGCTTACGCCTTCTCGCAATGACAGCGTTTATAAGCCCACAACTTTTAAACTGCCATTATGACTTCTAAAACCCCTTCCTCTTCTAACTTTCGACAGTTTTGGGTAGTAACTACAACCGTAGTATTAGCGTAGTTAATGGGAAATGGTATTATACTCTATTTACGGATAATTACCTTGTTACCAAATACGGTCATACACCTTAGTTATCGACACAGATGCGACAAAACCTATTGACATAACAATAGAAAAAACATAAGATGATAGTACCTTTAACTAAGGATTAATATGAAACCGGCTTCTGTTGACTTGCGGAATAAACCCTTTCACACTCTAGAAGATAAGAGGTTTTTAATAACACAGCTGCAGAACAAGAAAGTTTGTGTTCTTAATTTATCTGGGACTGCTATTAAATTGGATGCTGAGATATCGGAAGCTCTTAAAGCCAACCCAATTGCTTGGCTTGATTTATCTAATAACAAATTAACAAATCAAGACGTTAAGGTAGTTGCAGATTCTATTCAGAATAATTCTAAACTTTCCCATGTAAATTTAAGTAACAACCTTATTACATCTGAAGGCATAGAAGCTTTGTTATCAGCTCTAACTAAGAACAAAACCCTTACGTATCTTAATCTATCTCATAATAATCTAGAAGATAAAGGGGCTACGATAGTTGCAAATCTTCTTGCTGATAAATCTACTACTATTACTACTATACATTTAGATCATAATAGTATTAAGCTAGACGGCATAAGTGCTTTATCAGCAAGTCTTACTAATCGAAACAACACTATTACCAATATTTCTTTAGCTGGTAATTATATAGCAGAAGAACTCGTTGTACAGTTGGCACAAATGCTAAAGTGCAACCATAAAGTGCGGTCAATTAGCTGCACTGATAACGATACAAATAATGAGCCATTAGAACTACATGCTCAGAAATTATTTAATACTATAATTAAAATTAGAGATTCCAAGGGTAGTAATCAGAATAGTCAACAACAGGAGTTAAATAAACTAACTTGGGAATGTGTTGTACCATATTCGAGGTGGAAAAAGCTTTTTGAAGTCTTAGTGATAGAGAGTAATCAACTTTACCCATTTGACGTTAATGCTTGTGATGCAGACGGAAAGCCTATGGCTAATGAGGTCTACAATCAAAAACTACAGGACTTACTTTCTGCACATGGTTGTACTTATACGGGTCGGGCTATACTTGAGCAATCCGTTAATTCAAGTGCAGACCTAGTTGAAGTTAGTAGTAATTATGAACCAGGAATGTATGAATTACTTAATAATATGCCTCCTCCTATAAATCAGAATGTATATGAGGGCAGTAGTCTTTCGTCTAGCCCAGAAGGGATAAGAATGCGTACATTAACATGCAATGATGATACACCAACAACTGAGAATATGGACAGTGATCCATTAACGATGACAATTATTCATGGTAATGATACACTAACTGAGAGAAGTGAGCCATTGTGCGATATAGGAGAAAGCGTTATAAGTGCTGGTCTATTAGGTATCACAATTACCCATGATACAGACGAATTTTAGACAGTTGTAGCCCCTAGACCATAGTACCCTACATTGTTTCTATAATCGTCATCGCGAGGCATCTTTAGATGCCGTGACGATCCAGGTAAACAGCGAAGCTGTTTTTTCTAGTATGCTTCACGTATCTTGGCACAACTGTCGAAAGTTAGAAGAGGAAGCGGTTTTAAATAGGGTAACGTCATCGCGAGAAAGACCGTAGGTCGACGAAGCAATCCAAAAAAATAACCATAAGTGGATTGCTTCGTCGGCTTACGCCTTCTCGCAATGACAGCGTTTATAAGCCCACAACTTTTAAACTGCCATTATGATTTCTAAAACCCCTTCCTCTTCTAACTTTCGACAGTTGTGAGATGACATCGAAGGCGTAAGGGTAACATCTTTTTTACCATGTAAGCACGTAAAATCCTAAAAATTAATAGCCCTCTTATCTACAGCTAGAGCCGCCTCTTTTATAGCTTCACTTAGGGTAGGGTGGGCATGGCAAGTTCTCGCTATATCTTCTGAAGAAGCACCAAATTCCATAAATGCTACAAGTTCTGCAATCATAGTTCCAGCGCAAGGCCCTATTATATGTGCTCCAAGTACTTTATCAGTTATGCTATCAGCTAATATCTTCACCATCCCATCAGTAGAACCTGTGCTTCTCGCCCGACTATTTGCCAAAAATTGAAATTTACCAACTTTGTAATCAATCTTGGCTTCTTTTAATTGTTCTTCAGTTAAACCAACACTCGCTACTTCTGGCCAAGTATAAATTACACTTGGAATAAGATTATAATTAACATGACCAGCTAGACCCGCCATAATTTCGACGGCAGCAACAGCTTCTTCTTCTGCTTTATGAGCAAGCATAGGTCCTGCAATTACATCACCAACGGCATAAATATTAGGGATTATTGTTTGGAATTGGCTATTCACCGTAATTCTGTTTTGTTTGTCTGTTTGAATTGCTAATTTATCTAGACCTAAATTTGTTGTATGGGCTTTTCTGCCGACAGCTAATAAAACTATATCAGTAGTAATTTGCTCTACTAAGGAAGCAGATGTTTGTTGTATATTTAAAGTAACTTTTCCTGCTTTTTTTTCAGCAGATAGCACTTTACTATTCAGTCGCAATTCAATGGATTGCTTTTGTAGGATTTTGGTAAATTGATTAATAATTTCTTTATCTAAAGCTGGAACAATGCTATCAGCATATTCAATAACCGTTACTTTAGAACCAAGCCTGTTCCATACCGAACCAAGCTCTAAACCTATATAACCACCGCCAATTACTATCATAGTTTCTGGAACTTTAGGAAGGCTCAAAGCTCCCGTTGATGAAACTATATATTCCTCATCTACAACAATATTGGGTATTTCAATAATATCAGAGCCAGTAGCAATTAAAATATTCTTAGCCGAAATTGACTCAACGGTTTTACCGTTAGTAATTTCCACAAGATTGGCTGAAATAAACTTGGCACTTCCGCTAAATTTAGTGATTTTATTTTTTACAAACAAACTTTCTATACCCTTACATAAGTCTGACACTACTTGACTTTTTTTAGTCATCATTTTTTGTAAATCAAGTTTGGCTGAGGTCATAATACCAATATCAGCACAATGGTTTGATACTTCATTAAATTTTTCAGAAAAATTTAGTAATAGTTTTGAAGGAATACATCCAACATTTAGGCAAGTACCACCAAGCGTTGGCCTTTTTTCTATGCATGCAACTTTCATACCCAGCTGTGCTGCTCTTATTGCCCCTGTATAACCAGCTGGACCACTACCAATTACTATTAAATCAAATTCTTGCATATATTTTTCCTTACTTATAATAATTAATGGCATTATAAACCATAAACATACGAACACTAATAGCTAATTTGAATTTAATTCAATTATTTTTGTGGCTTTGCTACTCTGTACTTCGTCATCTTGAATCAAATAACGAATTAAAACATTAGTATCAATTCCGATTGTATCCACTCTTAATGGCTTCATTCATATCTTCGATACTTAATGGTGTTTTTGGTTTGGGAAGTATTCCTTTTAAATTTTTAACTGGCTTATTAATTGGTGCTACTATAAAAGAGCCATCTTGCATAATGAATTCTAATTTACTGTCAGAAGATAAGTGTAGCTTGTTTCTAATGTATGATGGGATAGTAACTTGTCCCTTACTTGTAACTGTTGAGCACTGTGCTTTCATAAGATACCATATTATGTATATTAACCTCAAGTATTGATGTAAGACATAGGTTTAATAGCCTAGGGTGTCATCCCTGCACCTTCGGATGTCATGTCACCATTATGTCATCCCAGCGAAAGCTGGGATCTAAAACTACATAACATACCTTCTATGCTACTTTTTAGACCCCTGCCTACGCAGGGGTGACATCCGAAGGAGCTGGGATGACATAATGGCGGCAGGGGTGACATCACCCCTAATGGCGATAATTACTTGAACCTACTATTAATTTATTACATCAATACTTGAGGTTATATTAGTTATGATTATTATAATAATGTAAGGAGAAAGTAAGAGCAAGCTATAAATGCTTATTTTCCTACTATTTTAAATTATAAGTTGTTTTTATACTATTCTTACTAGGAGAGGCAATGAAGCTAATTATATTAATTTGTTCGGTAAAAGTGTTAGTATCATTGCTTAGAATAGAAAGCATTTGCTTCGATATCATGTTATGAGAGTTTTTTAATAATGCTCCAGATTCTCCAATATTTTTTAATTCTCTAATGAAATCTAAAGGGCTTTTATAGCTCAGCTGAATATTTTCATAATCAACGATAATTTCTGTGAATCCTGCCTGTCCTAGTAAAGGTGTTACGTGGTCAAAATGGATAAAAGGGGAAACATGTTGAAAGTGAGGGCGACTTAATGCTATTTCAGCTTCAATGAATTTCATTCGTAGTTCTTTTAGGCTGTTACCACCGATAAAATTACCAATAAATAGACCATTTGGTTTTAAAATACGTTTTATCTGTAACAGAAAATTTTGTACATCATTGATCCAGTGTAAACCCAAGGAAAAAGTTATTAGGTCAAAACTAGCTGCCTTAAATGGTAAGTTTTCTTCATCAACTAGTAATTTGGGAGTATGGTCAAACGATTGTAACATAACATTTGATGCACTAGCCGCTACAATTATAGCATAGTTATAGTTCTGCACTAATAGTTTAGTTAGTATACCAGTACGACATTCTAAATCTAAAATATCAGGAAATTCTTTATCAATAATATTTAGACGCTCAATAATATCGAATGCTGCATATTTAAAGAACGAACACTCAGCGATATTATCCACCACTTTGTTACGATTAGATTTTAACTTCTCACGATCAAATATAATTGTTACCTCTAGCTAGCTCTTGGTAATACTACCATAATATTACTCTTATATTTCCTAATATTACTTTCAAATGAAGCTCTCTGTTTATTCCTCAAAAACATGTTTGTTGGTAGAGTAGGTGTATTATTATAATAATTGTACCCACTATACATGTTAATAGAGTTTTTATACAAGTCCATATTGTTAGCAATTTTGATAACATCTTGTTTATATCTAGAGCCAAACTCATGAGTGGCTGAATGGTAATGAGCAATTGCTTTGTGCCAACTACCTAACTGATCATATTTAGCTTTTAGGAATTTAGCACCATAGGCGACATTTTTCTTAGGATCAAAAGCTTGATTTAAAGAGTTAAATGCATTTAAATGATGTTTTAAGTTGATTTGCATACATCCTACATCAATATTTTCTTTGCCTTGCATAATTTGTTTTTTTACAAATGATATTGCCTCTTTTTTAGTATTAAAATAATAGCCTTTACCTTCAACATTGACAGTCCAAGGCCAAACCACTTTAATTTTATATTCAGTATGTTTTTTGCCAGATTCTTTTAAAGCTATCGAGTGTAACGTATTAGGAGGAATTTTGTGTACCTTTTCAAAGTAAGGAAACATCCTTGAGCATTTATGTGATTCAGCAATTTCTATGTCTATATTAGCATATGCCATATTAACATATGAACATAACGGAAAAAGAAACAATAAATATAGGGCTAATATTGACCTAATGGACATAATATTATCATTTTACTTTATCTTTTGTAGCATATTAAAAATTTTCCCACAAGGCAAGTTATGTCTCGTTTTTACAGGACAATTTAAAAGTCGCGATCAATAGTTGATTTAAATATAAATTTAGCCACTTTTGATGTCATTCCCGCTTTTAGCTAAGATAACATTAACATATCGCTAATACCATTTCCCATTATTAACTACGCTAATACTACAGCTGTAGTTACTACCCAAAGCTGTCATTCCCGCACAGGTAGCGGAATCTAAAAAAATAGCCTAAAAGACTATTAAACATTATTAGATCCTAGCTTTCGCTGGGATGACATCGTTTTGACATTAGTACTACAACTGTAGTGCTAAATAGCGTAGTTAATAATGGGAAATAGTATAAAACCTTTTTGGGTTAGTTATATATCCTATAATTTTGTCACATAAATATTTTGTTAATAGAAAAATATGCTTATTTTCATTGACTTTATTGCCATAGAGCTTTAAAAGATTGTTTGGCTTCAGTACATTATCGATGTTAAATAGTGTTAGTCTTTAGGTAATTTTTTGTATAAAATAATGTTACCATTCAAAAGTATTTTTGCTAAAATTCAGGAAATCATTTGGCCTATAGAAAGAGAGGAATTGAAACTTTTTTTGCCTATGGCATTAATGATGCTGTGTATTCTTTTTAATTTTGGAACACTTAGATCCGTTAAAGACGGATTAGTTATACCATCAATAGGAGCAGAAGTTATTAGTTTTTTAAAACTTTGGTTTGTTCTTCCTTCCTCTATATTATTTACTATAATATATGTAAAACTTAGTAATCACATACGTTTTGAATATATTTTTTATATAGTAATTTCGAGTTTTTTGCTTTTTTTCCTAATATTTGCTTATATCATTTACCCTAATCAGGAGTTTTATCATCCAAATGCTGAGCAGGTAGAACATTTAGTATCATTATATCCTAATTTTCGATGGTTTATCAAGATAATGGGTAAGTGGAGTTATGCTCTCATGTATGTTTGTGCAGAATTATGGAGTGCAGTAATTATTAATCTAATGTTTTGGCAATTTGCTAATAATATTTTTGATACCAGTAAAGCGAAACGTTTCTATCCAATTTTAGGAATGGTAGGTAATGTTGGTCTGATTTTAGCTGGCAATGTATTAGTAGCTTTCTCAAATGTACGAGGGGTAGTCGATGCTCAAGTTATAATAAATGAAGATTTACAATATAATTCAGAACTAATGCTACAACCTGTTATTTCTATAATAGTGTTTGTCGGTATAATTTCCATGGTGTTATTTAGGTTAATTAATTATCTTATTTTGAATGACGAGGTGCTAAAGGCTGATTTCCAAATAGTTCAAATACAGGCAAAAACTTCCTTATCACTTATGGATAGTATAAGGTTGGTTATTAACTCAAAATATATTGGACGCATTGCTTTATTGATAATTTGTTATGCACTACTAATTAATGTAGTGGAAGGTCCGTGGAAAGCTAAGGTAAGGGAGCTTAATCCCAATACGTTAGATTATATACATTTTATGGGTAGGTTTAATATTTGGATGGGAATTTCCTGCGTTACTTTTATGATAGTTGGTAGTAATGTGATTAGGAAATTTACTTGGTTAATTTCAGCATTATTAACACCCTTAATGTTTTTGATAACTGGCTTAATGTTTTTTATCTTTGTTATTTTTTCAGAATATATAAGTTTTGGTATAAAAGACTTTAATCCAATTTATGCGGCTGTAATTATCGGAGGAGTGCAAAATATTTTAAGTAAATCAACTAAATATTCGTTATTTGATTCAACAAAGGAAATGGCATATATTCCTTTATCATTAGAACTTCGAACAAAAGGTAAAGCTGCTGTTGAGGTTATTGGTATTAAATTTGGTAAGTCCTTAGGAGCTTTTATCCAGTCTTTTATATTTATTATGGTGCCTACTGCCACATGTGATTCAATAGTAGTTTATTTACTAGTAATTTTTATTATTATAGTTATTTTGTGGTTTTGGGATATAGTACAACTAAATCGTGAATATGTGAAGTTATGTAATTAGCATGCGAAAAAAGTTAATATATATATCAGTTATAATTGCTGTAATCCTATTGATTTATACCATCTCATGGTTGATAATTATTACTTCTGTAGCTAGTAAGATTAATGGGCAATATAGTAACCGTTACATCGCTGCTAATTCGATAGATAGTGAACAAAAATATTTCATTAAATTTAATAAAGTTGCTAGCTATGGTTTTCCGTTTAAATTTGCCTTGCAAGTAATTGGTTGGCATGAAGAGGGAGAGAATAGTATAATTGAATTTAATTCCCCGATTTATATAGGTTATGATTTACTGAAACAGGCTTGCTTTGTTAGTTATTCTGGTAACGCAACAGGTCGCTATAAACCTATTGAGTTGGGATTTGGTGCAAAATTCGAAAGTGGTAATTATTCTTTTATAGCAAAAATTCCTTTAAGCTTTAAGTTACTTAAGATTTTTATACAAAAAAAAGATCCGTTTGAAATTATAAATTTTATAAAAAAGTTGGAATTAACATCTGACAAGACAAAAATTTTTGATTTAGTTGACGGGCAGAAACTATATGATGAAGATCATACCATTATTTCATTTTCACTAGAAAGGAATAAATACTATACTGATATAGAAGATTTTAAAAATAATGTGCCACAAAAATTAAATATCGCGTATACAACAAAGATATTAGAAAGTAATATTATAAACAGAAGAATACCAGCTGGTATTTTGTTATATAGATTTGCTTGGCCGATGCCTTTTAGTTTTGAAGGTAAGTTTTATATAAAAACTAATAAATCTTTATATAGTGACTTTGCTAAAGATTTAGAAATAAAAATGATATCAAGCAAGTTTTCAAGTAGTATCCAAGAATCTTTGACTACTTTATTGTATCAAAGTAAAGTAGAAGAAGATAGTGAGGATAGTCATCTTAAAGTTGAATCAAAAATTGATTTGAAGCCAGGATTTTCCGATAATATATTGAATTCTATACAGTACTTATTGTCATATGTATCGCTACTCCCTAATAGTTCATCTTTAATAGAAGAATTACAGTATATTAACAGTAATAAAGATAAATTCAACTTGACTGAATTAGAGAACCATCAATATATTTTTGATTTAGATATAAATTTTTTTGCTAGAAAAAAAGATATAATGAGGGCTCAAATAAATAATCTTAGTTTGTTTTCTAATAATACCGGATTTCGATTATCAAGCGAATGCAGGCTAGATGCATTTAGAAAATTTGATATTAAGGGGCTTGTTGTCTTCAATAATTATTTAAAGGCAACGGATCTTATAACCAATTATTTCTTTAACTTGGGTAGGTTTAAAACATTCTCAGAAGATAGTCGTATTGTATACAAAGAAGGTACGAAGTATTTTTTAAGAACCATATCAGATCATCCTGATTCTAACTCAGGTGACATAAGTTTTGAGTATAAATTAGATTCAAGTAATATAGAAAAAGGCAAAATAGGCTCCGTAGACTTTAATAAATTTTTGCCATTATATTATCTAGCATTATACAAAAAAGCCTCGGAAAAAATACATATTGGTGATAATGTAACAAAAAGGATACAAGAACTAGTACCTGATTTTAATGAGCATCATTCATTGTTAAAACAATTAATGATCCAGCCTTTTTTGGAGGTTGATAGTGATGTTTGGCAGGAAATCATAAAATAACAAAGCCAGTTCGATATAAGAATTAATAATTCTTATATCGAACTGAGGTTAAAATAGCATTAGAGATGTAAATTGGATACTATAAAAATAATACATAAAGATTTAGCAGTAGAACTGTCTAGCTTAAATAAACTTATTATGACCCACTTAGATGCCAAAGAACAACTAGTTGGCGTAATAGGTAAATATTTACTGGAATTTGGTGGCAAGAGAATCCGGCCATTACTAACAATTTTAACTAGTAAAATGTTTGGTTATGTCGGTGAAGATAATATAAAACTTGCTGGGGCTGTAGAATTTATTCATGCAGCAACTTTACTTCATGACGATGTAGTAGATGAAAGTACAATGAGAAGATCCAAATCTACTGCTAACGTTGTTTGGGGGAGTAAGGCTAGTATTCTAGTTGGAGATTTTTTATTTAGTCAATCATTTCAGCTAATGGTAGATACCAAATCTGTTAAAGCTATGAAATCTTTATCAAGAGCTGCAGCAATTATATCAGAAGGTGAAGTTTCTCAGCTTGTGAAATTGAATCAGCGGAGAATTATTGACGAAACAGAATATAATGAAATAATTATGGCTAAAACTGCAGAGTTATTTGGAGTATCTTGTGAAGTAGGAGCAATTATTTCTAGTCAATCTAACGAGATATGTGAAAATTTGCAAAATTTTGGTAGATATTTAGGAAATATTTTCCAAATTATTGATGATTTATTTGATTATTTAGGGAATAGTCATGATATTGGCAAGAATATAGGTGATGATTTTTTAGAAGGAAAAATAACTCTACCCCTAATCTTTTTATATAAGAAGCTTGATGATACCGGGCAATTAAAAGTTCAAAAAATGATTAAGGCGGATAATAGATATGAGAGTGAATTTGAGATAATACGGAGTTTGATGGTACAACATGGTATTAAGCAACAAATTATCGACCATCTAGCAAATATTAAAAATGAGGCTAGTAATTTATTAGAGCAAATCCCTATACAGAATATTTATAAAGATCATTTAGCTTCTTTACTAGAATTTACTTTAAATAGGTCTTATTAGGCTATGTTACCAAGATTTATGCGATAATAATAATTTAACCTGAGTTCGATATAACATTACCGTATCCTCATATGCATAGTACATTTTTTGTATAATCGTCATCGCGAGACACCTTTAGGTGTCGTGGCGATCTAGTAAAGTGAGGCGTAATACTGCATAAAGATTGCCACGTCGCTGCTGTTGCAGCTCCTCGCAATGACGATTGTGGTATCTGTAGGTGCGATTACACAAAAAATGTACTATGCCTCATATGTCATACCCAACCTCGATGTCATTCCAGCGTAGGCGGGAATCCATAATATATAATAGCCTTTGCAGGTTGTTTTTTGGATTCCCGCCGTTGCTGAGAATGACATCGGGCTATTAAATTAAATCTAATCTTCAAACTTTTACGATTAATATGCAAAATATTCCAACCAATATTGAACATCTTTCTGAATTAGAGGTAGAAAACTTACTAAAACAACTGGCAAGTGAGATAGAAAAATATAATAAAGCATATCACCAAGAAGATACTCCTCTGATTTCTGATGCTGAATATGATCAATTATTTAATTTAAATCTTGAACTTGAAAAAAAATTTCCTCATCTTGTGCTGGCAAATAGTCCAACTAAACAAATCGGTAGCCTAGCTGCAGAGAAATTTTCTAAAGTAAAACATATAAATCCAATGTTTTCTCTTAGTAATGCATTTGATAATGAGGATGTATCAGAATTTATAAATAGAATAAAGAATTTCTTACGTCTTGATAGTTTTCAACCTATCTTTTGTGAACCTAAAATAGATGGTCTATCTTTTTCTGCTACCTATAAGAATGGCATGCTCACCACTGCTGCGACAAGAGGTGATGGTTTTATTGGAGAAGATATAACTGAAAATATTAAGACTATCAAGAATTTCCCTCATTCAATAGTATACTCAAATGATTTGGAGAATGGGGACAATAAACAAGGGGTGAGCGGACTAGGCGTACATGAAGTACGTGAGTACGTGAATACCCCGCAGTTTTACGAAACCAATTCTTCAAAGCAGAAGAGTATATCAAGCCCCGAAATTTTGGAAGTACGAGGTGAGGTCTATATTAATAAAAATGATTTCCTATTATTAAATCAAGCACAGGAATTATCTGGGAAAGATAAGTTTGCAAATCCACGTAATGCTGCTGCCGGATCATTAAGGCAGTTAGATCCAAACATTACAGCAAGTAGACCACTACAATATTTTGTTTATGCCGTAGGAAGTAGTAGTAGCAAAATAGCTGATTCTCAAGATGCTTTATTACATAAACTGAAAGATTTAGGATTTATTGTTAATAATATAGGAAAATTAGCGTATTCTGAAGATGATCTGAAATCTTTCTATGAATATTTGAATTCATCTAGAGATCAATTGCCTTATGAAATTGATGGCGTTGTGTATAAGTTAAATGATTTTTCTCTGCAACAAAGGATGGGGTTTATTGCAAGAAGTCCAAGATTTGCTATTGCTCATAAATTCCCTGCAATAGTTGGTCAAACTAAACTAATTAATATTACTCTACAAGTAGGTAGGACAGGTGTATTAACACCTGTTGCTGAGTTAGAGTCGCTTTCTATAGGGGGAGTTAGGGTATCAAGAGCTACATTACATAATTATCAGGAAATCATAAGAAAAGATATAAGGATTAATGATTATGTGTTTTTGCAGAGGGCAGGTGATGTCATACCTCAAATTACTTCCGTAGATTTTACTCGACGTTCTAGTGAATCACAAAAAATCGATATGCCAAAACTTTGCCCGTCTTGTGGTTCTCATTTACATTATAATCAAGAGACAATAATAATTCGTTGTGATAATGGGTTAAATTGTCCTGCTCAGAATTACGAACGAATTTGTCATTTTACCTCTAAAAATGCTTTAGATATAGATGGTTTAGGAAAGAAGCAAATAGAATTTCTACTGAAAGAGTCTTTAATAAAAAATCCAGTGGATATTTTTTATTTGCAAAATAATAATGAAAAAAGCTTAGTCAAGCTTGAAAATATGATAGGATGGGGGCGAAGGTCTGTAGAAAACTTATTCGCAAACATCGACAAAGCCAAAAATGTTTCCTTAAACAGATTCATTTATTCCTTAGGAATTAGGCATATTGGCGAACAAAATGCCAAATTACTTGCTCGAGAATTTCAGAATTATGGTAATTTTATAGAAGCTATGGAATTTTTATTAAAAGGTGATCAGCCTATGTACCAAAGGTTAAATGATCTAGAGGGAATAGGAGATAAAATTTTGGTGGATATTATCGACTTCTTTGATATTAAAGAAAATCTACAAATTATTCATCAGCTAAGTAAAATTTTAGAAATTCAAGACTATAGTGATCAAACCCTTAAAACCGCATTAACTGGCAAAGTTGTGGTATTTACCGGTTCTCTACTAACTCTTTCAAGAGCAGAAGCAAAATCTCAGGCAGAGAAGTTAGGAGCTAAAGTAAGTAGTAGTGTTTCGTCTGCTACTGCTTTAGTGGTAGCTGGTGCTGATGCCGGTAGTAAACTCAGAAAAGCTAAGGAGCTTGGAATTAAAATTATTGATGAAGATGAGTGGTCGGAGTTAGTATATACTAATTCTCCCACATCAATCCAATAAAGTATACTCGATGAAAATCAACAATTGCTTTGTCGTTGTCCAAGACCTGCGGTACTCACGTACTAATGTACGCTGTGCTCCTCGGCTTGGACACTCCTAGCACTTATTGATTTTGATCTTCGTCTACCAACTCTTCATTTACGAGCAGTATACCTAGAGGGATTTGTACCCCACGTATAAATTCTTCAACGTTTAAAGCTTTTCTTCCTTCTTGCTGTAATTTTTTGATGATCAAAGTACCCTTACCACAAGCTATCTCTAAGACACTATTATTAACCACAGTACCAGGAGGCAATTTAACATCCAAATCATTATAATACGCTTCTAGGATTTTTATAACTTTACCTCTATATTCAAAATATATTCCAGGCCATGGATTCATACCTCGAATTCTACAATCTATTTTGTAAGCAGTCTCATACCAATCTATCTTCCCTTCTTCTTTCTTGAGTTTATGAGCATAAGTTACTCCATCTTTATCTTGAACAATCCTTGGTAAGTTATCAATATTATCTAAAGTTTTAACCAATAAATCAGCCCCTATTTCTGCACATTGGTCATGCAAAATTGGTAAAGTTATTCTAGGAGAGAGTGAAAACGAATGCTGCAATATAATATCACCAGTATCCCACCCCTCATCCATCTGCATTATGCATACAGAAGTTTCAGGGTCTCCCTCTATAATAGTGTGCTGCAATGGAGCTGCTCCCCTATGACGTGGTAAACTTGAGGGATGGATATTAAGACATCCATATTTCTTGGCTTGTAGGATAATTTGTGGTATCAAAAACCCATAAGCAACTACTACTATTATATCCGCATCAATTGAATTAATTAAATTAGTTATTTCTTCGGTTTTCAAGGTTTTAGGGGTATAAGTTGGAATATCATATTTTGATGCCAAACTATGGATAGGTGATGCTACCTCATTTAGCCCCCTTCCTTTAGATTTTGGAGCTTGAGTGAATACAGCAACTACTTGGTGATCTTTGCTATTAATTAAACTCTTAAGAGTAGGTACAGCAAATTCTGGCGTACCCATAAAAATTACTTTCACAAAATATTATTTTTTAGCTTTTTTAATTTACGTAATGCTACGTCCTTTTTCATATTACTTAAATAATCAATTAGTAGCCTACCATCTAAATGATCCATCTCATGCTGAATAACCCTAGCAAGCCAACCATCAGCTTTTAATTCTTGCTGGCTATTATTATAATCTAAGAATCTTATAGTTATAGACTCAGACCTTGCTACCTCGACCCGTTGTTCCGGTAAAGATAAACACCCTTCTACCGCCACAACTAATTCTTTAGATTTGTCTATTATCTTCGGGTCAGCGACAAATAATGGATAAAAACCAACTGGTCTTTCTGTATCATCATTATTCTGCAAATCAACTACCAATATACGCTTAGCTATTCCAATCTGAATGGCAGCTAACCCCACACCATGATCGTGATACATAGTTTCAACCATATCATCCATCAACTTTCTTATATTATCATCGATTATGCTTACTGGCAAAGATTTTTGTTTTAATCTTGAATCTGGAGCAGTCACAATAGGTAACACAGACATAATACTTTAAAACCATAGATTATTTATACTCTTCTGCTTTGAAGAATTGTTTTTTGAAAATATCAGGAACTCGCGTACACCTAGTTCGCTCGCCCGTCATTTTCAAATCCAGTTCGGAAGTCACATTCGAGTATACCAAAACATTTACATTGTACCACAAAATAACCAATGAGTCTAGTGTGAGCATTGGCTTAGTGTGATAGGGCAATTTAAAAGTCGGGTTGTAAGCCTAATAGATAAAGGAAAAAGTGCTTAATATGTACTTGATGTCATCCCAGCGAAAGCTGGGATCTAAAAAAATAGCCTGAAAGACTATTAAACGTTATTCGGGATAAGGATTAGTAAAAATAGCAGACATATATACACTACGAAGAGCAATTAATGTATGAATTCACAGAAATGCAATTTATACATATCCAAAATCTTGTATTAGTTATAGCTAAAGCATTTTTACTAATCCTTATCCCGAATTAACGTATTAAGTAATATAGATCCCTGCCTTCGCAGGGATGACATAATGGCTGACATCCCCCTAATGTGGATGATTACTTGAGCCTAGTATTAACTTGTTACATCGAATTCAGGTTAAATTATTAAGATAGTTTAAAATATTTATACATTTTTACCCTGAAACTATTAGTACACGCATAAAAATCATTATACTTCTTAGGTTCTGCATGCAGAACTTAATTAGAATCAATATATGGTAATAAATTTATGGTCAACAAAGTAAATATATATAATGTTATTAAATTCCAATCCCCATTTGAACGTCTTAAATCATACACTAATTCACCTGATGTTATCTTACGTAAAGCTATTATTACTCAGGCAATTATTGACGCAACCAATATATCAAAATTCCGCACAGCAAAAAAGCTAGAACAAGAAGCAAAATCATGGATTTTTGGTGGTAGTGAATCTTTTAAAGAAACTTGTCTAGAAGGTGGGATTGAGCCATCTTTTGTAGTAAGAGTAACCAAAGCAATTATAAAGCTACATAAGAATAAATCTAGGCTTAGAAAGCCATCACAACAAAACCCGGTAGATAGTAAAAACAAAAAAAACATTATTTAGAACAAAATTATAACCTTATTTAAGTTAGCTATAAAATGTTACAATTTAGGTAAAATTACGGGCAAAAAATCGCTTTTTAACTGAAAAGCACTTTTGAAAAACAATTTGAAGTAAGAGTTGTAAGCTTATATTCTATCTAAAGCAATTATCAAGCCATTATAAAAATTTCAAAATAATGGCTTGAAATTCACATGATTATACATTAGTTGTATAGATAGGTAGTTGGGTGTGTGATAGATATTTTCTATTACATATAATATTTGACTTAACTAAATTAAAGGGGATTTTATGCAAATATCAATATCAGGTCAACATATTTCTATTGGGAATTCTTTGCAAGACTACGTAAGAAACCGTACTATGCAGGTGTCAGAAAAGTATTTTTGTGATGTAATAATTAGTGCAAACGTGCATTTCTCTAAACAAGGGTTTCAACTGGTTTGTGATATTGTAGTGAATGATGGCACAGGCAGACATATGATATTGAAAGGTAACGCTGCTTCAGATGACATATATTCAGCGTTTGATATTGCTCTTTCTAGGCTTGAAAAGCAGCTTAGAAAGTATAAATCTAAGCTTAAGGATCGTCATGATAGAGTTAAAATATCCGAAGTAACATCTAAAGCAGTTAAATATACTATAACACCCCATCAACATGAATATGAAGACGAAGATAATGTGGCAGCATATGATAATCCTGTAATTATAGCAGAAAAATCTGTAGAAATATTAACTCTATCAGTAAGTGGAGCAGTGATGAAAATGGATCTTGAGAACCTTCCTGCTTTAATGTTTCAAAATAGTCATACTAATCGCATGAATGTAGTTTATTACCGTCGGGATGGGAATATATCTTGGATAGATTCCAAATAAATTTTTGCTACTTAACCTCAGTTCGATATAAGAATTAATAATTCTTATATCGAACTGGCTTTGTTATAAGGAAAAATGCACTCTTGAAGCGGTTCTACGAGTGCATTTTAACTTTTTTCATCATTCAATATGTGATTTTAATAATTAAAATCACATATTGAATGGAGGGTTATATATAACTCTCAACTTCATCAATAATTCCGTGAATTTCAACAGTTAGGCGAAATAATCTCATGGAGATAATTCTAATTTGATATTGATAATTCCGATAATATAATATGATAAAATCCCCCGGTTGATATTTGATAAAATTTGCTGGTATGATAAATCTTAAAATTTTAGTTTCAGTAGCGGCATTTTTTAGGATTAACTGGCCTAATCTTTCAGCTTCAAGATAAGATAGTATAATAGGTAGTTTTAAGCTAGGAATAGGTCTGTGTGAAAAATTCTCACTATTTATTTGGCAAAAGCTATTATTATAATCATCATACCGATCGATAAAGTTTAGTGCTAGTTTACTAATAATGCTAGTTTTAGAAATTTCTATTTGTTCTAAATAACTATTGCTTGATAGTTTAACCAATATTTTGGGACTAATATGACTAGGGGTAGAATATCCACGTTTGGTGAACTTAATTTGTTCCTGATAAGCTATGATATCAAAGAAATATATAATCCGCAAAAGGTTAATAACATCAATACAAGACAAAGCTTTATTTAATACCAATCCTTCTACAGCTTCATCGAGAGTTGATATATCGATGTTCTTTAATGGAATACCGCATTTATAAGACAATTCGAGAATTATTGCCGCTAAACTACAGGCCCCAAACTTATTATTAACCCAATGCCCTTTTGCCCATAAGTTACCATCTCGCCAAATATTACTATGTGGCCAAGCTGGGTAAGGCCTAGCATCCCAAGTCCATAAAAACATTTGTTCGATATATTCTTGTGTTTGCCAATATTCAATAAAACTTCGGATAGCTTTACGCTGAATAGAAAAATCAACTTCGCCAGTAGAATATCTCGGTACTCCACCATCACTACATAAAGGATCAAAGAATATATTAGGTTGATTAGTTGCTTTATCAATGGAAGGAAAGCCAAATTCTGTAAACCAAATTTTTTTCATTCTTGGTTGCCATTCTGTTGTAACACCATCAGGATTACGATGATAATTTTCCCACCAATATCTTAAATTCTTCCAAGCATAATCGGCAGCTAACTCATGCCTACCACCATTTTCATCTATAAAGTAATCATATCCTTCACCTGATTGCCAGCCTTTCATGATTTCTTCTGGTAAAATTCCTGAATTTATGCTTCTCGTTACAGGAAAGTAAGCATCAATACCTACAAAATCTATATATTCTGAGGCAAATAATTTGTCTAAATTATACCATCCATCTTGTGTGTGATGATACTCTGACCAATCTGCTGCATAAGTAACAAGTACATTATTACCCACGATTTCTTTGACTAATTTTGCTAGTTTTATCAATTGGGTAACAGCAGGAAAATTATTATGTTGATCTTTGACGCTAGTTAAACCTATTAGTTCAGAACCGATTACGAAACCATCAATATGATCTTTAACCAATTTAGCATAATGTAGGATAAAATTATTATAACCCTCATCTTTATTAAAAAAATCTACTATTGAATTTACGCAGCCTGTTAAATGACCACGCCATGGCTTTTGCCAAACATCCAAAAAAAACATTGGATAAAACATAACTTTAAAGTTTCTACGTTTTAATTCCTGTAAGTAACGGATTAAGCTAGCATCATTGACGCTGCCGCCATATTTAGGGAAATCATCTGCATCTCGTGATACTAGTCTTGCCGTATCACGTAAATATTTCCCAACTTGCCATTGTTCTGAATATTGTGTATTTGGATCATTAAATTCCACAGCAGGTTTAATAGTACAGCTTGCAATATCCAAACTATCGCCAAACCAACATACAACTGGTGCAACCCATTTGATGTTAGGGCATATAATTTTCATTTGATTTAGACTATAAAGACTATTAGCAATATTACGGTAATTATTTGAATTGATTGGTTTTTTACTAATGATACCGCCTAAAGAGTTTTGTATAGTTTTGTATTGTACTATAGTGTCGTAAACAAATTCTCCGGATCCTGGGATTATGTCAACAGCCTCAACTAAATCTTCTACACTCCGAAACTGTATCTGAGAGGTAATTTTGTTGTCAAAATCAAGCTCAAAATCCTCACATACGCTAAAGTATCCTCCGGTTTTTTGCTTGATTTTTCCTAAAAATTCCTCTCTCATATACAGTTTCGCAATAGAGCTATTATCGTCTTCAACGTCACCGGGAATATTAGCCTTCCTAGTTACTTCAAAGGAGAAATTAGGCACCGAATTATTAAAATCAGCTAAGGGTAGGTCTTCAAATACAGCGTAACTTAATCCACGAAATGCTGGTGCTTGACCTTGAGCTTCAGTTGCAGCAATTAAAGGATCGGGTAATTGCTCTTCTGACCCTAAATAAAGCCTGAATTTATATTGTTCAAGATTGAGTAACTGATCATTAACCCATACTCTACCAATTTCAGCTATTTCGCCTTCACATAAGCTAACTGCAAAGGATAAATAATATTCACATTCCGTTAAATTATGGATAGAAGCAGTTTCAGCAGTAGCTGATAAACCTCGTTGTGAAACGCTGGTAACTTGTACTTCCTTAATTTGACTTGCCCAAATTATTTTACCATTGACCCTTGCCGTACCAAAAACTAAGGTTATTGGATGCCCATATACGGCTTTTGATAAGGAAAAACTTTCTCTAATATTTTTAAAATGGTAATATTCCTCAGGTTCATAATTTAGATGTTCTAAGTAATCACCGAGTGTCCTACCGGCAAATCGCCCAATAGTGGATAATATACCGCCACCAAAAACACCACCAATGCTACTTCCTATGCTACCTAGAATCTGACCAAACATATTAATGCCTTATATTTGTAGTTAATATAAGGCATTATATCATATAATATACCTGCACTAAGTGTAGGTACATATTTTTTAGCAATAGTTATATTTGCTTTCATGATGGTTTTCTGAGCATCTTGCTAGGGTTTCCAAAACAAGATGCTCTTTAGTTTTTATAATTTTACCAAAATTTTTGTAGAAAAATTGTAGAAATTTTTATATTCCCTAATTGTGGTCGTTATTATGGTCGTTCGTGTGTCCCTGTAAATCGACAAGGGAAGTGTAAAACGTTGAGTTAGCAACAGGATAGGGCAAGGAGAATGGCGGGGGAGAAACTGAATCATCAGAAACTGCATCAAGATTAACAGCAGGATTAACAGCAAGATTATCATCCTCTACTTTTGGTGATTTACTAAAGTACGTATTAGATGGAAGACTAGTAGTCATAAATTTATGCTCATTATTATTAATTAAAGATATAATCTAATAAATGTTAATTAATACAAACTAAATATTACAAAGTTATTAAATTATAGTAATTAACTTTTACTAGACGAACATATATACGCATACTTGGCCTTTTTGTAAAGCATCGGGTAATTGAATCATCATGTAGAGTTGTCAACTTCTTATTACTATTATCACGGAAGTTCGATGTAACTTGTTATACCATTTCCCATTATTAACTACACTAATACTACAGTTGTAGTTACTATCCCGAGCTGTCATTCCCGCTTCGGTGCGGAATCTAAAAGAATAGCCTAAAAGATTATTAGATATTATAGATACCAGCTTTCGCTGGGATGACATCGTTTTGACATTAGTACTACAACTGTAGCACTAAATAGCGTAGTTAATAATGGGAAATGGTATAAGACATCGGTTTAATAGCCTAGGTGTCATCCCTGCGAAGGCAGGGATCTAAAAAAAGTAGATCGAAATACTGTTGAGCATTTTTAGACCCCTGCTGTCGCAGGGGTGACATCACCCCTAATGGTGATGATATTGAGCCTACTATTAATTTATTACATCAATACTTGAGGTTAATTAGAAAGATTATTACTTTATTTTTTGTAAAAATTTATCTAAGGTACTTAGTGTTTAGTTATTTTATGTTATTATAATAAAATAATATAGGGAGGTATAACTATGAGTAAATATGTAATGTTTTGTGGTATGAGTTTTGCTGGAAAAAACGAATATAGACAAATGTCTGTAGATTATCTTATACAAGAAAGAAAGGTTGCACTAGAACTTATCTCGATTGTAGATGATCCAAAAAGTACTGAGTTTGGAGAGAAAATTGTTCGATTTGATAGAGTAGAAGATAAAATTAACAATACAGTAAGTGGAGCATTATATATAAGTGCAAGCTGTAATATCTATAATAACCTAATTAGTACTGCTTTAGAAAATAATCAGTACATATTTTGTAAAGGTGGGTTTCCAGAAGTAGTGGGATATCAAGGGGCTGTTTGTCTAGATCAAGGATTTAGTTGGGAGATGGTAAAAAAACATTATACAGATCAGGTACAAACTACTCATAAGACCGTACAATTTCCTGATATAATATTTATTTGTGTTGATTCTTTTAGTAGATCACAAATAATGGCTAAATGTAGTAATAGTAAAAGTTGGGAGTCAAAAATGACTGTAGATGAGTACGATCATTATTCTAATAAAATGAGAGCGACTTATGAAATTATTGCAGCAGATCAGGAATTTACAGCAACAACAAAAATATTGCTTATTGATCCTATGGATTGCACAGTTGCTAAAACTTGGGAATCACAAATAAAACCTGAAATAGATCAGCTAATGGGTTTGGTCACAGAGGCCTGTGATTATTGAGAGTGAGTATACTCAAATTAATCGAAATATTTTTTCTTAAAAGCTTGACCTTTGGTTAAAAACTGATTATGCAAGAGATAAACAACTATAACTATTATTATATAAAATGTTTTTATTAGAACTAAAAAAAATAAACGGAACTCTTGATACGATGCATTTTATAGGTATCGGAGGAATCGGTATGAGTGGCATTGCCGAAATACTCCATAACCTTGGATATAAAGTACAAGGTTCTGATATAGCAGAAAATTATAATACCAAAAGACTAGAAACTAATGGTATTAAGGTTTTCCTTGGTCATCAAGGACAAAATGTCACTAATGTTTCATATGTAGTGGTATCATCAGCTATAAATAAAGATAACCCTGAAATTCAGGAAGCCTTACGTAGAAAGATACCAATAATTAGGCGGGCTGAAATGCTGGCTGAATTAATGAGGCTAAAATGCTCTGTAGCAATTTCTGGCTCGCATGGCAAGACTACTACAACATCACTCGTTGCTTGTTTATTTGAAGCTGCTGGTCTTTGTCCGACTTTAATTAATGGTGGTATTGTTAATAGTAAATCTACTAATGCCTATCTTGGGTCTGGGAATTATCTGATAGCCGAAGCCGATGAGTCTGATGCAACTTTTATTCGCGTGCCATCAACGATTGCGGCAATAACTAATATCGATCCTGAGCATCTAGATTTTTACCATGATTTTGATAGTTTAATTCAAGCTTTTAGGAGCTTTATAACTAATTTACCATTTTATGGCTTTGCAGTTGTTTGTATTGATCATAAAGTTGTTAGAAATTTAGTAAGTAGCATCTTTGAGCGTAAAATTATAACGTATGGTATAGACTCAAATGATGCTCACATACAAGCCTTTAATTTGAATTTTGATATTACATCATCGACTTTTGATGTGCGAATTAACCTACCTAACGTAAATGGTGTAACAATTATAGAGCGAATTACCTTACCTACCCCAGGGAGACACAATATCCTTAATGCTCTTGCTGCTATAGCGATAGCTGTAGAACTTGATTTTGGTATTAAAATCATTAAAAATGGATTTAATAGTTTCAAAGGGATCAAACGCAGATTCACTAAGGTAGCCGAATATAACAGTGCTACAATAATTGATGATTATGCTCACCATCCGGAGGAAGTAAAAGCTACACTTGCTACAGCAAGAAATATTGCTAACAAGCAAAATAGTAAGATTATAGCAATCTTCCAACCACATAGGTACACAAGAGTTAAATATTTGTTTGATGATTTTTTGACTTGTTTTGTTGATGCTGACCAGGTGTATATCACGGATATATATGCTGGCGGTGAACAGCCAATAGAGGGTATAACAGGAAAAAGTATAGTGGATGAAATCAACAATACTAAATCTCATCCAATGGCAGCCTTTATCGAGGATCATAAAGATATAGCTAAAATTATTATTAGTGAAGCTATGCCAAATGATATAATAGTAATGATGGGTGCTGGGAGCATTTCTGCTTGGGCCAATGATTTGCATCAGCAATTTACGCGAGAGCGTCATTGCGAGGAGCTACTTTAGTAGCGACGAAGCAATCCAGGAACATCGATTTATTTATAATTGTTTTCTTGGATTGCTTCGCTTACGTTCGCAATGACGTTGAGATATAGGGTGTGCAGTAAGTTTCAACAGTTATGGTATTAAGGGAGATATTTTATAATTATGGAATTGCCTAAAACTGTTGGTGAATATAGAAATAATTACAATTTAAGTCATCTAACTTGGTTTAAAGTTGGTGGACCAGCTGAGATTTTTTTTAAACCGTTAGATTCATCAAACTTAGCAGATTTTGTAGCACAAAACCAACAACAGAGACCAATAACTGTTCTAGGGGCTGGATCAAATATTATCATTAGAGATGGTGGTATAGATGGAGTTGTAGTAAAACTTGGTCAAAATTTTACTAATATAGAATTAATGCCGGATAATCAGATATCAGTAGGGAGTAGTTGTCTTAACTATAACCTTGCTAAATTCTGTCAGATGCATGCAATTACTGGTTTTGAGTTTTTGGTTGGTATACCGGGTACTATAGGTGGTGGAGTGGTTATGAACGCTGGGGCGTATGGTTCAGAGTTTAAAGATATCATCATAGCAATTGAAGCAATAGACTTTAGAGGAAATTTTATCCTAATCCCTAACGAGGAAATAGGTTTTAAGTATCGTGGTAATAATTTACCAAAAGATTTGATTATAACTAGGGCTATCTTTAAGGCAACTATGGGGGAGCGAGAGATGATCCTAGCAAAAATGGATGAAATAAATAAAAATAGGCTAGCAACCCAGCCGATTAAGGAACGGACGAGCGGCAGTACATTTGCTAATCCAGAAAATCATAAAGCATGGCAACTAATTGACAAGGCTGGTATGAGGGGATACAGAATTGGCGGGGCTTCTATGTCGCAACTACATTGTAATTTTATGATAAACCATGGTAATAGCTCTGCTCGTGATTTAGAAGATTTAGGTGATCTCGTGAAAAAGAATGTATTTGAAGATAGTGGCATTAATCTAGAATGGGAGATTAAACGAATAGGAAAATATGCATAAATATCAGACTAGCTTTATTGCTAATTCTAAGGTTACCATATTGAGTAATAAAGGGAAAAAGCACGTGGCGGTAATAGGTGGCGGTATGTCGGCTGAACGAGAGGTTTCTTTAGTATCATCTTCGGGAGTTAATAAAGCTTTGGTAGATAGCGGCTATAAAGTTACTTTTATTGATATGGGAGTAGACATTGCATCAGTACTTTTGCAGGTAAAACCTGATGTAGTTTTTAATTGTTTACATGGCACTTATGGTGAAGATGGTTGTCTGCCTGGATTACTAAATATCCTACGGATTCCTTATACTCACGGTGGTGTTCTTAATTCTTCTTTAGCGTTTAGTAAAATACATGCAAAATCTTGGTTTGTTACCAATGATGTTAAGATAGCTAAGAGTATTGTCATTAATAAATCTGATAATATTAAAAACGATCCTATGCCAAGACCATACGTTATAAAACCTATTACACAGGGATCAAGTATTGGTGTTGAGGTGATATTTGTGGAGGATGATTTTAACTTTGCTGATTATGCTTTTCCTTATGGTGAGGTAATGATTGAGGAATATATTAAGGGGAGAGAAATGCAGGTCGCCGTTTTAAACGGCAAAGCCTTAGGGGTATTGGAAATAAAACTCCTAAAACGGCGTTTTTATGATTATGATACTAAGTACACAGAAGGGTTAGCACAGCATTTATGCCCAGCTCCATTACCACAGAATATGTATAATAAGTTACTAGAAGAGTCTGAAAGAATATATAAAATCATGCATTGCCGGGGTGCAATTAGAGCAGAGTTTATTTTGGATGAAAGCACAAATGAATTTTTTGCTCTAGAAATTAACACTCATCCTGGTATGACCCCTTTATCGATTATACCAGAAATAGCTGCTTCACAGGGAATAGATTTCTGCTCGCTAATTGAAAAAATTTTAGAAACAGCAAGCGTTGACCCATGAAAAAGAATAAGATGTTTAATAAGAAAAAAAAAGCTAATATACCGCTGCGACGAAAGATTGGAGTGGTGTATGTTAGGGTGGTATTTTTTATTAAAATTATCCTAATAGTTTTTCTTTCTTTATTTTTCTTCACCAACTATTTTAGTTCTGTAAAACAAGAAATTGCCCAATATATTTACGAATTCACTTCTGATATTGGTTTTAGGCTTGAAAATGTTTTAATAGAAGGGCAATATAATACTCAGGAAGAAGATATATTGGCTACTTTAAATGCCGATAAAGGTACAGCTATTTTTTCTCTAGATTTGGATTCAATAAAAAGTAATTTGAAACGCAATCCTTGGATTAAAAATGTTTCAATTATTGAGAGAAGATTACCTAATACTCTTTACATAAGACTAATTGAGAGAATACCCATTGCTATTTGGCAGATTAACGGGCAAGTTTTTCTTATTGATCAAGAAGGATATAAAATTACCAATAATATAGGTAGTTTCTCTAATCTTTTGCATGTTGTGGGATCGGATGCTAATATTTATACTAGCAAATTAATTCAGGATTTAGCTAAACACCCTGAATTAGCTAAAAAAATTATCTCTTCTGTACGTTATGGAGGAAGACGTTGGGATTTAAATCTAGAGCAAGGTATTACTGTTAAAATGCCAGACTTAGGTTTTGAACATGCTTTAGATTATCTTGCAGGATTGGATATGAAAAATATATTATTTAATCAGAACTATAAAATTGTAGATTTACGAGATTCGAGTAAAGTTTATATGGAAAAATATTAAAAGTTATGAAAGCCAAATTGTCTAACTTTGTTACTCTTGACCTTGGTAGTAGTAAAATAGCTTGCATTGCGGCATATATTGACAAAAGAGAGGAAGCAAAAATAATAAGCCAAAATCTGTATTACTCAAAAGGCATTAAATCAGGAGTCATATTAGATTTACAAGAGGCAGAAAATAGCATAGTCGGGGCGATTTATGCATTAGAAAAAGATTGCGGTAAAAACATAAAAAAAATAACTATATCACTAACAGGCTATGGCACTAAGTCTTATTACATAAATAATAAAATAAAACTTTCTAATCAGCCAATTTCACAGCAAGATATCAAAAAACTTATCAAAAAAGCCCTATTGGAGTTCAAGCTTAAAGACCAAGAAATTATTCATTATTTTCCTATAGAATTTATTCTTGACGATAATAATGCTATTGAAGATCCAGTTGGGATGTTTGGCAAAGAATTAGGGTGTGAATTACATATTATTACAGCAAATTCTAATATGCTGATGAATATTACCAATTGTTTTACAAAATGTCATGTTGAAATAAATAATATTATATTAGCAATTTACGCTTCGGGAATTGCTTGTCTTTCAGAGGATGAAAAAGCTCTTGGCTCTATTATAATTGATATGGGTGCTAGAACTACCTCATTTGGTGTATTCGTCTCAGGTAAATTACTATATACAAGCTACATAGATATAGGTAGCTTTCATATTACATCTGACATAGCAAAAGTCTTCTCGGTAAGCCTTAACGTTGCAGAAAAACTTAAAATTCTTTATGGTAATGCTATGCCATCTTCTTTTGATAAAGATAGTGTTATTAGTTTAGAAGATTCTGAAATGGAGATTCCTGATAGCGGCAGACCAACAATTACTTCAAAATATCTTGCATCTGTCATTAATCCAAGAGTAGAAGAAATATTATTGATGGTTCAAGCAGAATATGACAAAGTTGTTGCAGGCAATATGATCGCTTATCGCATTGTTATTACCGGCGGTGGGGCAATGCTCCGAGGAGTAAAAGAACTGGCAAGCAAAATTTTTGAAAAACAAGTACGAATTGGTAAACCAGAGGTCTTACCAGGTTTTGCTGAAGATTATAATCCCCATATATACTCCACTTCTATAGGTATGGTAAAAAATCAATCTTTAAAAATACGAAAAAATAATTTTGATATTAATGATAATAACGATACTAGTTGGTTTAAAAAGTTTCTAATTTGGCTGAAAGAGAATATTTGAAAAGAAAATGCCTAATAAATCTAACCTCAAATATCGATGTAATAACCTGAATTAGATGTAACTTGTTACATCTAATTCAGGTTAATATTAGTACTACAGTTGTAGTATCACTAGATTATCAGTAGTAAAAACGATGTCACCCCTACCGCTATTATGTCATCCCAGCGAAAGCTGGGATCTAAAACTATATAACATACCTTCTATGCTATTTCTTTAGATCCCTGCCTTCGCAGGGATGACACCCCACAACTGTCGAAAGTTCGAAGGTATAGCGTTTTAGAGGATTTTCATAAGTAAAAAAGTAGATATAATCAAGTACTAGTTAAAAGATACACCGACTAATATAATTTACCTTGCTCATTGATAAGGAATTTATTAAAGATATTATACTTTTTTATTCACGAAATCTCTCTAAAACCCTCTCTACCTTCGAACTTTCGACAGTTGTGGATGACACAATAGGCTATTAAACCGATGTCTTACATCAAAATGAGGTTAGCATAAACCGATTTAGAAATTCAAAATCTTCAGTTTCTAGACATAAAATTTCTGGTAAATAGACTCTAGCAGTAAAGTTATTATCTATACTCACTTTAAGTAGTAAAATTATTCTTGTATTATTACGTTCAGGGCTAATACGGTTTTTAAGCAAATCAACGATTTGACATAGTTCATAATGATTTTGAGGATAGAGTTTTATTTCTAGTCGTTCTTCATTCATTATATCGTCAATAGTTGTGAAGCTTTTAGCGATTAACCTTGTTCCCCCAGCATCCTTAAACAAATCACAGTTTGTCACAACCAGACATTGAATGTCAAGTAAGTGAACAAAGTTTTTAAGTATTTCTTCACTATAAATAGTTAATTCGAAAATACCAAATTGATCGGATAGTTGTAAGGTTACAAACCTTCCACGAGATGACATACGTGAATCTTTTTTTTGTATTACCCCAGCTATCCTTATCTGCCTACTAGAAGTAGAACCATTATCATTTTGTAAGTCAAGTGATGTTGCAATATTAAGCCTAGCTAGCAAATCTTGATATCTTGATAATGGATGTAGCGTAATGAATAGTCCTAATACTTCAAATTCATAAGAAGAGATAGTATTATTATCAAGTGGTTCTGCTTCTACTAAGACATGCTGATTTGTAGAATTTACCTTAATCAGGCTAAATTGATCAGAAACTTTTTCTGCATGGTAGGAAGAGGCATAAGCTAAAAGTTTAGCGATACTTAACAGTAACTGATTACGATTAGAATGTAACGTATCAAAACACCCAGCTTTAATAAGATTCTCTAATAATTTCCGATTAATAGATTTAAGCGGTAGTCTCTCAATAAAATCTATAATATTTTTAAACTTACCATTTTTAACTCTTTCTTCTGCTAATATTTTGCCAAAAGTAGCTGTAACACTTTTGATAGCAGCTAGGGCATAGATGATAAATATCTTTCCTTCTTTATGATTAGTACTAAAGTAACCGTTAGAAAGATTGATATTAGGAGGGATAATAGTAATGTTATTATTTCTAGCTTCTTGTATGAATAGATTGATTTTATCATGATTATTTAATTCAAGATTTAAGCAAGCCACCAAAAATTCAGCTGGAAAATTTGCTTTCAGATAGGCGGTTTGATAAGATATTACACCATAAGCTGATGCGTGTGCTTTATTAAAACCATAGCTAGCAAATTTAGCCACTGTTGTAAAAATAGACTCTGCTTGCTGGCGTGAAATATTGTTAGCTATCGCACCTTTAATAAAAGTTTCTTCTTGCTCTGCCATTTCAGATTTTATTTTTTTGCCCATAGCTTTACGAAGTAAATCTGCTCCACCTAAGCTATAGCCGGCAATTACTTTGGCAATTTCTAAGACCTGTTCCTGATATATAACAACTCCATAAGTCTCTTCTAAAATTGGTTTAAGCATCTCATGCAAGTAATCTGGTAGCTGCAAACCGTGCTTACAAGCAATATAAGTTGGGATATTATCCATAGGACCAGGGCGATATAATGCTCCTAACGCTATTATATCTTGGATGGAGTCAGGTTTAAGACGTCTTAAAGTATCCTGCATTCCACTACTTTCAAACTGGAAAACACCGGTAGCTCTACCACTACACAGCATTTCATAAGTTTTTTGATCATCAAATAGCATATTACTAAAATCAATATTTATGTCTTGCTGTTTTAATAATTCTAGACATTTAGTAATAACAGTCAGAGTTTGCAGACCTAAAAAATCAAATTTAATTAAACCAGCAATCTCAGCATATTTCATGGAATATTGTACTACCAACATATCCGAATTTAGGTCTTTATAAACTGGTAATATTTCTACTAAATCTTTGCCAGCTATAACGATTCCCGCTGCATGTGTAGAAGCATGCCTGTTAAGTCCCTCAAGTACTAAGGATGTATCCAATACTTGTTTTATTAGCTCCTCTTGACCATCTAAATTGTATAGACCGCTGCCATGGGCGGCGTTGTTCAACTCCTTTACTTCCTTTATAGCCTGATTTAATGTAACGGGAGTAACAGCATTAAATGGCACAAGCTCAGTTAGATATTCGGCATATTTATAAGGCAAGCCAAGAACTCGTGATACATCTTTGATAACAGCTTTTGCCTGCATCTTACCAAAAGTGATGATTTGACCAACTTTATTATCCCCGTATTTAGAACGTACATAATTAATAACTTCTTCTCGTCGTTCTTGACAAAAATCAATATCAAAATCTGGCATTGATATACGTTCAGGGTTCAAAAAACGCTCAAATAGTAGACCAAATTTAATAGGATCAAGATCAGTGATAAGAAGACTCCAAGCAACTATTGATCCCGCCCCAGAGCCTCTACCAGGTCCTACCATGATACCTTGTTGCTTACTCCATTTTATGAAGTCAGAAACTATAAGAAAATAGCCAGCAAAATCCATCCGACAAATAATATCTAGTTCGTAATTAAGACGAGTTAGATATTGTTGTTTAATATCTTGCTGTTTATCTATGGCAATATTTTCCCATTTAAATTTTGTATCAAGTCTTGATAGTAATCCTGCTGTGGAGTTTTGCTTAATTAGATCTGTTTCATTAATATCTAGACTAGAGAAATTTGGTAACATTGGTGGATTAGCATGTGCCATAAAATGGCATCTTTGAGCTAAATGCACGGTATTTTGTACAGCATCAGGTAAATCACTAAAAAGTTCTAGCATTTCTTTTGGTGATTTAAAATAACATCCAGTACTAACCTTTTTACGATTCTCTTCTGCTTTACTAACACCAGCAGATATGCATAATAATACATCATGTGCATCATGCATGTTAACATCGCTAAACAATACTTTGTTGGTGGCAATTAGTGGAATACCAAGGTTATCGGCTATTTTTATATAATTTTCTTCTATAGATTGTTCTATTGCTAAATTATGCCGCATAATCTCAAAATAGAAACGATCACCAAAAATGCTTTGTAGCTTAGTGGCCCAAAAAATGGCTAATTCTTCGTTCCCATCAATCAGGTTTTTGCCAATTATCCCATCAGTATAACCGGATAAGATAATAAGCCCTTCATTATACTTAACCAAATCATCAAAAGTAATATGATTACAAATTTTACGATCATTTTTGGTAAAACTATCACTCACAGCCTTCAGTAGATTTTTATAACCAATTTCATCCTTAGCGATAAGCACAATTTCACAAAAGTTATCTTTAGTAAAAGCAACGTTTACAATTGCCCCATTTATAGGTTGTACCCCTGCTCTGCAGCTACTTAAAGCAAACTCTAATGAGCCAAATAAGTTACCCTTATCTGCTAAACAAATTGCTGGCATTTTGTGTAATTGTGCCAGCTCTACTATACGATCAATTGTTAAGGCACTCTCAAGAAATGAATATGAGCTTTGTACTCTTAAGTGAATAAAATCAAACTTCATATTGCGTACCAATAAGATAATATTTAAATCCAAGAGCTTTTAGCATATTTCCATCAAGAATATGCCTGAAATCAATAATTATAGGAGATTTAACTTGACGGCGAATAAGCGACCAATCTAAATCTTTAAACTCCAACCATTCGGTTGCCACTACAATTATATCACTATTTTGGCAAGCACTAAGTGCTGAATCGGCAAAAAATATATTTTTTAGCTCTTTTTTAGCATTATCCATACCTATTGGATCGAAGGCTCTAATATTAGCTCCTTTATCAACTAGAATTTTGATGATTTTAATACTAGGGCTGCTTCTAATATCATCTGTACCAGACTTATAAGTAAGACCCAATACAGTAATATTTTTATTAGTCAAATTATCATTTATGATATAATGAATCCTATCCGCCATATCATAGACCCTCTGATCATTACTACTTATAACAGAATTAACTATTTGTAAGTTACATTGATAATGCCCTGCTATTTGTGAAAGTGCTAAGAGATCCTTAGGAAAACATGAACCACCAAATCCAGGTCCAGCATTTAAAGATTCTTTACCTATTCTCTTGTCGAGTCCCATAGCAATCGAGAGTTCTTTGATATTTGCCCCAGTTTTCTCACATAAATTTGCCATTTCATTAATAAAAGCAATCTTTGTTGCTAAGAAAGCGTTTGAGGCATATTTGGTAAGTTCTGCAGTAACCAAATCAGTACATATAAGAGATATATTCTTTGTAGTTAAAGGCAGGTAGATCTTTTTTAATAAATCTTCTGCGTGTTTATTATTTGTGCCAATTAATATTCTATCAGGGTTTAAAAAGTCATCTACAGCAGTACCTTCTCTAAGAAATTCAGGATTTGAGGCAACAGGAAATTTAAGATTTCTTTTTTTTAAATAATCAATAATTTGGTTACATGTTGTTGGAGGTACAGTTGATTTAATAACAATCAAACAATCATCGTTGATCCATTCACATAAATTATCGATAGCAGTAAAAATATATTGTAAATCTGCTTCCCCTGAAGGTAGTGGTGGTGTTCCTACTGTAATAAATACCGCTTGGGAATTTCTTAATTCAGCCGAGTAGCTGGCTGTAAACTGCAACTTACTAGACTTCACTAATGGCGGTAGGTACTTGGCTAATTTTGGTTCATAAATTGGTAAAATATTTTTTTTAAGCTGATCGATTTTAGAAATATCGGTATCTAAGCAAGTAACGTCGTGTCCTAGGTAACTCATCATTATGCCAGATACTAATCCAACGTAACCAGTGCCTATAAAATGAAGTCTAATATTCATTAATTATCCTTATATACTTAGTGCAACAACTTTGTTATGCTATGATGCTATATCTAACCCGGTTATTACGCCAAATTCACAGACGTCATTGCGAGGAGTCACTTTAGTGGCGACGAAGCAATCCATCCAAGAAAGTGATTATATTTGGATTGCTTCGTCGTGTTTACACACTCCTCGCAATGACGGAGTAATACTAATCGAATTAGATATATAAAGTATATATTAACTGATCAAGTACTAAATAACAAGATGATGCTCATTAAAAGATTTTTTATTAGCCTAAGCATAATAGTTTGCACAGTTGTAGTAATTTTAAGTTTATTAATATTAAGTAGTAGTAAAGGATATTTAGATAAGCCAATTAAGAAGGTAATAGAATTTTACCTTGATAAAAAAGCTATGAAAATACGGATAGGTAACTTACAAGTAAGAAATAATATTCTATCAATCGATAAAATCTTTATGGATTTAGCAAATAACGCCCAAGGTGAAATTACTAATTTCAAAATCAGTTTTATTATTGATGATATAACAACCAAGCCTTTAATTCTTAGTACTATTGATATAGATAGTTTTTCCTTAATCTCTAAAGATAATCAACTAGTAATAAATGCTAAAATATCTGGTAAATCCATTGTGGATTTTTTTAAAAATAAGATTGAAACACAGTTAAACTTAGGTTCTATAAAAAATATTTCTTTGCTTGATAGTTATGGTGAAAAATTACCTGATGGTGAAGGATTTTGTTCCTATAACAGTAAAATTTCTAGAGCTTCTAAGAAATCAATCAATTGCAAACTAGAGTTTGGTGATAAAGCCTATCTATTATTCAATAGTGTATTGGATGGTAGCATAATTCAAGCAAGTGGTAATGCTCAGAATATTCCTATAATGATTTATCAAATTGCTGAGAAAATTATTCCTGATAACCAAGTAATTTTATTTCTACAGGAATATATGAAAGGTGGTTATATTAGAAATGGAGAGTTTGATTTTAATTTTGATAAAAATTCTTTAGAGAAAAATATCTCCCTAGAAACCGCATTGAAAGCCAAGCTGCATGTTGTAGATCTTGAATATCAATATGATAAAGACTATCCCCCTTTACGAAAAATTGATACTGATGTTACTATATCTGGGCTATCTGTTAAGTTCATATTAAATCAAGCATATAGTAGTGATAGTCTTATTTCGGGTGGGATAATAACTTTTGATTGGCAAGGGATGGATAAATCAAATTTCATCGTTAATGCTAATGCTAAGGGGAGTGTTAACGATTTAATTGATTTCATGTCAAATGAGGATTATAACAAGGTAAAAAAACAAGGGATCGATCTTAAAAAGATTACTGGAATCGCTAATTCAAAAATTGCCATAATAATACCGATTAGCCCAGTTATCAAAAATACTTATGATATTTCTACAATAATAACGGGAGTAAATGGCAAAGCATTTAGTGACAATGTCATATTAAAAAATGCCAAAATAACTGGAACATTTAATGGCGATAAGCTAAACTTAATCGGTATAGGTAAAATTAATGGTTATGACAGTAATTTACTTATCGATGTTAATGTCACTGATAATAACCAAGATGATTATCAGACTCTATTAAAAGTAAAAACTACCATTATGGGTAATAACCAAAAGGTTGGTATATTAAAGTTAATCTCAGGTAGTAGTGTCCTAGATTTTGAATATAAAGAGCAAAAAAATGGGAAAAGCTTCATTAAAGCCAATACTAACCTCAAAAACTTAGAATTTTATATTGATAAAATATCTATGCGTAAAAAACTTGGTAGTGAAGCTAAGTTTACTTTGACTGGCAAGTTATATAATAACCTAAATGGTGATATTGATTTTAATCTTTCGGGAGAAAATAACTTAAAAATAGTTGGTAAGGTTAAAGTAGCAGAAGATAAGTACGATGTTACTTTACCTGTGATGAAGTATGATACGACTGATCTAGTAGGGAAATTGCTTTTAGGTAAAGATAGCTTGAATGCTGAAATTCATGGAAGACAACTAGATTTGTCTGAATCTAATATGATGCAATTTTTAGAGAAAGAAGGAGATCCAAAAAATATTCATTTAACAGTTGATGTAGATAGGGTAAAGTTAAAAAATAATATAATGCTTGATAAGCTTAATTTACAAATTGATTGTAATAAAATAAAATGTTTTTCTGGTTCTTTAAATTCAAAAATTGGCACTAGATCTTTTAAAATGCTACTTACAGATAAAAAAGATCTAGAACAATGGATAGTTACCTGTGATAATGCTGGAGCTTTATTTAGAGGTATTGGTATGTATAATAAAATGAAATCTGGTATTATAAATCTGACACTTGATACAAAAAGATATGATGCCAAAAAGGGAGAAGTGATACCAATCGTAGATGGAACATTTGATATAAAGTACTTTGTTACTACCGATGTGCCTTTTCTTACTAGAATGGTATCATTTGTTTCTTTCCCAGGTTTTATGAGTTTTATATTAAATAATAAGGATATCATGTTTAGGAACATGACAGGTAGATTTAGTTATATAGGTAATACCATAAATATTGCTGATACATCAGCTACTGGACCATTTTTTGATTTTACAATGCAAGGCACAATTGATACTAATAAACATCAAATGAAGCTTAAAGGTAATGTAATACCTTCTTTCTTTTTTGCAAGTAACGTTATCACTAAAATACCAGTAATTGGTAAAATATTTTCAAAGGTTGTGCCTTATTCTGTAGAGTTAAAATATAAGGACTAAAACGATGTTATTCCCGCCTTCGCAGGAATAACACCTTTTTTGTTTAAACATATTAGATTCTGTTGACAAAATTTAAATCGTTTATATTTTGAGTATTTTAAAGCGAAAATTAATAACTTACCTTACGCATAATCCCCATGGCAATTTAAAAATTGCAGAAAAGCACAATACGTCTATTAGCGAAACCACGTAGTGGTTGTGGCAATCCACATTTATTAGATTGCTTCGCCGCCACCAAAGTGGCTTCTCGCTGTCAATAAGCGTTGAAAAATGACCCACATAAGTCTATGTAAATTTTAGCTTTCTCATAACATTTATAATATCTTCTCTAGTAGATTCTTGATATACATTGTTCATTACTTACCTCCTAACTTGAGAAAATTATCGTATATCTCACAATTAGCTTTCGGGATATGTTTTAAAGTATGATATTCTTGGTAATTACTTGGCTCTGTTACTTTTAACTCATCTTTATTACGTAATACGTTAATTCGGGATAAGGATTAGTAAAAATAGCAGACATATATACACTACGAAGAGCAATTAATGTATGAATTCACAGAAATGCAATTTATACATATCCAAAATCTTGTATTAGTTATAGCTAAAGCATTTTTACTAATCCTTATCCGGCTCTGTCCAAAAAACTGTGTAAATTTCGAAATAGGTTATATATAAAAGTATAACAAAAAAGGAAATTACATGAATAAAAAAACTAATGAATCAATAAAGCAAGCAGTAGATTTATTAATAGATAATGATACAGATGTAAGTACAATACTGAAAGAAGGAGGTTTATTAAAAGAATTGACCAAACGTTTAATAGAGAAGGCACTGCAGTCAGAAATGAATAATCATCTAGGCTATGATAAATACAGTTGTGCAGATAATGATAATGCTCGTAATGGTATAACTAGCAAAAAACTGATCTCCGAACATGGAGCTGTAGAAATAGAAGTACCAAGGGATAGGCATAATACCTTTGAACCCGCAATACTACCAAAACGCCAGAAACGTTTTGATGGTTTTGACGATAAAGTACTATCATTATATGCTAAAGGCATGAGTATATCTGATATTAAGATTCAGTTACAGGAGTTATACAGTGTTGAAATAAGTGAAGGCTTAATCAGCCAAATTACTGATGATGTAATGGATGAGGTTAAAGCTTGGCAGAGTCGACCATTAGAAGAGATATATCCGATAGTATTTTTTGATTGTTTAGTAGTAAAAGTCAGGCAAGATAAAAGGATAATCAATAAGGCAGTATATGTTGCATTAGGAATTGATTTATCTGGTAAAAAAGATATATTGGGATTATGGATCAGTGAAAATGAAGGGGCAAAATTTTGGCTCGGTAATTTTACCGAAATGAAAAATAGAGGGCTAAAAGATATACTGATTGCCTGTAGCGATAATCTTACTGGTATGTCTGAGGCAATAGAAGCAGTTTATCCAAAAACAGAACATCAATTGTGTATTGTACATCAGATTAGAAATAGTTTAAAATATGTGTCGTATAAAGATAGGAAGCAACTGTCTAGCGATTTAAAGCCGATATATACTGCAGTAACGGAAGAACAAGCCCATTTAGCTTTAGTATCTTTTGAAGAAAAATGGAATAAACAATATCCACAAATTGCCAAATCATGGTATAATAATTGGGACAATCTAATGATTTTTCTAGGGTATCCTGAGTCAATTAGAAAGGTAATTTATACAACTAATTCAGTTGAATCTGTCAATAGTCAATTGCGTAAAGTAACAAATAATAAGCGGGTTTTTCCTAATGATAATGCTGTTTTTAAAAGTTTATATTTGACAATTGACTATATGACCAAAAAATGGACTATGCCCATTCCAAACTGGAATGAAGCTATGGCTCATTTGATGGTTAAATTTGAGGATAGGCTTAACAAAATTTAATGACCTATTTTTTCGAATTTACACAGTTTTTTGGACAGAGCCGATTATTTTGCTTCTGCAGTTCAGAGGGGTTCAGATTAACACATAGATATTGTTGACAAAGTTTTATTAGTTCTTGCTCTACTCTTGGTATTTCCAAATATGCACAAAGTGTTATAAAATGTCCTATTGTCTCTTGAATTATCTTCTTAGCTTTTTCCGGTGATTTAGCTCCTAGAGTTTGCAAGTTATGTTTTCTGTCAAGAACTTTAATCAATGCTACATCATATTTTTTTTGCTGAATTAATAAATCTAGTGTTTCCGCTGAGCTAATCTTGCCATAAGGTTTAACCCTAGTCAAATCTTCTACTTGACTAGCCACTTGATTGCCAAAAATATAGGCAATCATGGGTTCGGTCAGTTTTGTATCTTCAATGGTATCGTGCAGTAATGCGGTAACAATCATGTCGGTTCTAAACAATCGTGGAATTTCTAGGGTTGTGTACTGGGCAACCATATAAGCCACTTCAATCGGATGCGAGTAATATGGCTCACCGGATTGTCTCATTTGACTGCCATGATATTTTTTAGCATAGTAGATGCCTTTTTTTACTACATCAATGTCTATTGGTTGCTTTACTTTTGTATTTAGCAAAATTAATTCATTAAGCAACCTCTCAGCATATGAACAAAACTGGTATTACGTCAATTCGGGATAAGGATATTGAGAACATGTAGATTAAAATCAAATTTTGTTGAAGGTTTATTTTTCTTTAATGAATAAGCAACAAGAGTAGATAATATATGGACAAAGGCATTTATTGGTGATCTATGTCTAGTATGTTCAAGGTTCATTTTATTTTTTAGATAATCAAAAACTGTTTCAATTAAGTTACGCTTTCGAAGTAAGATTTTTTCTTTCAAATCCATTAATTTATTTTCCATATTCTTCTTAATTCCATGAATCATTTTTAAGCCTCTTTCATATAAATTTAAGAACAAATTTTGCTTAATATAACCTTTATCAGCTGCTATAATTCCAGTTAATCTTTTTGTTAACTCCGGTACTGGAACCCTATCATCTACATTGCCTTTGGTCACTTTTAATGCCATAAACTCCCCTTTATTATTGATTATTACATGTAATTTAAAACCATAAAAATACCCCATAGAGGATTTACTATGTTTGGCTAATCCTTTAAAAACTTTATTGCTATAACGCCTTTTATTGTGACAAGCTTTAATCGTTGTAGAGTCAATAAAATAAATACCTGTTTCCTCACCAAACAACAAATGAATCAACATATTTAGCGGTATGAATAATCGTGCCATTAATTCAACAAATCTATTATAACTCAAGGCTTTAGGGAAATCATCCTTATGCATGCACTCTATATAACTTTTATAGAAAAATTTAAAATTCTTAGCATAGGATGTATGAAACATAATTATTATTGTTAACATTTCACTTAAACTCATGCTACAACAGCGATTTCTCTGCTTATTTGATGGTAATAACTTTCTCTGTTCATACTCCAAATAAATTTTACAAAAATCATCTATAAAACTATATAATTCTGTGATATCTTTTTTCATGCCTGTAGTTTGTTTTTTTGTTTAAAAATATAAATACTGCAGGCACTCCTTTTTGACAATCCTTTTATCTATTACTATTTCATCTATATCTTATCCCGAACTGACGTGTATTGTGAATTATCCCAATAGTTAATATCTTCCATAAAAATCATAATATTTTAATTATAAAGTTATAATAAACTAAGATTTTTATTACTCAAAGCATTAACTACTTTTGATTTTTAAAAAGATACAATATTTTCTAATCTTGTTGTAAAATTACAGTTTCTTATCCATAAAAGTAATATCCAATAATTCGCTAACATGCTATGCAGTTTTGATAGTCAACATCTCTTTGATCTTAAGCCTATATTTTTACCAAATATCTCTTTTTCCCTTTCTAATTTATTTATAGAAATGTGATATTGTTACAACTAAGATTTATTATTTCAATTTTCTGTATTATTTTTTCTTGCTATCGTTCAACCAAATCATCAATATCTATAAACTAATAAATATATAAGGTGATAAATGCTAGGAAATTATAAAGAACAAATAAGCTTAACAAAAGAACAGAAAGAAGCGGTTGGGTTATTATCAATCGGTAGTTTTTTGGAATATTTTGACTTGATGCTTTATGTACATATGGCAATATTGATGAATGAGTTGTTTTTTCCAAAAACTGATCCTCATACGACAAATCTTCTTGCAGCTACTGCCGTTTGTTCGACATTTGTCTTACGTCCCATAGGTGCTTTGATTTTTGGCTGGATTGGGGATAATATTGGACGTAAAACAACAGTAGTGATAACAACTTTTATGATGGCGATTTCATGTTTTATTATAGCTGTTTTACCTACTTATGAACAAATAGGAGCTACTGCTGCTTGGTTAATGACAATGTGCCGTATTATGCAAGGTGTGTCTTCTATGGGAGAAGTGGTAGGAGCAAAACTCTATTTAACAGAACTTATTCAAAAATCACCCATGCAATATTTTGTGGTAGCATTAATAATGGTAAGTGTAAGTTTAGGTGGAGTATGTGCCTTAGCTATTGCTTCTTTATTTACTAGTTATGGTTTTAACTGGCGTATGGCCTTCTTGGTTGGAACAGGCATTGCTATGATTGGTGCAATAGCAAGAACAGCACTTAGAGAAACGCCAGAATTTGCTGACGCGAAACGACGGATAAAAAAAACTTTCGAAGAGTTTACTATAAATACAAAATCATTAGTTGCTAATCCTGTTATTCAAGAAAAAGTTAGTAAAAAAACTGCAATATCATATTTTTTTATGGAACTAGGACAACCTGTGTGGTTTTATTTTATTTATATCTATTGTAGCAATAGTATGAAGAATTCTTTTAATTTTGATGCTGGTCAAGTTATTCATCACAATTTCTTAGTTTCTATGGTAGACCTACTAGTAGTTATCACACTTACATTTTTAGCCTATAAGGTACATCCTTTAAAAATTTTAAAAACACAGTCAATAATATTTTTTGGCTTGGTTTTAGTATATCCACTTCTCCTAAATAATATTAATACTGTACAAGGTATATTTATAATTCAAGCACTAACAGCTGTATTTGCCCCTAGTACATTCCCAGCTAATCCTATTTTTTATAGAGCCTTCCCTATTTTTAAACGTTTTAGTTACGCTAGCTTTACATTTGCTATATCCCGTGCATTAATGTCTGTAGTGACTTCTTTTGGAATTGTTTACCTTATAGAATATTTGGGTAATTATGGGCTGTTAGTTGTCATGCTCCCCATAATCACATTATATGGGATTGGGTTATTACATTTCATAAATCTAGAGAAGGTAACTGGTAGTTATGACTCGACTGTAACTTGATACCTAGACTATTTTTACAAAGTGTAATTATGTCATTGCTTATTTGTGGCATTTCAAGGTAGGTAGAGATTATTATAAAATGTTCTATAGTCTCCTCAATGATTTTCTTTACTTTCTCTAGAGATTTAGCCC